>JAWOEI010000028.1:0-75482 GCA_046482825.1 Kiritimatiellia bacterium
GCTGGACGCGGCCGCTCGCCGCCCTCGCGATCGCGACGCTCTTGTTGACCGCCTGCGCGGGGGTCGGTTCTGACACCCCGCCCGGGGTCTGTCCGCCGGTGGTGGCGTACAGCGAAGCGGAACAGGCGTTCCGCTACAGTCGCGCAGGCCATGCCATCTGCGGAAATAGGATGCACCGTGATAGGTGTTCAGATACCAGTGGAAATCCACCGAAACAATATCGCCGACACGTTTCTGTTCGAGAAGCTCTCTCAGTTTCGTGTAATGCGGGTTGTAGCGGTAATTGAATCCCACCTTGACTTTTTTGCCGGATTTTCTCTCCGCATCCAGGATCTCTTTACACTTATCCTCATCGGTTGTCATCGGTTTTTCAGTGAGCACTTCCTTACCGGCTTCAAGCGCCTTCACTATAAATTCGTGATGAGTACTGTCCATCGTGGTAACCATAATCATATCAGCGTCGGTTTTTTCCAGCATCTCGTCAAAATCAGTAAAAACTGGACAGTCAACTCCTATATATCCCCGGGCGAATTCCAGACGGCCTTTGTTGATATCGCACAAGCCGACAAAGTCAACAACATCAGAATATTTTCTTACAATACTTTTTCCCCAGAAAGTACAGCCGCGAATACCTGTGCCCACAAGTGCAACTTTCATTTTTTTTCCTGTTCCCCCTGCCACAGCGCCTGTAGCTGAAGAGGCCAGAATAGAACCTGCCGTAGCGGTTCCGGTCGTTGTCAAAAAAGAGCGTCTATTCATACAAACATTTTTTTTCATTTTCTTCCTTTCCTTTAATTTATATACCGTAAGTATATGACAGCATAAACACTAATACAATAGTAATTATTATTCCGCTTTAAGAGCCTGAATGGGATTCTGATTGGCGGCCTGCCAGGCGGGATAGGTGCCGAATACAACGCCCACAATACCCGAAATAGTTATGGAACCGACAATACTCCACATAGAGACCTCGGACGGCATACCCGAAAAATGCGTCACTGCGGAAGAAAGTCCGAATCCGAGACCAATACCGATTATTCCGCCTATAAAAGTCAGAAAAACAGTTTCAATAAGGAACTGAAAAAGGATTTCTCTTTTCTTAGCCCCCATGGCCCGTCTGGTACCAATTTCTTTGCGACGCTCATATACATTGGCCAGCATGATATTCATTATTCCTATACCGCCGACGATCAAGGATATGGCGGCTATGGATCCCATAACAACGGTAAAAATGTCCTGAGTCTGTTCTTTCTGTTTCAGAAGGCTCAGGGGCACATGAACACCCCAGTCTTTTTCATCATGTTTTTTGGTGAGAAGAGAGGAAATCCGTTTGGCAGTGTGGTCAATAACCCCGGCATCTTTGACTTTTACAATGAGAACATCATGTTCGACATGGTGTATTTTCAGTAAACGCGGCCCGGTTTCCGCAGTGTACTCCGAAAAGGTTTTTCTCCCGGTTGGCGAAGGTATATATATAGAGGCATTGAGGTCATTTATCCCCTCGACGGCTGTACCCGCATTATTCTCAAGCACCCCGACAATTCTGAACACTCCGCCGGGAACATGCAGGGTTTTACCGATGATGTTTTTCTCCCCCAGAGTAAATAATTCACGTTTGACATTTCTTCCCACCACACATACAGACATGGCATTTTCAAAATCGGACGGTGCCAGCCAGCGCCCCCTGACTATATCGCAGTTAAGATCATCCTTGAATTGTCTTGAAACCCACAGCAACTGAATATCCACCGGTTCTATGCCTCGCGTCACCCTGACTCTTCCGTCCCGCACGCTGGAGATATGTGCGATATTCTCCATTTTCGCTATATTCTTTAAATCATCATGGGTAATACCGTAATCAAGGGTGCGAGAATCATCGGTGTCACTTCCTCCGACTTTCTTCAGCTCTTTACCGTAAACAATGATATTATCTATACCCAATGCGGCAATCTGTGAAAGTGCGGCGCTTTTTGCGCCTCCTGAAATAGCGAGCATAGCTATCACACTGCCCACGCCGAAGATTATTCCCAGAGATGTCAGAAACGATCTGACCTTGTGAAGGAACAGATTGTGTAATGAAAGATAATATAAATCGCGTATCAGCATAACGTGATGTTTACTTTCCGGGTTTACGAGGTAAAGTGAAGCAATTAGTTAAAATCATATTATTAATTTTCCATCACACCACCCGGCCGTCACGCAAGTGGATTACGCGATCAAAAACACTTTCCAGCTCAGGGTTGTGCGTGACCATAACTATAGTAGTGTTCTGATCACGATGCAATTCGCTGAAAAGTCCCATAATCTCCTCGCTCGTTTTTTCATCAAGATTCCCCGTAGGTTCATCCGCCAGAAGATACGACGGGGAATTACCCAGAGCCCTCGCAATAGCAATACGTTGGCATTCACCGCCAGAAAGTTCACGCGGACGATGTTTCAGGCGGTGCCCCAAGCCGACACGCTCGGCAAGTTTCCGTGCTTTTTCCCTGCGGATTCTCTTGGGAGTCTTCGCATAAACCATAGGCATTTCGATGTTCTGCTCAACAGTCAGGTGTGATGAAAGATTGAAACTCTGAAATATAAAACCTATTTTTTCATTTCTGAGATCGGCAAGATGGTTATCTTTGAAATTTTTCACTTCCTTGCCATCAAGAAAATATTTTCCGCCAGTGGGCACATCAAGCAACCCCAGGATATTCAGCATAGTGGACTTGCCCGAGCCCGAGACCCCCATTATGCCGATAAACTCCCCATAGTAAATTGAAAGGTCAACCCCTTTAAGGACGGGCACCTCCAGAGATTCAAGATAATAGGTTTTTTCCAGCTTTTCCAGCCTGATTATTTCCTGAGATGCACTCAACTTATCAATCCATTCTTCATTAAACTACCGTAACATCTGAAATACACAGCAGTATGTATTCTGCACAAGACATGCATAGCTGCCCCCGCTTACTGCGTAATTTTAAGGACACGCAGACCCGTGCCCGTATTATGCAGTTTTCATAAACCGCAACAATACACATCAATCATAAGGACTGTAAAGACAGACTTCATCGCCTGCGTTAAGACCTTTGAGTATATGCACATATTTATCTGTGGATTTTCCGAGCTCAACAATCTGTCTGCTGAACTTCTCGCCTGATCTCATATAAACAAAATAATCGCCTTCCTCTTCAAAAACAGCCTCGACAGGTATATTAAGAACATCCTTAAGCTCATCTTCGATAATTTCAATTTCAACACTCATGCCGCTGACAAATTTTCTGTTCTGTTCATCAAGCGTAACAACAGAATTGTATATTTTAGGCGATGAACGATCCCAGTGAATCTGATGCACCGGAACCACTGCAATCTCACTGACATATCCGGAAAGTTTCATACCGGGAATCGAGTCAGGCGTAATAACAACTCTATCCCCCTCTTTCACGCGATAGTGAAACTGCTCCGGCAGCTCAAAATTCACAACCAGATTATCCATCTCAGGTATTGTCGCCAGGACCCTGCGGCGCCCGCACTCCATGCCCACCGTAATCTTTATCTTATTATGTCTCCTGTCAACATCGCCGTAAATCAGAACACCATCTACAGGTGCCCTGATCTCCATCAGGGGAAGATATCCCTCCAGCCTTTCGAGCTCATCTTCAGCCTTGCTTATTTCATTTTCCAGCCGGCGTATCTCATTTTCTTTCTGAATCAGCTTGGACTCCGTTCTGATCTTCACCTTTTCCAAGTCGAGACGGGATTGTTCCAGTTTGTTTTTTTTATCCGTCAATGTATTGGGATAGGTGTATTTCTTGAATATCCTGAGTTTATACTCTGCGTTTTCACAGGCATTCCTCTTCTGATCCAGGGCATTTTCCAGGTTCTCCAGCTCCTCCTGCGCCTTTTTTTTAGCTTCTGCGTCGTCATATATCGTGTTGCTCAATTCACTCGATTTTTCTCTGTACTCCTGTTCTGCTGTCTTTAAATTATTCTTCGCTGAATCCACAGCCTCCACAAGTGTTTCTTTATCATTCTTCCCGTCATACTTGTAGTAGCGCGTATAACTTTCCTCTGCAGAAACAACAGCATCCCTTGCGGAACGGAGATCACTCTGGTTTTCACTCAGGAGAATACGCTTTTCTTCTTTTTCCAGAATAAGCTTTTTACGGAGAGTCTCCAGCGCGAGTTTACGATCCTCTATATCGTCAATCAGATCCTGTTTTTCGAATTTAATAACAACATCGCCCTTTTTCACACGGGCATTTTCCTCTTCAATCCAGGTCAGAATATTTTTGCAGGCAGCCTCAGGGGACAGCTTGTGTTTTTCCTTGGCATTGGCACTTCCACGCAGAAGGGTACCGATTATAAGATCCGATTTTCTTGCGCTGAATATCTTATCGGTGTCATCAGCTGCAATTTTCTGCTGGTTCTTTTTTGCGCAACCGCACACACATAACGACACCGCAATAACCACCAGCAATGCGGATCTGTATTTATTCAAATAAATCATCAGCTTAGTCTTCAACAGTCTCCTCCGCGGGAGAAATTATCTGTTTCTCAAGAATATTACCGACATCTTCGACATTCTTCCTGGTTTCATCCATATTATCAAGCTGCACTGCAGCCGCTTCAGACACAACCGAAACCTTGAGCAGAAAAATCAGATGCGTACGGGTCTGATTCACATTCTTACTGCGGAACAAATAGCCAAGCATGGGAATATCTCCAAGAAAAGGCACTTTTTCATCACTCTCTATATCCTTGCTGGAATATAGACCGCCCATCATTACCACACCACCATCACTTACATTCAGCTTTGTTTCAATATTCCGCACTGAGATAACCGGCGGCTCTGATGATGAACTCAGTTTGGCGTAACCGACAACCGAAGTCACCTCCGGACGCACTTCAAGAGTCACGGTATCCTCATTAAGCAACAGGGGTGTCACACGCAGATTAACCCCTGTACGCTTGTAATACACCTCTTCCTGGGAAACACCGTTGTTCACACTTACGCTGAGCAGCGGCTGATCCGTACCGGTGGAAACCATAGCGGTTGTTCCGAGATCAACAAGAAGATTGGGCGATGAAAGTATCTCGGCTCTGTCATGAGATTTCAGCCATTTCAATTTAGCGTTTATTCTGACAATATCCCCGTTTGAAAGTTCCGCATTCAAAGGAAAGAGATCAAGCCATCCGCCGCTCTCTTCGGGGTAACCTCCTGTTTCAGCATCAGGATAACCCTTGGTTCCGCCCAGCATGGATCCCATAGTACTGATGGCATCCTTATCCGCATCGTAATAACTCGCCCCGAAAGCGGCGGCCTGCTCCAGCCCCTCCCCCATCTGAACCTCAATTATCTGGGCTTCCACAAGGACCTGCGGACCTCGCGTATCCAGTGCCAGCAGCAAGTCTTTCAATTCATCAATCTGTTCGGTAACATCGTTGATGGTGATTATATTCTGATCATCTGATGTTTCCACCGTACCGGTCGCGGAAGTGGCGCTTTCAACAGAGTAGGTAATCGAATCCGCGGTTACATGACGACACCTGTAAATAAGAGTGCTGCGATCCGAGGTTCTGCTGGGAATCACCTTCATATACAGCGGCTTCTCCCCGGCGGAAGCCTGACTGACATTCCCCTGAAACAGCTCCTCCAGAGCATCGGATACCGGGGCTTCAGCAACTGCCTCCGCAATAACAGAACAGATTAAAATCGAAGAGAAAAAAATCAGCAGTTTTTTCATAAACATTACCCCCGAATTAAATTATCATTCATTCTAGCTGACTACGGAACCACACGCCACACAAATTTTAAAAAACTGTCTTTTCAGGGCAGCTTGCTGATGTTGCAATAGACTCCGCACTCTGCCCCGTAAAAGATCTTTCCGGGGCAGAGTCTAAAGATCAATCAGAGTTTTCAGCACATTGACAACCGATCTTTTACGGTTTATCAGAACAGCTTTAACAGGCGTCCCGGGCATAACAAGAATTTTCCCCATCTCAAAAGAAGTGATATTAAGACGGCATATCAGAATCCGCCCTCCCTCTTTATGCTGAAGATAGGTCAATTCGCGGTAGAAGCGGGGTGAACCGTCATTAGTTACAAACAATAAACGGGAAATACGGTTGCTTGTGTTATTAACATGCTGAAGCCCCTTGCGCTCAGCGGCAAGCTCCTTTTCAATCGATTCATAGCTGATGACAATTTCACCGAGTGACTTTGCATAAAAGATATTTTTGCGCAGATCCGGGTTGATCTCAAAGGAGGGGATCAGAGATTCCGGATCAGAACTGATCTTATAAGAATCGGCATCAAGCGCAGCCAGCACAGCGGGCTCCTGGCCTACTTTTATAATTTCTGCAGGAAGTTTCATAAATTCAGTTTGCTTGCTGACTTCGCTTCAATCGTAAACTTAGGATAGTTTTTCATAGTGAATCCATAAAATGTTATTTAATTGTTAATCGTTGAATTGTAGCATATTTCAAAGCAAAAAACCTGTTCAATATCAAAATTTCAGTCTGTTCCCCTACTGTTTATCTTGAATAGGATAAACATTTTGAAAGAATGTTGATTGCACAAAGCATTGCCAATAAATATCACATTATGAGCAATGATAAAAAATTCAGAATGTACGACTGCAAATTAGTTTAACTGCGTACACCCAAACACAAAAGAACCGAGATCCAAAACCCCGGTTGCATTATACATTCCACGTCCCTCAGAGAGGCAAAACCGACAACTACACGCATTCCGGCACAGTGAATTCTCTGCGGTTCGGAAGACGCACAAATTTATTGGCTTTGTCCGCATGTTTACCGGTAAAACACTCCCGTCTGTTGTCGTAGACGATTCTGGGGCCAGAGATAAACGGCATTTTTTCAAAATCAATCTTGTTTGCCGCAAGCTGTCCGGCAATGCTTTCAACTGTATTAACGGCATCCTGATTGTTTTTAACAGCTTCACGCACTTCTTCTATGGAAGATTCAGAACCGATACGCCATGCTATGTTTGCCTGATGACACATCACTGTACTCTGATGGCCCATCTCAATTTCAGCGTTCAGAATCGAGCGATCCCTCGATCTTACAGCATCAAAGAAATTTGTTTTATGAGAACTGCCGCCATCACCTTTGTAACACTTGATACGTTCACCATTGAGATCATAAGCGGCTCCCCCGCCCCGGGCTATTCTGATAAATCCGTTCTCGCACATGATATAATTACCGGCGCGCGCTCCGAGATAAACCGCCCCGCCGTCTCCGGGCCTGGCGCCCGGCAAATTGCGGATATCAACAACAACATCCACTCCTCGATGTTTCATCACAGCCATATGTATATTCGGTGTGTTTCCGTCATCATCCCAGAAACGCCCTCCGGCCGCCATAACACTGGACGGAACATCATCCCATCCCAATATCTGACGCATATCATTCAGATAATGAATCGCCCAGTTGCCCATTTCTCCATCACCCCAGTTGAACTGCCAGTGCCAGTCATAATGAAATTTCCCGCGTCTAACCGGTGTCATAGGAGCAGGTCCCAACCAGAGATTGTAATCAACCGTTTCAGGTGGTTCAATGGGAGACTCAACCTTGCTGATAGGCTTGCGGGATCCCAGTTTACTGCAGTGCACCCATAAAACCCTGCCGTATTTCTGCTGTTGCACATCTCTGGCCACCGCCTGCACAGCTGGACATGAAGCCTGCTGTGTACCCGCCTGACATATACAGTTGTATTTTCGGGATGCTTCAACCATTTTACGCCCTTCCCAGATCGAATGGCTGACAGGTTTTTCCACATAAACATGTTTACCGGCCTGCATCGACATAATAGCAGCCAGACTGTGCCAGTGATTGGGTGTGGCAATAAAAACAGCGTCTATCTCCCCTATATCCAGAAGCCTGCGAAAATCCTGATGCTTAACGGCATCAGGAGCCTTCCCCATCCTGACGGAGTCGGCATCACTGACGGCAAGTACCCGGCAGTCATCCCTTTTTCTGAGATCCAGGCAGTGTCCCCCGCCCATACCGCCTAAACCTATCATACCGATGTTTATACGCGCATTAGCCCCCAGAACTGTGTGAGGAACCAGTGAATACAAAGCACTGGCGGCAACTGATTTCTTCAGAAATCCTCTGCGTGATACTCTAATTTTACCCATATATTCTCCTCCGTAAATTTGTATTAACTTACCATAAGAATTAAAAATCTGAAACTGATAAAAACTTACGTAAAAATAACGATTTAACTTCTTGTTTTTTGTAACAGAAGTTGATTCTATAATAAATATGTCATACACGAGTCTGCGCTCGGTAGAGACATCCGCCGTCGTCCCGCAAGCGGAACTAAGGCGGACTTACAGAGCAATTTGAACTAACCATTCAACAAAGAAGGACAGAACACATGAGAACATTATACATCTTCAAAGCGACCTGCCTGCTGTTATCAACAACATTTCTGTTAACCGTATCAGCTGCTGAACCCGGACAAGAGGACTATACAGGCATGCGGGAATGGACAAAGGCCAAAGGAAATAAATTCAAAGCATCCTATTTCAACGCAATGCATGGAAATGTGTATCTCAAAAAAGAAAACGGCAAGACCATAAAAATCAAGAAAAGCGCACTTTCCGCCGAAGATCAGGCCATAGTCGACCGACTTTCCGGTTCCGCCATACAAAAAGCCCTTGCCGCAAAGAAAACTGATGGCGGGACGCTGCCGAAAGCCCCGGCTGAAATTTATGCGATGTTCGGAGACAAACTTCGTACAACACACAAAAAACAGGTCTCGGTCGATGTACTGACAGACAAATTAATCGGCGTTTATTTTTCAGCCCACTGGTGTCCTCCCTGCCAGGTCTTCACTCCCAGGCTGGTAAAATTCTACGACAGTCTCAAGGCAGCGGGCAAACCTTTTGAAATTGTTTTCGTCAGCTCAGACCGCAGCAGAGACGCCATGTATGAATATATGGAAGAGATGAAAATGAACTGGTTTGCACTTCCTTATGGAGACAGCCACAGGGATCTTTTATCGAAGAGATTCGGAGTCCGCGGAATACCGACATTTGTCGTACTGAACTCCAAAGGCGAAACAATAACAACAAACGGCCGTGGCGAAGTAATGCGCGGAACCTCGGCATTTGATGCATGGGAACAGAAAAAATGACAACATATGAATTGGCTGAGTTTCTTAACAGGACTCTCCGAATTGAAAACTTCAGAGATGTATCCAACAACGGTTTGCAGCTTGCGAATGACGGCACCCTGAGCAAAGTGATTTGCGGAGTGGACGCCAATCTGAAACTGTTGGAGATCGCAAAAGAAAAGGGAGCCGAATGCATAGTCTGCCATCACGGCATAAGCTGGGGGGATTCCCTCAGATACATCACCGGTCTGAATTACAGAATTTTATCCTTAGCTCTGAAAAACAACATAGCCATATACGCCTGCCACCTTCCTCTGGATGCTCATGATGAATTCGGCAACAATGCTCAGATATGCAAAACTCTGGGTTTAATTGAAAAAGACGCGGCCTTTGACTATCACGGGGAATTGATAGGATTCACCGCGGAACTGCCACAGCCGGTATCGTTCAATGAGTTCTGCGACAAAATAAAAACCAACATAACAGATACCTTTCAGACACTGCATTTCGGAACAGAAAACATCCAGAAGGTCGGCATTGTATCAGGCGGCGCCGCCGACATGACAGATCAAGCGCATGATCTCGGCGTCGATCTCTTTCTGACGGGCGAAACTACGCTTCAGGCATACAATCTTGCCGAACAGCTGCATCAGAACGTTGTTTTTGCCGGACATTATGCCACGGAAATATTCGGTGTACGGGCTTTGTCTGAGCTGATCAACAGCGAACTCGGTATCCCGGCTGAATGTATGAATTTTCACATTCCTTTTTAGTTGGCGACGACATTCAAGAATGTTATTCACCTCGCTCTGTCAAAATGATATTATGAGCGAATAAATTCTGATCGTCAATTAACAGGAAAGATTATGTTCTACCAAGATGCAGCCAACGACGGCAACACCCCGGTACACCCCGTAAGCGCCCCTGACTACATGCCTGTCGAGCAGTTGCGGGCCCTGCAGCTCCACCGCCTTCAGGGCATGATCAAACATGTTTACGAAAATGTTTCGTTAACGCGTAAACGTATGGATGAACGCGGAGTAAGACCTGAACACATTAAATCTCTGAAAGATATCCGTCTGCTGCCGTTTACAGCTAAAACCGACCTTCGCGATGAATATCCGTTCGGGCTGTTCGCCAGCCCCATGAATGACATCGTACGTTTTCACTGTTCCAGCGGCACAACAGGCAAACCGATTGTCATCGGCAACACAAAAAACGATATCATCCTCTGGCAACAGGTCTGCATGCGTGCTCTGGCCATGTGCGGTGTCCGCAGTTCCGACATACTCCAGGTATCCTATGGATACGGTTTGTTTACAGGAGGACTCGGAATGCATTACGGCGGCGAGGGACTGGGCTGCGCGGTTCTGCCGATATCAGGCGGCAATACCGACAGACAGCTGATGATGATGCAGGACATGGGCGTAACCGTTATAGGCTGCACTCCCAGTTATTTCCTTCACCTGATAGATGAAGGACATAAACGCGGAATCGACTTCCGCAAGGACACCAAACTCCGGCACGGTATTTTCGGAGCTGAACCGTGGACGGAGGAAATGCGGACCAAAATAGAAGAGTCCTCCGGTATCATTGCCCACGACATCTACGGACTCACGGAAATATGCGGACCCGGTGTTGCCAACGACTGCCGATACCACAACGGCCTTCACATTTTTGAAGATCACTTCTATCCGGAGATTATCGATCCCGAAACGCTTGAACCCCTGCCGGACGGCGAATCCGGCGAGCTGGTTTTCACCACACTTACACGTACTGGCACCCCCATGCTGCGATATCGCACACGCGACATCTCCCGCATCAATACCAGACCATGTGAATGCGGCCGGACAATCAGAACCTTCGAGCGTATCAGTGCCCGCAGCGATGACATGCTGATCATACGCGGAGTCAATGTATTCCCGTCCCAGATTGAAGCTGGTCTGCTTAAAGTCGAAAAAGTTCTGCCGCATTATATGATTATCATCACCCGCGACGGCGACCTTGACAAACTTGAAATCCAGGTTGAAGTCACCGGAGAAACTTTCAGCGATGACATCAAATCGCTGGAAAAACTGAAAAGAGAGATTGCGCACTCCATCCAACAGATCATCAACATTTCAGCGGCAATCACTCTGGTTGAACCCAACACTCTGCCGCGAAGCCAGGGGAAATTGTGCCGTGTAAAGGATATGCGATAAGCATAAGCCCGCTACAATTATGCAAAGGAGAAAATAAATGAAAATTCATCAGATATCATTGTTTCTGGAAAACAAACCGGGACATCTGAATGCCATCTGCCGCACCCTGGCCGAAAACGACATCAATATCGTGACTCTTTCACTGGCGGACACACAGCAGTTCGGTATTGTCCGTCTCATTGTTGAAGAGTGGGAAAAAGCCAGGGATGTTCTTGAACAGGCAGGTTATGTGGTTAACGTCCGCGAAGTTGTAGCTGCAACCGTTGCGGATAAACCGGGCGGCATGGCGGAACTGCTCGACAGCATAGGAAAAACCGGTGTAAACATTGAATATATGTATGCATTCACATCAAAACACAATGCGGAAGCGGTACTGGTATTCCGTTTTGATGACCCTGACAAAGCCATAGAAGCCCTCAAGGCATCAGGTCGCAATGTTCTCAATGCCCCGGTACTCTTCGCTAAGTGATTTTTGACAAATGAACACCAAACCTATAATTGACAATCAGATATGGCAACCTGAATACGAATGCATGAACCGCCGTGACCTTGAAACGCTTCAGGTTCAGCAACTGCGTAAAGCTGTCAGCCGTGCATCATCCAATCCTTTCTACCAGGCAAAATTCAAGAAAAGCGGCGTCACTCCTGATAAGATTAAGTCGCTGGATGATCTGCGGCGCCTGCCCCTGACAACTAAAGCGGACCTGCGCGACAGCTACCCGCTTGGATTCGCATGTGTACCCCGCCCGGATGTAGCACGCTATCAGGGCACCAGTGGAACCACGGGAAAACCCACCTGGACCGCCTATACAAAAACCGATGTGGAAAACTGGAGTAGTCTCTGCGCCAGGTTTCTTTTTGCCGGCGGCCTCAGACCCGAGCACACAGTGCAGCTTTCTTTCGGTTTCGGTCTCTTTACCGGAGGCTTCGGACTGCATTTCGGCATTGAAAAAATCGGCGCGGCCATCATACCGATATCCAGCGGAAATTCAGACCGCCAACTGACATGCATGCTTGATCTGCAACCCGAAATACTCATATGTACACCATCGTATGCCCTGAAACTTATGGACACAATTCTGCAAGGTGATGTCAAACGATCCCAGCTGAATCTGCAACATGCTTTTTTCGGAGGAGAACCCTGGACGGAAGACATGAGAACCCGCATTGAGGACGGACTGAAGATGCGTTGCTGGAACAACTACGGGCTCGCCGAAGTTCAGGGCCCCGGTGTCAGCGGAGAATGCGCTTTTCGTAACGGCATGCACATACAGGAAGACCATTTCATCTTCGAAGTTATCAATCCGGAAACACTTGAACCCCTGCCGGACGGTAAACGCGGAGAGATTGTTATCACCCCGATGAACCGTGAAGGTTTCCCTGTACTTCGTTATCGCACAAGAGACATCGGTTTCATTTATAATGACGGAGAATGTCCGTGTGGGCGCACCACCCGTCGCATGAGCCGTATTCTCGGCCGTACGGATGACATGCTGATTATACGCGGGGTAAACGTATTTCCATCGCAAATTGAAACAGCTCTTATGAGAATCGATTCCGTTGCCCCCCATTATATGATTGAAGTCAGCCGGCCGAAAGCACTAGATGAAATCACTGTTCATATCGAAATAAAACCGGAAATGTTTTCCGACAGTATGACTGAAATGCAGGAGATCAAAAAAGATATAGCTAAAGCCATCCTGCACGTTACAGGTCTGCACATGAAGATTAACCTTGTTTCTCCCAATACTCTCGAACGCTTTGAAGGTAAAGCGAAACGGGTTGTGGATCACCGTAATCTGGTTGACTAATCTGATGTCTTCATCACAGCATCCTGTTAAAATATATAAGGAGTAATGCATAATGAAGACCGCATTGATTACCGGAGCCAGCCGGGGAATCGGCAAAGCGATTGCGCTGAAGCTGGCTGAAACGCACAGCTTGATTTTAACCGGTCGCAACCGGAAAAGATTAGCTGAAGTGCAGGCTGCCTGCGAAGCGGAAGGGACTTCAGTCCAAACCGTTGCGGCGGATCTGTCGATCCCGGCGGATGTTGAAAAATTATTCATGACTGTCGATCAACTTGACCTGCTGATCAACAATGCCGGCATGGGCATATTCAAGCCTATCGGGAAAACCACTCTCGCCGACTGGAAGAAGATACAGCAGGTGAATGTGGAGGGGGCGTTTCTATGCATACAGGCGGCAATGAAGATCATGACGGCTCAGGGTGGCGGACGCATTATCAACATCTCCTCGGTAGTCGGGGTGAAGGGCTATCCGAAGCAGGCGGCCTACGGTGCCAGCAAGCATGCGCTGCTCGGACTCACGAAAACCGCGATCGAAGAGGGCCGTAATGCAAACATTCGCGTTCATGCCATCTGTCCCGGCGGCGTAGCAACCGATCTGCTCAGGAAATCACGTCCTGACCTGAACGAATTTTCCGCCATGATTCAACCTGAAGATGTTGCAAACGCGGTTTGCTATCTCAACAGCCTTCCGCCGAACATTACGGTGGATGTCATCTATCTGCGCCGGTCTGCTTCGTCTCAGATGTGGGGGTAGAACCTCCGGGTAACCCGTATAAAGACGGAACTGCAAAAAACGCAATCATAATTGCTGAAGGTTTATTTTTAGCCGCGCACCTTTTTTTCTGTTGAATCCCGGCCGCAGATGCAGTAAACTCGGTCATATTGTCAGTTGGGGTGTCTGCCTACCGGCGGTCTGAGATGATACCCACAGAACCTGATCAGGATAATGCCTGCGCAAGGAATCTGATACATCGCATACCGAGAGACTGCCGCACGTAGCGATGCTCCGCCTGACGAAAACCCGCAATCCGAAGGAACATCGCTATGCAAGCTCCCATCATGGAAGAACAAATCTCCGGCGCCATCGTCCGGAACTTTTTCGCAAAATTTGAACAGCACCTCTCTGTTGACGTTGCCATCGTCGGCGCCGGACCATCCGGTCTCGTAGCCGCACATGATCTCGCCAGATCCGGTTTGAAAGTTGCCGTCTATGAAAGCAAACTCGCGCCCGGCGGCGGAACCTGGGGCGGCGGCATGCTCATGAACGAGGTTGTTGTACAGGACGATGCCATTGCCATTCTCCAGGACTTCAATATATCCACCGCACCCCTTGGCAACGGCTACCACACGCTCGATTCCGTCGAAATGGCCGCTGGCCTCATCTTCGGCGCACGAAAAGCCGGAGCCGTCATCTTCAATACCGTTTCCGTTGAGGATGTCGTCATTCACGATGGTGTCATTTGTGGCGTTGTCATCAACTGGACTCCTATCCTAAGACTTGACATGCACGTGGATCCGCTGGTCGTCACAGCGCGGGCTGTTGTTGACGGAACGGGGCATCCCAGCGAAATCATCAACAAGGTAGTCAACAAGGCCGGCATGACTATCGATTCGCCAACTGGCGGTGTCCTCGGGGAAAAACCGATGTGGATGGCCGATGGCGAACGCACGACCGTGAAAAACACTATGCGGCTGTGCCCCGGACTATACGCCTCCGGCATGGCGGCCAACAACGTGCAGGGCGGCTTCCGCATGGGGCCGATCTTCGGCGGGATGCTCAAAAGCGGGCGCAAGCTTGCCGGAATCATCACTGAAGATTTATCGAAGTGACCTCATTCCCTCCACACGCAGACACCCCCACATCATTCGGGGGTGTCTGCCTGTCGGCTGTCGCCATTGGTGCAGTATCACAACACCGCCGCAACTCATTTTAGAACAAAGAGGAACAGAGAATATAATGGAACTAAAACCAGAAAGAACAATTTACCCGACACAGAGCCATTGTGCTGCAAGCAAACTTAAAAGTCACATGAGCACACTCACAGTGATAACAATCTTTCTCTTGTTAGCCGTATCTTCCGCATCCTCCCATGAAGCAAGTCTCAAAAAAGAATCTATTGAGAAATACAACAAACGAATGCAATGGTTTGCGCAGGCTCAGTTCGGTATGTTTATCCACTTCGGTCTTTATTCACAGGCCGGAGGTATTTGGGAAGGGCAGAAAGTCAAAGGCTATACAGAATGGATACAGAGCAAGCACAAAATCAAAAAAGAGGAGTACGCTCAGTTGCTCAAGACGTTCAACCCTTCCAGGTTTGACGCCGATTTTATCGTCAGTATGGCCAAGCAGGCAGGAATGAAATACTTGATAATTACGTCCAAACACCACGAAGGTTTCTGTTTATGGAACAGTAGATATACTGAGTATGACGTTGCCAGCACACCATTCAAGGGACGGGACATTCTTGGTGAACTAAACAATGCCTGCAAAAAACATGGTCTCAAGTTCGGACTTTACTACAGCATCATTGACTGGCACCACCCCGCTCAATCGGGATTGGACTTTCACAATCAGATGGTAAAAGGACGAAAGCAGGAATATCTTGATTATCAGAACAACCAGATCAGGGAACTGATTAAAAGGTATGATCCGGCCATACTCTGGTTCGACGGCGACTGGGCCAAATGGTGGACGATACAGAACGGCATTGATCTTTACAACACCATCAGAAATGCAAGCTCCGAAATTATCGTAAACAATCGCGTGGCAAAACGGAAAATTTTTGAGTTGGATTACGTCACTCAGGAACAGAATCATTTCAAAAACTCCTTTTCCAAGCATTGGGAAGCCTGCTACACTATGAATAAATCCTGGGGATACAGTAAACATGACAGCAACTGGAAAACGCCTGAAACAATCTATAACAAATTAAAGGATATCAACCACAAAGGGGGGAATCTCTTGCTGAACGTCGGCCCCGATGGAAACGGTGATATTCCGCCTGAAGCAATCGCCATCCTTAAGGACAGTGCCAAATTACTGCAAGCAAAACCGATCAGCAAGAATATACCGAAGATCACCGAAGTTCCCGGTATCAGGCAAACGCTTTGATTTCGATAAACTTAATACAGACAGTTAGCCGGACAGCGATTCCGCCATCTGGCGGCACGAGGAAAGACAGTTTCCGTCAAGTCGGACTTGCTCCTTGATCAGTACCGGATTTTCGCCTATCATAATCGGACTTAAGATGACATGAATTTCAGGTCCGGTACATATTCGAAGTGCACCGGAAAACAGCCGGGTATGCCCGGCACACAACGAAAGGCAACCCATGATTCCCGATCTACAGGCAAGTGTTTTATGCGACGATGTGCGCCAGGAACGCAATGGAAAATTTATGCTTATCGGCATTTTTGACGGCCTGGCACTTAACTCGGAAAAGCCTCTCTGCCCGAGAATCTGCCTTATGAACCGCTGGTGTGCAGGCAAAGGGCGCTTTCAGCAGCATTCCAAGATCATCGGCCCCGACGGCATCACGGTTGTCGGACAGGGTAAAAGCGTACCGATAAAACTTGAGAATGAAAAGCAGGTGGCCACAACAGTCGAGGTCTTTATAAATCTGGTATTTCATCAGGAGGGCACTCACTGGGTTGAGATTCACCTGGACGACAACATGCGTATGCGTTATCCCCTTCATATAAGAAAGATGCAGCCTCAGAATTCTCATCCGGAGTAATTCCGGCACATGCTTCGCGGATGGGAAAGGGATCGTCTGCTTTTATCGGCTCTGCCGCTGTGATCATATACTTTTGCACGTTCTTCCAAAGACCATTCTGCAATTCTTTTATCAGACAGGAAAGATGCAATCTCCTGCTGTCGTTTTCAGGACTTGACTCAGCAGGCAGCGCCCCCTGTTCATCACGATAATAAATCATCCAGATCCGGCGTATAATATCCTGCATGGCCTCTTCAGAAGTGGCTTCCACTGCACCGAGCATCTTGTGCTGATGATTCAGCAGAGAAGTAAAGAACGGTTGAACTGACACATCGACAGTCCTGTACAATGCGGCCAGTTTATCCGTGTTTTCACGGCTACCATCGATTACTGCACGGACAAAATCCCGTACAAACGGATGCTTGATCACGTCCAGTGGCAGATATCGGATGACCATATTGATTATCTGAAGATCATGTTCGTGCTCAAGCAGCATTTCACAGAGCGCCTTTTCACACTCGGCAGGAGGAGCTGGAGCGTTTTCTTTATCCGTCGGCACTTCAACTTCGGGGCCCAGTACATATTCAAGTTCGTTCCCGTCTTCATCAACAGGCGGTCCGAAAGGACCGTCAGGCAACGGAGGCTCTTCATCGGAAGGAACACATTCATCAGAACTCCCGGACACTGGAAGGACATCCGGCGACAGAACCTTTTTCTGTTTACGGGGCTTTCCCTCTTTTTTTGCAAAAGATCCGCGTCTTTTCGCTTTCTTTCTATATTCCCTGAGGTCCTCTTCCATCGCGCTGAGAGGCAGATGCAGAATATCGGAAGCTTCCTGAAGAAGAGAACTGGCAATCACGGAACTGGAGCATCCCGCAAGGGTTTCCAGAACGCCATGACTCACCCGGCCGACCGCATCAATAGACTCGGGATGTTCCTCAACAGATCTCATTGACTCAATCTGAAAGGCAATGATTGACTCTGCCCTTTCAATTATGCTCCTGAATACATCGTACCCCCGCTTGCATAAAACAGAATCGGGATCTTCACCGGCAGGCATGGTGGCAACTCTCACCGGCACACCTTCTTCCAGAAGCAAAGCTCCGGTTCTGACAGCCGCTTTTTTTCCTGCCGCATCACCGTCAAAAACCAACACAGCGCAATCCGCATAGCGTTTAAGAAGCCTGACATGATCTTTGGAAAAAGAGGTACCCTGAGAAGCCACAGCAGTTTCAAATCCGCAGGAATGACATCTGATCACATCGATCTGACCTTCACAGATAATCGCTTCGCGACGGGGATGTCTGACTATCTTAGATGCAGCCTTGTCAAGTCCGTAAAGAACACGACCTTTGATAAAAATTTCAGTTTCAGGACTGTTTACATATTTCGCCTTGCGTTTGTCGTTTCTGTCATAGATTCGTGCACTGAATGCAACAACGCGCCCCTGTGCATCACGGACGGGAAATATCAGACGATCCTGAAAACGGTCATACAATTCAGTTCTGCCGTCCAGAGGCGGCAGGACAATACCCGCGGCCTCGAGATCATCAAGACTGCGGGCTGTTTTATCCGCCCAGCGTAGCAGGGCTTTACGCTGTCGGGGCGGTGCATATCCTATGGAAAAAGTTTCGAGCGTTTTCCTGTCAAGGTTTCTTTCATTAAGATACTTACGCACTGCAGCGGCATCTTTTGTTTCGTTGAGGCATCGCTGATAAAAATCGGCCAGTTCGGCATGCAGAGCATAGAGCATCTTGCGTTTACCGGCATACTTATCATGTTTTTCCTCTATTACAACTCCCACGCGGTCAGCCAGCTGGCGGACCGCCTCGATAAAAGTGAGCCCGTCATATTCCATTACGAATTTGAATGCGTCTCCCCCTGCGCCGCAGCCGAAACACTTATAGCTCTGCCGGGTGGGATTAACAGTGAAAGACGGGGTTTTTTCATTGTGAAAAGGACAGCGCCCCTTAAAACTCGAGCCGGATTTCTTGATCTCAACCCGTTCACGGATCAGCTCAACTATATCCACCCGCGCCCGGATCTCTTCAATTATATTGCTGTCAATTATCGCCGCCATTACAGATGATATTTAAACACAATACCGTTAGATTTTCACTCTTAAATGACAATCGCGAATTGTAATCACTACCATCCCATCGATTTAGTAGATTATTTTCGCGCAGAGGCGCAGAGACGCTGTGTTACAAGTGTTTCATGAACAACATATTAATAAAATATAGAGAATCTCTCTGCGTCTCTGCGCCTCCGTGCGAGAACGTATTTGATCTGTTCAGTCATCCCATTAGTTTCGATTGTCCAATATTGCCAAGCATAATGAATTTTGTCGCATTTAGCGTTGCAATCCGGCCACAAAAAAAACGAATCACGGCCGTCGCCTGTGATCCGTTCTGTAATGATATGGTGGCGGGAGAGGGACTCGAACCCCCGACCGGCGGATTATGATTCCGATGCTCTACCAACTGAGCTATCCCGCCATACCGGAAAAGTCCCGTGAATATACCCTAAATACGTGTACATGTCAACAGACAGAATGCTTTTTTCTGATTCGGCTAAAACAATCACTGTTCATTCTTCAAATACAAATATAGTTTCGTTTTTCCAGACATGATTGTTTTCGTGAAGTATGTATTCTACGAACTCATAATCCGTCTTGAAATCGTTCTGCATTTCACGCAGTTCACGCACCTCTTTTTCAGTGCGGCAGATTTCTTCAATGAGTTCAAGACGTCTCTCTTCAAGATCACTTTTCTGTTTCACAACAGGCGCAATATTAGCCACCCCGAGCACAACCACAATGGTTGTACACATGAATGCGAAACAATTCAGAAGCTTTTTGCGTAGTTTAATCACAAAAGACAGCTCTGGTTAAAATTCATACAATCCCCTAATCTTCTTGCATTTAATTCTTTTTTTGGATGAATGTCAAAGAAAATTATGTTTTTTTTACCATAAAATACGCAACTATCCCTGATATCGCATATCAGACGAATTCCAGACGCTTTCCCGCACAATACGGAATTTTACAGGTGAAACACCACGCATACGCTTGAACTGACGCGAAAAGTGATAAATCGACTCAAAGCCCGTCTGTTCCGCAATCGCTCCTACCGGGAGAGAGCTTTCCATAAGCAGAGTTTCCGCACGATGCATGCGTGCCTCCAGCTGGAACTGTTTAGGAGAAAGGCCGGTTGCCTGTTTGAAAAGTACACGCAGCCGCGAAACACTTAATCCGGCCTGAACAGCGGCTTCTTCCACAGAGGGAGTCTTCATCAGATCATTGGTCAGATACTGCCGCATACGCTCAACAACAGCAAAGTGCCGGGCACAAGGAGCTTTACTCCGCCACAGAGCAATCACATGAACCAGAATGCTGTACGCTCCGGCGGCAAGTTCCTGCTGAACACCGTAGCTCTCCTCACGGGAACAGTCATAAAGCTGCTGGTAAAGACGAGCAAGCCGCGGTGTGGCATCAAAAGTCCGCAAAGGCGAATCCTCGGTTATTCCGGCCTGACGAATCAGCGGAAGCGCATCCCGGGTATCGAGTTCCACCCACTGGGAATGCCATCCGGTTTCCACATCGGGACAATATGCATGCCGTATTTCCGGAAAAACACATATCACGGTATTCGCTTTTATCGGCAGCTCGCCGGACGGACCGGAACGAAAACAGCCTTCTCCGCGGGAAACAAAAACCAGAGTCAAAGTGGAAAGCACACGTCCTTTTTCCCATGTATAGCGGTGGTCAACCGGATGATCCCCCAATGGAAAACCTTTATAACCAGGCTCATAGTTGCTGTAACCAAGCGACCTGACCCGAAAAGGCCATTTCCGCATAACCGGAGTATCCGGATAATATTGAGAGTAAAAAGGAGAGTTCGGCATAAAACAAATTATCTGCCGGGTAAGCCCCGGCAGAGTCCCGATGCACACTGCCCTCAGTGTGCCTGATTAAACACCGGATCAACACATATTCCAAAGCGCAACTATTTTTATATAATCATTTTCCGCCTCAGATAACAAGAAACATAAATAAAAATATTCTATGCAATGCCGGTGATACCGTATATCAGTACATCACCCACTCAGGAGGTGAAGGCAGACCGACCTCAGTACGGCCGGAAACTGGCGGAACCCAGAATCTGGTACTCCATGCGGCATCGGAGTGTTTCCAGTCACCGAACATGGGCAGGACCGATGTCCTGATGCCCACCTCGAGTTTCACCTTTTTCCCCTTTAAGTTTGCTGGCACTTTCCATTCGTAGGGAAACCAGGCCCGTTCCCCCATATCAACGCCGTCAAGAGAAGCGGATGTGTAAAGACCGCCTGTATTCAGTTTAAGACGAAGATCACCCCTGCCTTCAGGCACATCCACCAACGCGGAATACACGGCTTTCCCGGTAAAGCAGGGCAGTCCCTGCCCTGTCAGTGTTCCTGCTGAGACCCTGGAACTGAGAGGTTTTAGCACTCTCTGTTTTTCGACTGCAAAGGAACCGGACAGAAAGGCAACAGGAAGAAAGAAGTTCGTATCAGACCCGCCCCCGGAAATCGTCATTATATGTTCACCGGCCGCCAGTTTTATGGGCTCGCTCTGCAGGTAAAGGGTCTTGAACCCCTGAACCAGAGAGTCGCAGGAGTGCTTTGTCTCCACAACTTTACCATCCAGCAGCACTTTATTCGCATCAGGATAGTTGCGCACTGCAATACTCACGTTGTCGAGAGAACTCTCAACTGTAAACACCGCCTTCTTATCGGAGTTAAACACCAGACGACACAGATTATCGGTGCTGAGATCAATATCATAAACGGTTTCCGGCGGCACCTTTGCACACAGTTTTCCGTTGGAAACAGCTTCACCTCGGACATTGCCGTTTTCATCCAGAACAAAAACTCCACGCTCCGGCAAATCAAAGACGACATCCTCTCCGCCTTTCTGTTTCAAAAGCAGCGATTTACGCATATCAGATGTAAGATTCAAAACAACAATGTTTCCATCCTTGTAACAACGGAGTAGAATATCCTTAATCCGCTTCCCCTTCTTATCCAGAATCCGCACCGCAGGCGGACGTTGTTCATGCATAAAAGCAACCGCGTCAGCTGGTCGTTTAAAAACCCTGCCGGACTTCTCCTCCTTTAAACTCCCGCCTGTAAAAGCGAAAACAAAGGGCTTGTCACACGGCTCATTCTCCTCATAGAGATCACAGGCTGTCTGGCCCTCCGATTCAAAACAGCGCAATGTTTTATTCAGCAGAGGATGTTTCTTTTTACAGATACCGTGTATCGCTGATTCGCTGCGCGGATAGCGGATGCCCACATCACAGATGAAAGGTTTTGATGCATATAAAGCCGCCAGTCGGGCTTCATCACTCAGAAGCCGTAGCGCAGGGAACCATGGCTGCATTCGGCTGAAGGGATTAAAGTAAGCGTGCTTCTCCACATTTCCACGCGCATCCAGAGGTGCAACAGCCAGTACGTAGTGATCCAGCTTATGCATGGCACTCAGCCAGATCATCTGACGTTGTCTGGCAAGCTTCATATCGGCGGGGCCCAGGGCGAACAGCTCCACAAGCCCCCCGTTGCCGTTTCTGCCAGCTGCATGCTGGGCAACCCCGAAGGTGATCCATTCTATCGACTGGGAGGTAGTGCGGGTGCCGATCTCATCCATGCCCGGCAGGGAAAGGCCTTTGAGAACATGCATGGGCGCACCATTGCACTTGAAAGATATTGATGTGCTGCTTTCCGCAATCATATGACCGGTCGAAAGAATTCCCATGCTGTCGCACCAGGCGCGGATCGGATCAAAGTACGCCGTCCGGAAACGCCGTCCCAGCAACTCCGCATAGACCGGCCAAACGGCATTCTTTGATTTGTCAACCAGGTAAGCCTCGACATCCTTGCGGAAACTGCGTCCGGTCTTGGCTTTGTATTCCTCATCAAGGCCGTTATAATAACGGAATTGCAGAACCGGTTTTCCCGGCACCTCGACATGGCCCGGGTGGGCGGGTTCATCGGTGAAGATGCCTTTGATAGTGGAACCCATATAGTTACGAAGATGTTTTTCGTACTGTTTATGAGTCATCTCGATAAAGAGCTTCATTGCTTCGAAGCTGTAGTTATCCACTCTATCCGGGGTGGGAACTCGTTTCCATTCGAAAACTCCATCTTTGTTTTTGTACACAGCATAGATGCGATAGCAGAAGTCGGGATTCGCTGCCTGGACACGATTTTTGCAGGAACCACTCGGCCAGTTGTACTCATCATAGAGCCAGATACCCATACCGAGCCGCTCGGCGTGCTTGCAGATCCATTCGCATACCTGAAACCACTCATCTCCAAGATACTCCAGCTCCAATCCGCTGCGGGGATAGATGAGAAACTGATCAATACCTACAGCTTTGTAGGATTCGAGGGTTTCTTTAATCTGTGCCTCGGTCGGTTTGCCTGTAACCGCTCCCATAGGAATGAGAGGCGAAAGAGGTTTATATGCAAAAGTCACAGAAACGAGACAGCACAGCATCAGTAATATAATTTTTCTCATAATCTACCCTTGTGTAAGGAGCTTCAGCATTTTATTGTAAAAATGAAAATGTCGTTTACGCCGCACAGATTGCTCCCCCGTCCACCTGTCCGGTCTGTGCAAATGCTTCGACATATTGCCGATTATGGTATTTTTACTGCTGTAAATAAATAGCATAATGAATTAAATATTTACCATTTTCGATTGCCGTTGAATTCTTTCACGGCTCTGCAACAGCCTTGGAACAAAATCCTCCTTCTGAAATATATATTATTTTCAGGCATCAATACGCCAGACCGGGAATCAGACGGGACAACTGCTGCATACGCATGCGGTATTCTTTTATTTCGGAATCACTGTCGATATCGGGCAGGTCTGCGGCATGCTTTTTTTTCCACGCCTTATATTTATCATGAATCTGCTTATATTCTTTTTTGAGCTTAACTTCTTCATTTTTCATACGCCTGAGCTGATCATCCAGGCGAGAACGCTTCAAACCGGTTGAGCTGTCCCTCTGGCCTGTAAGTTCCCCTGCCGCTTCTATATGATCCATAAACCGTTCGTAGGCGGATTTGTATTTGAGGTAATGCGGATTTTTTCTTGCTGTCTGTTCCATCAATGCAATCCTGCGCTTCTCCATCATCCCTTTCAGCCTATAGTATTCCTGAAGATTGTTCCGGCTGGCTTCGGAAAGATCAGAAAAACTACCTGAGAAAAGACTGACGTCCGTCTGTTTGATCAGACAGGGACCAATCTCTCTGCCTTTATACCTTAACTTGCAGAGAACCATAGAACCCTTGGACGATTTACGCAACTCGATAAATTCCAGGATCACACCGCCGGGAATCTCACCAAGGCGTTTACCTTTCGGGTCATAGAAAGCGGTTCCATGTCGCACAACCCCCCAGGAAGGGTTTTCCCCATGTCCCGGAGTGACCCTGAAAATTCCAAGTAGCGCGGGAGGATCATCAACAGAAAGATTGTCGTTTTTATGCACTCCAGCAGCAGATGCGCCGGAAGAAATTGCATCGTCAGGCTTGAATTCCCCCGCTGCAATTATCTTTGACTTGTTAAAAACAGGTTCCGTTTTTTCATTTACAGCTACTTTGTTTTTTCTGTGAAATTTTTTGAGAACCGGGCCGGACGAAGGAGCAACCCGCCACACAGCAACACTGCCAGCAACCGCAACAGATATGTAGATTACCCAGAATTTTTTCATAGTTGAAAACAGCGGAATTATAAGGCTATGCTCATGCGGCCGGTTAATACAGTAAAGTAAAACGGTTTGTTAAACAGAAAGAGAGGAGTCTCATGACACCTCCCTTGTCCGCAATTTCAAAAATTCACTTAAAACTCATCCGGCTTTATTTTTCAGCTTACGCGGAAGTGAACGCAGACGGGCCTTTTTACCTGTAAGCTTACGCAGATAATAAAGCTTGGCGCGACGGACACGCCCTGAACGTTCCACCTCGATTTTATCGACATAGGGTGAGTAAAGCGGAAACACCTTCTCAACGCCGACACCGAAAGCTATGCGACGCACAGTGTAGGTAGCGTTGTTTCCACCGCCGTCGTGAGCGATGACAACACCACTGAACACCTGAATGCGTTCCTTGCCGCCTTCTTTGATTTTTACATGCACTTTAACACTGTCGCCAATGCTGAACTCGGGAGCTGGCTTACCCTCAGATATTTCAGCCACCTGCTCCGCATTAATCTTATCAATCGCTTCTGCAATCATCATCCAACTCCTTTACCTAAAAAACTTCTTGATTCAATATCACTTCAACAGATCCGGTCTACGCCGGGCAGTTCTATCCAATGCCTGCTTCTTACGCCAAGCCTCAACCGCAGCGTGATGTCCGCTTTGCAGCACATCCGGAATCTTCATACCCCGGTACACAGCAGGACGCGTGTACTGCGGATACTCAAGCATACCGTTAGAAAACGATTCATCAACCGCAGCCTCCTGTCCGCCTCCCAGCACACCGGGCAACAGACGAACAACCGCATCAATCATAACAGCGGCTGGCAGCACTCCATTGGTAAGCACATAATCACCAATCGAAAATTCGTCAGTTACAAGGGCTTCGCGTACCCGCTCATCAATACCCTCATAATGCCCGCACAAAAATATAAGGTGTTTCTCTCCGGTCAACTTTTCAGCATCCGTCTGCCGAAAGCAACTTCCTGACGGAGTCATCAGAATAACCCGCGCCTTTTCTGTACGGACTGACTCAACGGCTTCAAACCAAAGCTCCGGTTTCATAATCATCCCGGGACCGCCGCCGTAGGGTCTGTCATCCGATGTTCTGCGCGCATCATGCGCGAAATCACGCAGATTGACTGTCCTGAAGCGGACAGCTCCCAAATCCACCGCCCTTTTCAGCATGCTTTCCTGGAGAAAACCATTCAGCATGCCGGGAAAAACGGTAATAACATCAATTTTCAGGAGACCGTCCATATCAAGACAGCTCTGTCTGACTAAGCTTCTTCGGTTGCGGCAGCAGCACGTCTGGCTTTCTTCACCATACTTGCAACCGTTTCCGACAGCTGAGCACCCTTGGACTTCCAGTATTCAATCCGGTCCAGATCCAGCTTGAAATTCTCGCCTTCCCTCTTCGGTTCATACCATCCGAGTATCTCTAAAAACTTTCCATCACGTGGTGACCGCTTATCAGCAGCGACAACACGATACGCTGCATGATTCCTGCAGCCGGTTCTACGTAGTCTGATTTTGACCATTATTTCCTCCAAAATGAACAGTAATATACCAATCTATGCCCCTCTTTTGCAAGGGGGAATTTAGGGTTATCTGTATTTTCATGAATTTCAGCGGATCTGTACTCCATTCCCTGCAATCCGTTTACTCGCAGTACATCGGGCAGACGTCAGACAGAATTTATTCTCCGTCACTGAAAACACCTGTAACGACTGCTGTAATATCCGGAAGCGAAAAGCATTACTCTTTCGAATTCTTGCCGGAGGA
Source organism: Kiritimatiellia bacterium (assembly GCA_046482825.1). GTDB lineage: Bacteria > Verrucomicrobiota > Kiritimatiellia > RFP12 > UBA1067 > M55B167. Next base: position 26,386 of record JAWOEI010000028.1, read on the forward strand.
CGGTATCTTTTTTTTCGTCCTTTTTACAGTTTTTCTCGTCGTTGTTTTCTTTGCAGAACCGGAATCCGCCTTTTTTTTCGTTGTTCTTTTTCTGCGTGATGTCGTTTTTTCCGCGGCCAGCGACAATTCGCCACGCATCCTGAATGTCAGGCAGTCACCCTCGGGAGCAACATCCACATCAATGACTCCGGAAGTAAGCAGCCCGCGCAGCAACTCTTCCGCAACAGGATCCTCGATGTGGCGTTCCACAGTACGACGCAACGGACGAGCTCCAAGCGAAGGGTCATACCCTTTTGACACGAGAAAATCAACGGCTTTCGCATTCAGCTTCAGTGAAATATCCTTCGATGCCAGACGATTGCGGACTTTGCTCAGCTCCATATCAAGAATCCGGACGACATCATCCCGGTCGAGTTTTTTGAAAACAATCAGATCGTCAAAGCGATTCAGCAACTCCGGTTTGAATATCTGTTTGGCGGCAACCATCATCCTGTCCTTGAGGCGCTCGTAATCCACACTGCTGGAACCCTTATTGAAACCGAGGCCCTGTCCTTTATCGTAATCAAAACCGAGATTGGAAGTGAGAATCACCACAGTATTACGAAAATCCACCATAACCCCCAGACTGTCCGAAAGACGACCCTCTTCCAATATCTGCAAGAGCATGTGCATTACATCGGGATGAGCCTTTTCAACCTCATCAAACAGAACCACACTGTAAGGACGGCGACGGACCCGTTCGGTAAGTTGCCCCCCCTCCTCATGTCCAATATAGCCCGGAGGTGAACCTATCAGGCGGGAGACCGTAAATTTCTCCATATATTCCGACATATCAAGCTGTATCAGAGCTTTTTCATCGCCGAACATCTGTTCCGCCAGAGACTTGGCAAGAAGTGTTTTACCAACACCGGTAGGGCCGAGAAAGAGGAAGGAACCGATCGGGCGGTCAGGATCCTTCAGATCAGCGCGGGCACGGCGAAGTGCGCGTGCTACAGACTCAATCGCCGGATACTGTCCGGCCACGTGCTTTTCAAGCTCCTCTTCAATATTAAGCATACGAGTCCGCTCGGTTTTACTCATCCTTTTGATAGGAACACCGGAAATATGGGCAACGGTTTCAGTTATATCATCAACCGTGACCGGCAAAGCCTTATCAGTACACTCCGCTTTCCACGCGGCCACAATCTCATCGCGCTTCTTCATTGCAACGCGCTCCCTGTCGCGCAAAGCCGCAGCCTCTTCAAAGTGCTGATTCTTGATGGCTTCGTCTTTTTGCGCACTGATCTCACGTATGGTTTTTTCATGCTCACGGATATCAGGCGGCAGTACCGCCACCCGCATACGGACACGCGCACCTGACTCATCAAGAGCGTCTATCGCCTTGTCAGGCAACTGACGCGCCGGCTGATAACGTTTAGTAAGGCGTACTGCTGCCTCCAGAGCCTCGGCATCGTAAAGAACATTGTGATGGGCTTCATAACGGGGAGCAATCCCCTGAAGAATTCTGATTGCCTCCTCGATGCCGGGTTCATCAACCCGTACTGTCTGAAAACGGCGTTCCAGGGCAGCATCCTTCTCAATCCGTTTACGATATTCATTCAGTGTCGTTGCGCCTATGCACTGCAGCTCACCGCGTGCCAGAGCTGGCTTGATGATATTAGCGGCATCCATGCTGCCTTCAGCTCCACCCGCTCCGACAATGGTATGCAGCTCATCCAGAAACAGAATAACATTTTTACTAGCGCGTATTTCCTCCACAACGTTCTTCAGACGTTCTTCAAACTGCCCCCGGTATTTGGTTCCGGCAACCATCAGAGCCATATCAAGAGCAACAACCCGCTTGCCGCGCACCAGTTCAGGAACATTGCCATCAGCAATAGCCTGGGCAAGACCTTCCACAACCGCTGTTTTACCGACACCTGCCTCGCCCAGTAAAACGGCATTGTTTTTTGAACGACGGCAGAGAATCTGCACTACACGCTCCAGCTCTTCTTTGCGGCCTACAACCGGATCCAGCTCGCCTTTTCCTGCGAGAGCAGTAAGATCACGCCCGAACATATCCAGACCGGAATTTTTCTTGTTCGCGGAAGGGGAATCGCCTGCGAACTGGCCGGGCGCAACCATTCCCGCACCGAAAATCTCCTCAGGAGAAGGCATACTGTAAGGGCCGGGCAATTCGTCATCGTCATCATCGAAATCACCGAAGACATCCTCCATATCATCATCTTCATCAGAATCATTGGTGCGGTTGATCCTGTCAAGTCCGGCGAGAATATCATTCATCAGGGGCATAATACTTTCCTGGCTGATTCCCAGATGCCTCAGCACATGCCCCGCGACACCTTCACCTTCACGAAGGAGAGCCAGAAATATATGAATAGTGCCAGCAGCTTCAAAACCGGTAACGCGCGCCAGAGTAACGGCCAGCTGCAGAACTTTTTTAGTCCTCGGCGTATAAGGCAGATCACCGCGTATAGTCACACTGCCATAAGCACCGACAAACCGTTCAACCGAATTGCGTATATCGGAAAGATTAACTCCAAATTTCTCCATAATATCAGCCACCACACTGCCATCAACAGCCACTATGCCTATCAGCAGATGTTCCGTGCCGACATAGGGATGATTAAGACCTTTAGCCTCACGCATAGCAATATCAACAGCCGCCATGGCCTGGTCTGTGTATTTCCCAAAACTGTCTAACATAAATTCACCTTATTAAAATTCCCGGGAGAAAAAATCAATTCCGCTGCTTGAGGCCTGAATCACTGCCGAATGCGGAAAATTACATTATCAGATACCTGAACCTGTTTGTCTCCATGAATTCTTTATATTAACAAAACCCGGTGTGAACGGCAAGGTCAGGACAGAAATCAGACGCAGGAGAAAAATGTATATCCGCAACAAAGCTTGCGCCCATGAAAACCGCTCGCAAAAAGATGTGACAGAATCTATATACACCGAATACAGCTAGACCCTTTTTTGCGCCAACATTTTAAGCACCTGGCTTCTGATGAGGTTAAAGAGTTCGTGGATCTCGGTGATTTTCAGAATATAGGCGGCAAACAAATAGATAACTCCGAAAAGACTTCCTGTAAGAACCAGTTTAACCAAATCGCCCATGCGTCCGCAGAGCTGATCCGGGGCGGAAAGCTGTCCAAGCAGAAACCAGGCCGCCGCTCCTGCGGCAACAGATGCAAGAGTTACTCTCAGCAGGAAAAGCCAGGTATCCCTGAAAGGGAAAACAGGAGCATTTTTTTTGAGAAACAGTGTTAATGTCACACTCTTGAGTATGCGGGAAAGAGCAAACCCGCCAGCTATAAAACTGAGCATTGCCACTCCGTTGCCTTCGGCAAGATGCAATCCGATCCAGCTGATGATAATACTCAGCGTTGAAAAGAAAATGCCGGTCAATGTTACCGTCCACATGCGACGGTTAGCAAAAAATGCCTGCATAGTAAGAGATTCAATGGCACCGGCAGGGAGAACAAAGGTATAGAATGAAAGCGCAAGGGCGGTACGGTGAACCGCTGTCTGATCAAAAAAGCCCCCCTGAAAGATAAAGGATGTAAAAGGCACGGATATCACAGCGACAAGCAAGGCAAAGGGAATGAATGCCGCCATAAGCATGCGGCCGAAATGTGTGACCAGGCGTCCGAGTTCGCGCTGGTCTTTCCTGTCAACAAGCTCACAGAAAAAAGGAAACACAGCGATTGAAAGGGTATAGGGAACCAGCCAATGGACAGTACTCTGCAGTTTACGCCCGAGGCTGTTGGCCTGCATAAGCCCGCTTTCTTCAATTGTGCTGAGTACGTAAACATCATTCACCTGATCGCGGATTTTAGCCACTATAATTCCGGCCAACAGCGGAACCATCAGCCAGAGTAGCTTTTTCATGAAAGGGTGGTGTAGATCGAATCCAAAACGGAAGAGATACAGCTTATCGCGCAGCCCGTAAAGGTGTGTGCCTATCTTGCACAGCGAACCGCCCACCAGGCCCCACATCAGCATCTGCGCGCAGTCTTTCCCAAGAACAACTCCGGCTATCAGAAAGGTGACCGCGCAGAATTTCCAGACAGCATCGCCGAAGGCGGCAAGAAAAAAACGCTTGTGTGCATTGAGCAACACATAGGTTGTCGAACCTAGTGAAAGACCGATCAACGCAGGCGAGAGCGTCTTGAAACTCCGTGTCGCCAGGGCAAATTTTTCAGGAGAGTAATCCCCGGCTGTACAAAGCGAAACCACCCACTGCGGAGCCAGGAAAAGCAGGAGAGACGCAAAGGCCAGCAGAACAAACTGTATGCTGAGAACACTGTTGGCAAACCTCCAGGCATCCTTGAGTCTGCCCCTGTCGAGTTCGCGCATGAAAAGTGGCAAAAAAGCGGGGGCAAGGGCCTCCTCGCCTATCAGAAAGAGGGTGAAAATACCATGTTCAAAAGCGAATGTATAAACAACATCATAGGTTTCCTTGGGAAGAAACTCTGTCATGAAACGAGCCTGGATCAAACCGGCCAGTTTGAACAGAATATGGGCAATACCGACAAACAGCCCGGCCTTGAAAATCTTTGACTCAAGCTTTGTTCCTGTTATCCCCATAGAAACCCCCGTTTAAAAAATGAATTACAAAGGATGAAAACAGGGATGCAGAGCGGAACATGAACATAACAACACTTTTCTATGACGATTTTCTTCCCTCATCTTTCATCCTTCATTCCATCGTCTGCATATCACAGAAATTGCGATAATCCCCGTGCTGGCTGTAAAGTTCATCGTGGGTGCCGCTTTCTTTTATCCGCCCGTTTTCAAGCACCAGAATTTTATCCGCATGTTTGATTGTGCTCAGGCGGTGAGCTATGGCAAAGGTTGTGCGGTTGCTCATAAGTTTATTGATTGCATCCTGAACCAGGCGTTCAGTCACAGTATCAAGCGCACTGGTAGCCTCATCCAGGATAAGAACAGGCGGATTTTTGAGGATAGCACGGGCAATGGAAATGCGCTGCCTTTCTCCGCCGCTGAGGGACATCCCCTTCTCCCCGCAGATTCTGTCATAGCCCTCTTCAGCTGCGACAATAAACTCATGGGCATTGGCCATTTTTGCAGCATTTTCTATCTGCTTCTGCGTGGCATCCGGCGAACCATAGGCGATATTGTTGGCAATTGTATCATTGAACAGGACAGTCTCCTGGGAAACCACACCTATCATTGCTCTAAGACCCTTTGTTGAAATATCTTTGACGTTGATGCCGTCCATAGTAACAGAACCTGATGTAACATCATAAAAGCGGGCCAGAAGGTTTGCCAGTGTGGTTTTGCCGGATCCGGTTCCCCCGACAACAGCAACAACAGAACCGTATGGTATTTCAAATGAAACATCTCTGACAGCCGGTGTACCGCATCCCTCATAGGTAAACGAAACATTATTGAAGCTGATTTTATCATCAAGCGAAACTTTCGGTACCGGATTTTCAGCTTCCTCAAGATGACTCTGCACATCAAGGAGTGAAAAAATGCGTCCCAGAGCGGCGCGCCCTCTTTCGATCTGGGCCTGCACTTTACTCAGCTGTTTCATCGGACGGTAGGCAACGACAAAAGGCACAATCAAAGGAACTATATCCGAAAGCGAATATCTGCGGGCATAACAATAAAACACAAAAACAGCGGCAAGAACCAGACCGACACACTCAACTGACGGACCGATCAGAAGTTCAAAACGCAGAGCCCTCATAACACTTTTAAGATAATAAAGATTTATTTTACAATATCTCTGCTGTTCCACTGCTTCCATATGATAGGATTTAACCACTCGTATGCATGTTATGCTTTCGTGGAGTTTCGAAGAGACATAAGAAATTCGTTCCAGTGATTTGCGTGCCCACTTGCGCACCATGTTTCCGATAACCGCCATAGGAAGAATAAACAGAGGAAACCCGACCACAACAATTACCAGGGTTTCAATCATGCCGTCTTTGAAAGCGGAGTAAATCACATAACCGATAGATATGGCGATTTCAAACGGAGCCCTGCATGCTTCCGCGAAGGTTCTTGAAATAACGCGGTCAACCATCTGAGGATCACTTGTGCATCTGCTCATCAGCTGACCGACATCAGTACGGCCGAAGAAAGCGAGCGACTGGTTCTGCAGATGGTCAAAAAGGTCCACGCGGAAATCTCTGACAACGTGAGCGCCTGTCCAGCGCAGGAAGTAGTGGTTGATATAGGTCATGAACATTTTAAAAAGGGCGACAAGTGTCACCACTAGACCTATAAGCAGCATTGCTTCTGTCATTTTCCCCTGCTCATCCCTGAATTCCAGACCGAACCTTTCACCCACTTTTTCCACTTCATAAAACCAGGGCGGCAACTCAGGTTCATGTTCAGCTTCAGTAATGACCGGCGCTGTATTTTCTTCCGTCATCCCTGCGGAAGCAACGGCCTCACCCGATACTTCAGCCGGTTCAGACATCACAACGGACTCAACCTGCGCCTGTTTACGGGACACTGATTGCATCTGTTCGATAACAGGACCGATGACCTGAAAAATCGGCAGCCAGGCGGAAGCCGTAACTGAACCTGCCAGAAGACCGACAATCAGGCGGAAACGGTATTTCACAGCATAACGATAAAGACGACCGTATGCCTCTTTAACGGAATATTCCCTGTCAAAAAATTCGGTCATTTATATAGATTCTTTCCAGATCCGCCAGCTTTTATTCCTACGGACGGCCGTACGGCCTGATTAGAGTTGTATTCCTAATCTGTTGCCCGGCACTCTTTTGAAGAAAGGAATACTGAAACCCGGGCTGATGGCGGCTTACATCAGCAATCCCGCGAGACAACCACCTATTACGCATTATGAAGCCAGCGGTCGGCTTCCAGAGCAGCTATACAGCCAGTGCTTGCGGCAGTGACGGCCTGTTTATAGTACCGGTCCTGAACATCCCCGGATGCAAACACACCAGCTACCTTGGTACGGGTATTTTCCGTAATTATATAACCGTCGTCATCAAGATCGAGATATTTTCTGAAAATATCCGTATTCGGCGTATGTCCTATAGCCAGGAAAACGCCCTGCACAGGCAACTCAGTCACATCGCCTGTTTTCACATTCCTGACCTTGAGGCCTGTCACCTGGTCCTTTTCCACGTCTAGGAACTCATCTGCCACAGAGTCCCACATGATATCGATTTTATCTGATTTAAGAACCCGCTCACCCATTATACGTGAGGCCCGGAACTCATCGCGTCTGTGGATCAGCGTGACCTTGGCGGCAATGCGTGAAAGATAGAGAGCATCTTCACATGCTGTATCACCTCCACCGATAACAGCGACATCCTTATTCTTGTAGAAAGCACCGTCGCAGGTTGCGCAGGCGGAAACACCTTTGCCCATCAGAGCCTGCTCCGACTCCAGGCCCAGGTAGCGGGCGCTGGCTCCGGTAGCGATTATCAGAGCTCTGGTTCTAATTTCACCTTCAACCGTCAGAGAAAGCTTTTTGGTTTCATCCGAAAGATCACAGGCTGTAACCTCATCCATCAGTATCCGCACGCCCAGGCGTTCCGCCTGTTTTTTCATTGTTTCAACCAGAGTTGTACCGTCAACAGGGTTTTCAAAACCGGGATAATTCTCAACATCGCTTGTCTGAGTTAGCTGCCCGCCCGGAGTCATGCCTGTCACTACGACCGGTGAGAGTTCAGCACGCGCGGCATAAATAGCGGCAGTCATACCGGCAGGACCGCTACCGACTATAACAATTTTTTCCATGATTATCTTATCCTTTCATGCGTATGAAGCGGATCAGTGCGGCAATTACGTATATCTCAGCACTTCGTCCACAGTGGTGTAACCATCAAGCACGTTACGGATGGCATCCTCACGCAGAGTACGCATTCCCAGCTCACGTGCCTTTTCGCGGATATATAGTGTCGGGCTGCGGTCGTTGATAAGCTGTCTGAGCGGATCGCTCATGCGCAGATATTCAAACACGCCTTTACGTCCTTTATATCCTGTGCCATTACACTTGGAACAGCCGCGCCCGTAGAAAAACTGGCGGTCACCAACATCTGAAGGAGTTAACCCGAGGCTGTCCAGAGCCTCTTTATCCGGCGTATAACCCTCTTTACAGTTAAGGCATATTGTACGGGTCAGACGCTGACCGAGCACACCTTCCAGCGTTGATGAAAGCAGATACGGTGCAACATTCATATCTGCAAGACGGGTAACGGCACCAGCGGCATCGTTGGTATGCAGAGTACTGAAGACAAAGTGCCCTGTCAAGGCAGCCTGGACAGCTATCTGTGCGGTTTCAAGGTCACGGATTTCGCCTATCATCATAATGTCGGGGTCCTGACGCAGGAAAGCACGCAGTACCTTCGCAAAGGTATTACCGGCACTGGGATTTACCTGAACCTGGATAATTCCGTCAACATCATATTCAACCGGTTCCTCCGCGGTCAGCAGTTTAGATTCGATTCTGTTAATCTGACGAAGGCAAGAGTACAGAGTTGTGGTTTTACCTGAACCGGTTGGGCCGGTCACAATAAGAATGCCGTTGGGTTTTTCGATGTCTATAGTGACATCTTCATAGATATCCTCGGGAAAACCCACATTTTCGATATCAAGAGAAACAACAGAGCGGTCAAGTACACGGAGCACCACGCTTTCACCGTGAGCTGTCGGCAGGCAGGACACACGCAAGTCCACCTGATGTCCGGCAACTGTCAGCGAGATGCGACCGTCCTGGGGAACACGGCGTTCGGCGATATTCAGTCCTGACATAACCTTGATACGGGATATAATCGCAAGAGCCAGTCGTTTGGGCGGGGGAGACATCTCATAAAGGGCGCCATCCACACGGTAACGGATACGGAAAGTTGTTTCAAAAGGCTCAAAGTGAATATCCGAAGCGCGGTCGGTCACAGCCTGATACAACACCAGGTTCACAAAACGTATAACAGGCGCGGCCGCCGCGGCATTCTCAAGTGAAGCAGAGTCCGCTTCGTCCACGGAAAGAGAATTATCCGATTCCATGTCGGATTCAAGTCCGTCTATCATATCCGCCATTGAGGTGCTTTCCTCACCGTAATACTCACGTATACGCTCCAGCACGTCCTTTTCTTTGGCAAAGGCAAACTCAACATCGCGAGTCAGAACAAACATGAGTTCATCCATGACATGCGGATCAATCAGATTTGCAGTTGCCAATGTCACTGTTCCGCCGGTGGCATGCACAGGCAGAACATTATACATACGCGCAATATTAGCGGGAACGGCATCGATAAGATCCGGATCAAACGAAGCAATCTCCAGATCAATCACATCACATCCCTGATAGGATGCCATCATGCCGAGGAGATCTTCTTCGGAAACATATCCATTATCAATCAGTATTTTGCGGATTGAATTACCTGAACGCCTTTTTTCTTCGCGCAGCTCTTCGCTCTGCTGTTCATCTATCACGCCGTTGCTGATAGCCAGATCGATCAGCGGATCGTATTGTGCTGTATCTGTCGTGACCATATCTTCCATAAAAATTACCTCTGGTTAAGCTGCTGCTTAAGTTTCTGCACCACGGTATCAGGGTCCTGTGATTTAGTAATCAGATCCTCATAGGATATCTTGCCATCCAGATAAAGACCCATAAGATGGGAATCCAGTGTGACCATACCGAACTTAGCTCCGGTCTGGATATCAGAGGATATCTGGAAGGTTTTATTATCACGTATGCGGGAACGGATAGAAGGAGTTGAAATCATTATCTCGAAAGACGCGACCCGTCCCGGCTTATCAATACGCTTGAGCAGCAGCTGTGAAATAACCGCTACCAGTCCTACGGCGAGCTGGGTGCGCACCTGCCCCTGCTGATCTGTCGGGAAAGCATCAACAATACGGTCAACAGTGGCGGCGGCTCCCGTTGTATGGAGAGTCGCAAAAACCAGATGACCGGTTTCAGCAGCAGTAATAGCGGCCTGCATGGTTTCGAGGTCGCGCATTTCGCCGACGAGAATAACGTCGGGGTCCTGACGCAGAGCGCGGCGTATGGCCTCCGCAAAACTAGGCACATCATGTCCGACTTCGCGCTGTGTCACAATACAGTTTTTGTGCGGATGGTAATATTCTATAGGATCTTCCACCGTTACAATGTGAACATCACGCTGTTTGTTAATGATATCAATCATACTTGCGAGAGTGGTTGATTTACCTGATCCTGTAGGCCCGGTAACCAGAATCAGACCACGCGGTTTAAACAGCAGTTCCTTAACCTCTTCGGGGAGTCCTATCTGTTCAAGTGAAAGAAGATCCGCAGGAATCTGACGGAGCACGATACCGTATTTACCACGCTCCTTAAACACAGACACACGAAAGCGGGCCAGATCATGAAAAGGCAGAGCAAAGTCCGTTCCTCCATGCGCATGAATTTCCTCAAGAGCATCTTCCTGAGAGATTGATCTGGCAAGTTGCTCCGTATCTTCTTCTGTCAGAGCAGGGATATCAAGAGGTGTCAATGCCCCGTGAATACGCAACATAGGCGGAACACCTACACGGATATGCAAATCAGATGCATTTTCATTCACTGTTGCCTGCAGCAACGCTTCCATAGTAAGATTTTCATCCATTAATCAGCATCTCCCATCGTAGCCCTCAAAACTTCCTGAAGAGACGTCATGCCTGAGGATACTTTTAACATGCCGTCTTCGCGCAGTGTCCGCATTCCCATCTCACGGGCACGTTCACGCAGCACTGTTGCAGGCGCACGATCAAAGATCAGACGCTGGATCGTATCGTCCACCTCAAAAATTTCAAAAATACCTTTCCGGCCTTTGTAACCGGATTGCCCGCAATTCTGGCAACCTTTGCCTTTGTACATTTTACCGGCGGTGACATTTTTAGCAACGGGGCCGAGAATTTTCAATTCGCGTTCAGTCGGAATATATTCCTCGCGGCAGTTGTCGCAGATAGCGCGCACCAGCCGCTGGGCCATGGCCGCACGCAGAGCGGAAGCCACGAGAAAGGGTTTAACCCCTATATCCAGCAGACGCGTCACGGCACTCGGAGCATCGTTTGTATGCAACGTACTGAACACAAGATGTCCTGTCAGAGCCGCTTCCATAGCGATATCCGCGGTCTCATGGTCTCGAATCTCGCCTATCATAACAATATTCGGTGCCTGACGCAGGATAGACCGGAGAGCGGCGGTAAAATCCAGGCCTACATCTCTGTTGACCTGAACCTGATTGATCCCGGACATCTGATATTCAACAGGATCTTCCACTGTGATGATTTTTCTATCGGGAAGGTTGATCTGCCCCAGACAGGCATAAAGCGTAGTGGTTTTACCGGAACCGGTAGGGCCAGTCACAAGCACCACTCCATCCGGCAGGCTGATCAGCTTTTCAAACTTGTTCTGGTCATCAGAAAGGAAACCCAGCTGAGGCAGCCCCAGGCTGAGGTTGCTCTTGTCAAGAATACGCATAACAATACTCTCACCATGATTGGTGGGAACAGAAGAAACACGCAGATCAAGTTCGCGCCCGGACACCTTGACCTGAATACGTCCATCCTGCGGAGTGCGTTTCTCGGATATCTTCATATCGGACATAATTTTAACACGACTCAGAATGGCGGCCTGAAGCCTCTTGGGCGGACTATCCATTTCGCGCAGAACACCATCGACCCGGTAGCGCACTCTGAACGAACGCTCCAGCGGTTCAAGGTGAATATCGGAAGCCCGCATCTTACAGGCCTCCATGATTATCATACTCACCAGACGGATAACCGGGGCATCGGAATCTGAAGCGTCGCTTTCAGCATCCGCATCCAGCACATTCTTTTCTTCAAGATCTATCTCCTGGCCTTCTATGCCGAACTTGGTTTCGAAATCCTCGGGATAGAGTTTCTCGACAGCGGCCTTGACTTCGCTGAAAGGGGCAACCACAGCCTCGACTTTCCTGCTCAGCAGATACTGAAGAGAATCGACAGTGTCATATCCCATCGGATCACTAAGGGCAACCGTAACGGTTTCATCCGTGCTGTACACCGGCACAACCCCGTGCTTACGGGCCATATCCGCCGGAACCACGTCCTTTACTGCTGGATCGATAGCATCGATATCAACATGCACATATTCCATGCCGAACTGCTGGGCAATAGTGGAGAGCACGTCATCGTCGGAAACAACTCCGCTCTGCACCAGAATATCCAGAGAAGTTTCACCCTGCTCCTTTAGCGATTCCTTGGCCGCATCTACCTGCTCGGCGGATACATGACCGGATTCCTGAAGTAATTCTAAAACAAAATCATCATTTGATGTCACAACATGTCTCCTGAATTAGAGTACGCCCTGAAGCGTTAACTCATATTCGCAAGTTTTTCGGCAATCATCCGGTTGACCAGCTTCGGATCGGCTTTTCCCCGGCTGAGCTTCATAACCTGCCCTGTCAAATAACCAGCTGCCGCTTTTTTGCCGGCAAGGTAATCGTTAACCGATTTTTCATTGGCTGCAAAAACTTCCTTGATAAAATCTTCAAGTGCAGAAGTGTCTTTTACCTGAGCGAGGCCCCGTTCTTCAACTACAGGCTTCGGCATACCGCCCTTTTCAAAGAGTTCAGGCAGTATTTCCTTGGCTGTGGAACCATTGATGACACCGTCATTAACAAGCATTATAAGTTCCGCCAGCGCTTCGGGTGTCAGTTGACTCTCTTCTATCGTTTTCCCGGTTTCGTTGATGAGAGCCATCACATCTGTCATAAACCAGTTTGAAACGGTTTTCCCCTGCCCGCAGCTTTCTGCCGCGGCTTCAAAAAAATCGGCATTGGGTTTTTCATCGGCCAGCACACCGGCGTCATATTCAGGAATACCGTATTCCTTCATCATTCTGATCCGCCGGTCTGAAGGAAGTTCCGGCAGGACGGCCCTCCACTCCTCGATAAGCTCATCGCTTAAGGTAACAGGCACCAGATCCGGCTCGGGAAAGTAACGGTAATCATGGGCATTCTCTTTGGTTCTCATGGTATGGGTTTCACCCGATTCGGCATCCCAGCGCCGGGTTTCCTGGATGATAGTTCCCCCGCTTTTCACCACAGCAAGCTGTCTTTCAATTTCATACTCCAGTGCCGCATAAATACCTTTGAAGGTATTCATGTTTTTTATTTCCGTACGGGTGCCGAGCTCTTCCTGGCCTTCAGGCCGCACACTGACATTCACATCAGAGCGCATGTTGCCCTCTTCCAGATTGCAATCGCTTACACCGGCATACACCAGAATCTGCTTCAGATTCTGCAGATAGGCCATGGCTTCGTCCGGCGAGGACATATCCGGTTCGGATACAATTTCCATCAGCGGCGTTCCGCAACGGTTGAAATCAACCCCGCTGTAACGCGCGTAATGGATTATCTTTCCGGCATCCTCTTCCTGATGAATATGGTTTATACGGATAAACTTCTGTCCGTCCGGAGTATCTATGCTGACCCCCCCTCCAATGCACAGAGGCTGTTCCTGCTGTGAGATCTGATAGTCTTTGGACATATCGGGATAGAAGTAATTCTTGCGATCAAATGTGCTGTATTTGCTGATACGGCAACCCAGCATCAGACCAGAGGTTACAGTCAGGCGTATGGCTTCACCGTTCATCACAGGCAGGGCACCCGGATATCCCAGACACACGGGACAGACCTTTGTGTTGGGCTCAGCTCCGAATTCAAGTTCACATCCACAGAACATTTTTGTCTGTGTTTTCAGGTGAACATGTGTCTCAAGACCGATAGTGACTAAATAATTGTTCATTCAAAAATCCATTTTTCACCCCTTATCACAGGGAGAATCATCATCGTCAACTCTTACAATCAAAGTATAGCAGAATTACAGCCAAATCCGTTCGTTTTCGCATAGGGCAGAGGGCACAGAGAAGAAAGTTTTATACAACTTTACCTCTTTCTCATGCTCCATGCCGTTCATACGGAGCACGCTAACAGCTTCTCACAGGCATAGGCGGCGCTCAGGATATGTTCTTCGCCGAAGGCGGGTCCCAGAATCTGCAGGCCCACCGGAAGACCCTCCGCTGTCCTGCCGCACGGCAGAGAAATTCCGCATATTCCGGCAAGATTGGCCGGCACTGTAAAAACATCACCAAGATACATTTTCAGAGGATCCCGGGAAGCTTCGCCTATCCTGTATGCCGCAGTAGGCGCTACGGGAGTCATTATAACATCACACTGATCAAAAGCCTTTGTAAAATCCTCGCGAATCAGGGTTCGGGCCTTGAGGGCGCGTCCGTAGTAGGCATCGTAATATCCGCTGCTCAGGACATAGGTCCCGAGAATAATACGCCGTTTTACTTCAGTGCCAAAGCCTTCTGCCCTGCTGCGTGCGTAGAGGTCGAAAACGGATTCCGGTTTCTCCGTACGGTGACCGTAACGCACACCGTCGAAACGGGCAAGATTGGCAGAAGCCTCGGCTGTGGCGAGAATATAGTAAACCGCAATAGCATACTCGGTATGCGGGAGGGATATATCAATAATTTCAGCACCGGACGCAGCACAGCGTTTTACCGTATTCCGCACCAGGGTCATGACCTCCGGATCACTTCCCTCAACGTAATACTCCCGGGGAAGACCTATTTTAAGCCCCTTCATATCAGCATTCAGCATAGAAGGATAATCAGGCACCTCGACATTCAGAGTTGTGCCGTCACGGGGATCCGCCCCGGCCAGTTCTTTCAGCAAAACAGCGGCATCCTCAACACTCTTAGTCATAGGCCCCACCTGATCCAGAGAAGATGCATACGCGGTAACACCATAGCGGGAAACACGTCCGTAGGAAGGCTTCACACCGACGCAGCCGCAGAACGCGGCGGGCTGACGAATAGACCCTCCTGTATCGGTGCCCAGAGCCGCAATGGCTTCGCCACCTGCGACAGCAGCCGCCGATCCGCCGCTGGAGCCTCCCGGAACACATTCAGGATTATGCGGATTAACGGTTGTTTTGAAAGCCGAGTTTTCGGTTGAAGACCCCATGGCGAACTCATCCATATTGGTCCGTCCAGCAAAAACAGCTCCGGCCGACCGCAATTTAGCAGTGACCGTGGCATCATAAAGCGACATATAGCCTTCAAGCTGTTTCGAGGCACAGCCGCAGGTTTCACCCTTGACGTTGATGATATCCTTCACCGCCAAAGGCACCCCCAGCAGAGGGGAATCATCCCCGGAAGCGCGTTTCCGGTCAGCATCCTCCGCCTGTTCTAAAACAGTTTCGGAATTCACTGTCAGATAAGCATTGAGTGCATTATCTTTTATTCTGATGGAATCCAGAACAGCCTTTGAAAGTTCAACTGATGAGAAATCCCTGTTTCTCAGACCATTCAAAGCGTCCCTCAACGTCAGGGTTGCAATATCTTCCATAAAAAATCTCAAAAATATTTAATCCATATCTGGACGGCAGTACTGTAACAGAGCATGATACCGACTGACTGCAAATCGGTGACAGAACACAGCGAACTCAGGCATCCTCAACTATCCGGGGAAGTCTGAATTCGAATTCAGTGCGTTCCGGAGCATTGCACAAAACATCCTCACGGTCCAGCGAGGGCTGCACTGCATCCTCACGGAAAACGTTTGCTGAAATCTGTCCGTGCATTGTCGGTTTAATATCGACAAGGTCCAGTTCATTAATTTTTTCAACGTAATTGACAATAGTCTCAAGCTGATTCTGAAAAGTTATACACTCTTCATCGCTGAGAGCTATGCGTGCCAATTCCGCCACATAAGCCACATCAATTGTCTGACTCACCTGAATATCTCCTGAAAATCAACTTATTTAAAAACTGCTGTTTTCAAATGTAATGTGCCGATTATATCATTATTACAGAAGCAGACAATTACAAAACCGCACAAATGCCGGATTAATTCGTTTATTGTTCTTTCGTATGATAGTGGTTTATAATTCAGACCATGGATTCGGTAAAACTTTTATATCTTAATGCTGTATGTTGCGTTATGAGTGTATGCGCAGCTCAGCAGAACACTGTTAAACGCGTTTTTAATTTTGAACCTCCCCTGATTATCGAACAGCCTGACAACACATGCCGTATCGAAATGGACAACTGCCGTCCGGATGACATCCCCTCAAAACCATCGCTTCCTGTTTACAGCGTGTCTGTTGATATTCCAGCCGGATTCAGAGTGGATAAAGTGGCACTGACCCTGTCTGAAGAGGAAACCATACAGCTTTCGTATCCTGTCGTTCACGCCCAGCCGTTTTTCAAACCGGGTCAGAAACACATTCCTGTGGAGCCTGATCCCCTGATATACCAGGCGGATACCATCTATCCGCAGGATAACCGTCTCAGCTGGCGGACAGATCCCACGGGCGGTAAAAACCTGCTGTCGGGAATTTTTTCGCCCGTGCAGTATAATCCGAAGGAGAATCTTCTCTTTTATTATTCCAAAGCAGCTCTCGTCATTTATCTTGCCGAAAAACAGACCGAGTCTGTGACGGCCTTGCGTATGCTCAACACCGTCACATCACCGCTGAACCCGGAAGACCGCTTTGACTATCTGATCATATCAACATCCAATCTGATAGAAACCGCCGCGCCTCCATGGGATTTTAATGCTCTGCTTGACAGGCGGGATGATAGCGGGTTCATCACAGAAATTATACCTGTCGAATGGATTTACGAAAATTACGACGGTGTTGACCGACCTGAAAAAATCCGTCACTTTCTGCAGGATGCCCATAAAACCTGGAATCTGAGATATCTGCTTATTGCGGGAACACACAGCATGATACCTACACGACTCCTACACATCGAAATCGACGGCATATTCACTGATTATATTGATGATATACCTGCAGATCATGTTTACTACGGCTGCATGGAAGGAAGTTATGACGGCAACGGCAATGGACTGTACGGGGAATACAACGATGGTGACGGGGGCGGCGACGTGGATCTCACGGCTGAAATTCTGGTCGGACGTTTTCCGGTGGAAAACGCAACCGAGCTGTCGCACATGGTACGGAAAACTCTGGAATACGACCTGGCATCCGAAGATGAATTTTACAACAACGGGTTTATGTCTGAAAAAATTGATATAGGCAACAATATTTATGCAAAACCGTTCATGGAGGAAATCCGCAAAGGAAGCACAGCCTACGGCAGAGACACGTTAGGCTATACAACATCTCCCTATACTCAGGAATTTATCACCACAAACAACCTGCATGACGGCAGCAACTATAATTTCACCGCCGCGGAGGCACTCAACTATTTCACGAACAAACTTCATTCGATCAATCATTTCGGACACGGATCATACCATCAGTGTTTCAAACTCAACAGTCTGCAGGAGACGGGCAAAACTGCAATTGCGTCTCTGGACAATCCTTTTCCGTGGTTTGTCTATTCACAGGCATGTCTTTGCGGCGCTTTTGATAAAGAAGACTGCTTTGCTGAACATTTTGTCACAGTCAGTAATGCCGCATCTGTCGTTATTATGAATTCACGCAACGGCTGGGCCAACAGCACTGGTGTTTACGGACATTCCCACTATTTTCACCGTCACTTCTGGAACAGTCTTTTCCGCAGCCAGGCTTCAACTTTCGGTGAGATGAACGAAGCTTCGCGCCGTGCCAATCTCGGCAATGTCCCCTCTTTCGGAGCCTCATTATGGCGCTGGGTTTATTATGAACTCAACCTTTTCGGAGACCCGGCTCTGCCAGTGATGCCATCACTTTTAAAAACCCGTCCTGTATTCAGCCATACCCCCCTGCAAAACACATACAACATCACATCCAATCACACAGCCACCTGCTCTTTAGGTCCAACAGGAATTTACGACAGTGAATCACCTTTCGCAGTGTGGTCATCCAGCGCTCATGCCGGAAGTTTCACTCAGAAAATGACAAGGCTGACTGGTAGCAGCTACCGTTTGGAAATACCCGCACAACCGCTCTACTCCCGGATAGATTACTTTATCAGCGCATCCAACCGTGCCGGTTACGCGGCAGCGGAACCGGAATCGGACACCCACACCTTTTATATAACAGATAAACTTGATCTCCTGATAGCAGGCTCGCCATACGATATAGGCACCGTCAACCCCGCGTATGGAAACTGTTCCAGCGCATCCGGCCTGGTCATAAATGCATCGGCAGTGACCCCTGCGTATGACTCGGAAGACATCCGCTATGTAAACAACGGTTTTATCGGTACAGGTAGCATACCGCCGGAATCAACAAATCAGTTTATAAGTTTTCAGATTGACGTAAACTCCATCCTCATCTGGCGCTGGCAAAAAGAATACCGCACTCTGATAAACAGCAGCCTTGCAATACCGCCGGAAAAAACATACTGGCTTAAGGAAAACAGTGCTTTCAGACCGCCTCCCGCTGAGCTCTATGTTACAGACACAATGACAAATCTTTTCGCTTTTGCCGGCTGGCAGATGGATGGAACACGTTCGCCAGCTCCCCCGGAAAAAAGTGTACTCCAGCATCCGGACATCATATCAGATGCTCCCCATGAGCTTCAGGCTGTCTATATACCAGCGGCACAGGATTCCGATGGAAACGGGATTGAAGACTGGTGGGAACATCAATACTTCGGAGAGACAGGTCAGGACATATTTGCCGATCACGATGACGACGGCTATGATCTTTATGAAGAGTTCGAAGACCATTCAGATCCGCTGGACCCGGCAGTGATTCCCGCAGCACCGTATATTGAGCACGAGCCCCTCGACTCCACCGCAGACCACCCCGGGCCTTTTTCCATCAATGCGACTATAACCGACACCCATGCAGTTACTAATGCATGTGTGAAATGGCGTATCAACAGTAGCCTGCAGAGATCGACACCTATGACGCTGATATCCAACAGTTTATATAGTGCTGATATAGCACACGAAACATCTCCGGGAGACATGATACGCTATACGGTTGAAGCGGATGATCCATCCGGCAATCACAGATCAACCGACACCTTTGACGTATTCCTTGCCTATCCTGTTGCCGACTACTCCATGATGGATAACCTGACAGTTGCAAGCAAACCGCAAAACACAGTCATTACCAACAAATCGTTCATAATCAACCGGGGCAACGTTCCGCTTAACTGGTCGATTGCCTTCGGATTTGAAGAAAAATTCGTATCTGACAGTCTGAAGGATCTTATTAAATGGGATGTCAAATCCATTGAACAGTCCTGGGTGATATCAACCAACCGTTCCTGCTCCCCCGCCTTCTCCATGCACGCCTTTATTGTTTCAACGGGAGGATCGCCCCATTACGCCTCTATCTCTCTCCCGCCCCTGGTCATCGGAACCGATGCCGAACTGAGTTTTTATCACTGGATGGATGGCGAAGTCAGCACAACCGAAGACCCGACACGCGCTTTTGACGGAGGCATCATCGAGTATTCTCTTGACGCAGGAAACACTTATCAGCAACTCGCCGCCCCATACACCCATACCATTTACGGATGGAATATGTCTCCCTGGCCTGATAACACCCCCTGCTTTTCAGGCCACGGCAATAACTGGGAAAAAATCGAAATCAATCTGAATCAGTATCATCCAGAATTCACCGGATTCGAAGGGCAGACCGTAATTTTCCGTTTCACTTACGGCAGTGATGACAACACAGACAGGGAAGGCTGGTATATTGACGACATCCGCATCTCTCCGACCTCACCCCCGGCCGGGTTTGATTATAGTCTGCCAGCCCCCACTCCCCTGATAACATATCCGGGCAGCTACAGTGAATTGCTCTTCCGCAATCTGCCGCATATCATGAACTCCCGAACAGAATACACAAGCGTGTTTCTGGACAGCAACGCCCCCGAAAACGCAGCCTTCTCATTCCTGTGGCAGGCTCTGATCCGCGAAAATCCGCTGATATATGAATTCAATATCAATCAGCAGCCCTTCGGTGACGGAGATGTCAATCTGCTGATATCAACCCGTGAAAAGGACAATGAGCCCATAGATCTGCAGCTGGAATGGTCTGATGACCGTGGACACAACTGGCACAGTGCGGCACTGAAAAACATAGCTTTTTCACCGGCCTTCACGAATATTCCCGACTCAGCACCCGAAGGTGTAATCAGTGGAATACCCGGAACAACCAATTCCGTGCCGGTAACAAACACTGTTAACGCTGTCTGGAACAGCGCTGCTCCGGAAACGGACATCGGCTGGTTATCCAATGTCTGTATGCGGCTGAACGTTTCAAATCGCTGGTTCACCACAAATTCAATCTGCATATTCCCTGTCGATAACATCCCTCCGGCATTCACTCCCGGAACAATTGCGGCAGGGCCTCAAAATGACGGCGGTAATTATATCGTTTCCAGCAACCTTGTCACATTCGCCTGGCCGCCTGCAATTGACACCCCGGAAAACAACCAGACAGGCTACCGGCTCACCGCTGGAACAGATGTGCTGGGAGTCTGCACCAACCGGATTTCGATGTCTGTCATTATGAGCAATCGTCTGAATCAGCAGACTTCAGTCACGGTTACTCCTTTTGATCCTCTGGGCAATCAGGGAGAAGCTCTGGAACTGGCTGTACTAGTTCTTGATCCCGACAGCGATTACGATAACGACGGAACAAGCACAGGCGATGAAACCAAAGCCGGCACCGATGCAAGCGACAGCCAAAGCGTCTTTATCATAAACTCCTGCAACAGCAGCACCGACAGCTTCACACTCAGCTGGCATAGTGTGACAAACCGCTTCTACACTGTTCAGACCTGCAAATCACTCAGTGATCCCGTCTGGACAGATATCCCTGAATTAAAGACCACTCCCGGGACAGGAGAAATAATGACGGCGGATGTCCCGCAAGCCGCCACCAATGCCTTCTTCCGTGTGAAGGCAGAACAATAAAAACATCAGACAGATCATTCTGTTATGACAGAGAAACCTGAGCATCCGCAATTATGACAAAACACTCTTTATTCATCATTTATCTTCTCGCAGCCTTTTTTATTGCTGGCTGTTCACGTTATCCGCAACAAATCAAACGGCTGCAGTGGTGCACAATGGGCACAATCGCAGCCGTGCAGTCAACCGACCTCGCATCAGCCCAGAAACTCAGGACAACAGCCATTGACAGTTTCGGAAAAGTTGAAGATGAACTGTCCGCCTGGAATCCGGAGTCGGATTTATCAACAATCAACAACCGTGCCGGAAGCAATACCCCGACACCCGTCTCAGCGGCATTCACCAACATCCTGAAGATATCAACAGATTTTGCCAGTTTGAGCGACGGCGCATTCAATCCGCTCATAGGGCCTGTTCTTAACGCCTGGGGATTCAACGGCACGACTGCGCCGGCTGCACCGCCGGCCGATGCCGACCTGAGCAAAGCTCTTATGCTGGCGAATACCGCGGAAATCAGAGTAACAACATCCGGAAACACCCCGCTGGTTTCCCTGGGGCTTCCGGGAATGCAGCTGGATTTCGGTGCCGTAGCCAAAGGCTATGCGGTTGACATTGTGTGGCAGAAAGCGACAAAACAGGGACTTTCCAATCTCCTGATTGATCTTGGAGGAAACCTGCGGGCCATGGGCGAAGCCCAGCCGGGACGCGGAGGATGGCTGACGGGAATAAAAAATCCGTTCAACAAAAACCGCCTCATCGCAAAGGTACTTCTGCTGGACGGAGAAGCCATCTCAACATCGGGCAACTACGAACGTTTTGTTGAAATAAAGGGAGAACGCTGCGCTCACATCATAGATGGGCGCACAGCAAAACCGGTTAAAGGCATGGCAGGTGTCACCGTTATTGCACCGGATGCCGCAACCGCAGATGCCCTCTCCACAACCCTGTTTATCACAGGCGTTGAAAAAGGGGAAATGCTTCTTGAAAAACATTTCACCAACTCCCTGGCTCTATGGATCCCGGACAGGCAACCGGCTGAAATTATCGCAACAGACAGGATGAAGCAAAGACTACAGAAAATATCTGTCCCTTACAGATAAACACCTGAACATAAGGGCCATTCATGCATTGCGGATACACTCTCAGATACATGTATTTCTTTCAGGCTCTATCGTGATGCTCACTTTCCGAGTTTACAAGACAGAATGACGCAAATTGCTGCAATCATTTTCTTCCATTTATCGCAAAGGCGCAGAGACAGGAGGTGTTGTTGCCGCTCTGGAAAGACCGACCGGATCGACCTTCCAAAGCGTATAAGCGCAGACGGAGTCTGCGCACTCCAAAGCCTGCGGCAAATCAGCCAAACTTACATATTCATTACATTTATGTACATTTTTACATATTTACAAACTGAATCTGATTGCAAGGGCTATACATTGCAACTACAATAAAACTATGACTGATTTTTGCATCAAAAACATCCGTATTGTTGATCCATCCTGTAAGCGCGATGAAATCAGCAACATAATTATACGCAACGGAACAATCCAGCCTGACGATTCCGACACCGAAGGCCTGGAAGTTCTTGACGGAAACGGACTCATTGCCGCTCCCGGCTTCTGGGATGTGCATGTGCATTTCCGTGATCCCGGCAATCCTTTGGCGGAAACCCAACGTACCGGAGCGCTTGCCGCTTCCGCAGGAGGTTTCACACATGTAGTGACCATGCCTAACACAGTCCCGGCAATGGATACTCCCGAACAGATACAGTTACAGCAGGATGAAACGCTTCCAGTCATAATTCTTCCCTCAGCATGCATAAGCTCGCAACGCAGCGGCAGAGAGCTGGCAAATCTGCCGGCCCTGCTCCGGGCCGGAGCTGTGGCATTCACGGATGACGGTGCTATGCTGGCTGATGATGATCTTATGCGCAAAGCCATGAAGCAAACCGTACAGCTGGGCTCTCTGATAATGGAACATGCGGTTCTTCCTTCGCTGGCCGGCAGAGGTATCATCAGGGACTGTGAATTAGCCAGACGCTACGATCTGCCGATCTTCCCTCCCGCAGCGGAAACAAAAGCTGTAGAGCGTGACATCAGACTCTGCCGGGAAACCGGATGCCCCCTTCATATACAGCATATCTCCTGCGGCAAATCCGTGGAACTCATCCGCCAGGCGCGTAAAGAAGGGCTGCCAGTAACGGGCGAAGCATCACCGCATCACATATCCATCGCTGTTGAGGATATCACATCTGACGACGGCAACTACCGCATGAATCCGCCACTGGGCAACCGCAATGATGTCAGAGCCATTCGCGACGGCCTGCTGGACGGAACCCTCAGCATGTTTGCAACCGATCATGCCCCGCACACCAGCGAAACCAAGATAAAGGGTTTTTTGAAAGCGCCCTTCGGAGTTATCGGTCTGGAAACCGCCATAGGCATAACATGGAAGGTTATGGTTGAAGAAGAGAAGATGGATCTGATGCAATGGATCTCCTGCTGGACAAGCGCTCCTGCCGCATTACTGCGCAGGCCGGAACCCACTTTGCAAACGGGTTCAAAAGCGGATATGGTAATTATTGATCCCGCCACGCAATGGACAGTTGACCCTGACAAATTCAAGTCACTCTCGCGCAACACACCCTTTGCTGGCTGGAAACTCAATGCAAGGCCCGTCCTGACTGTATGCGAAGGACGCAGAGTTTACAGCGGCTGAAAATCGGCAAACAGCGCTTCGGCATTTCCGGCTGTCAGCCCGGCAATAAACTCCGCAGATTTTCCGCGCACCTCCGCCAGACACTCTGCCACATATTTTACAAAAGCCGGCTCATTCTGACTGCCACGTAAAGGAACCGGAGCAAGATAAGGTGAATCGGTTTCTATAAGCAGGCGCTCGTCCGGCACATAAGCAGCACTTTCACGCAACGCACCGGCATTGCGGAATGTCACGATGCCGCTGAAACTGATGGCCAGCTGCCTATCCAACAGTTGCTTTGCGAACTCCTTGCTGCCGGTAAAGCAATGAACAACGCCGCGCAGCCCCTCACCATGCCAGGGTGTTTCATCCAGAACCCGCAATGTCTCTTCATCTGCCTCGCGGGTATGAATAATCACCGGTTTACGCCACTCATCCGCAAACTCAAGATGAGCGGCGAACAACTCACACTGTGCTTCAGCTTTATCCGCTTCATAATGAAAGTCAAGTCCTGTCTCCCCGACTGCCGCCAAAAGTACTGTTTCAGCAATTCTGCGCAGAGCTTCAACATAAGCCTGAGCATTCGCATCTTTCGCCTGACTGCGGTCAAAACCCAGAGCTAAACCTACCTGGTCAGGAAAAATATTTGAAACTTCAATCGCCGCCTCATTCAGATCACTGTTGCCTCCCACTGCAATCAGTCGGCTGACTCCTTCATCAGCCGCACGATGAAGAACAGCTTTATTCTCTGCCGAATTCAAACTGAAATGCGCATGAGTATCAAATAAATTCATCGGAAAATCTCCCTGATCCCTCCAGCTGCCTTTGTTTTTATGACAGGAATCGGGATTACAGGCTCTTCCTAAAAAGGCAAAACTGACATATCGTTCTTTAACAACATGTTGTCGCTGGTAAAATTTGCAGGCCCGACAACTGACCGTCCCTTACAGCCTCAACATTTTATCATTTAAGGAATTTTTTAGCAAACTGCAGAAACACACAACGCAGCTCTGAAAAAACTGTGTATTTTTAGCCGTTGTATTTATCTGGTATTTGAGTTATTTTCATAACTGAGTTTACATACAGTCAGATTAAAACCCACTGATTCGTGTACATGAAGATGTACATAAAAACAATTGTAGAATCTTTCGCGTGGCCGCAATGAATCCTCATTCCGTAAATTCGCACAAGGAGAACCATGAATAAACTATTGATGATGCTGCCGCTGTTAATATGCGGGTGCCTTGGATACCCTGAAAAGGTTCATCCGGTGAAAAATTTTGAACTCCACAGATATCTGGGTAAATGGTACGAAATTGCGAGATTCGATCATTCTTTTGAACGAGGCCTGGAATCCGTTAGCGCCGAATACAGTATGCGTAAGGATGGAGGTTTACGCGTCGAGAACCGAGGATTTTCGCAGGAAAACAAAGAATGGAAAGAGGCGGTTGGAAAAGCATTTTTTGTTGAAAATACAGAGACTGGATATTTGAAAGTGTCCTTCTTCGGTCCCTTCTATGCATCATATGTAATTTTTGAACTGGATAAACATGATTATCAGTATGCGTTTGTGACGAGTTCAAAAAAGTCCTATGTATGGCTCTTATCCCGGAAACCTCAAGTATCGGAAAAACTTAAAGAACGTTTCATAAATGTATTGCAGAACAAGGGTTATGATCCGTCAAAACTGATATGGGTTAAACAGGAACAGGCGCCTGACAGCAAACAGCAGGCCGGATGCCCTCATCCGGCGCAGCAATGTAGCAGCACACAACGCAGTATGCAGACGGCCAGATTTTCAGACTGAGTGGATTTTTCATTTTCTCTGACAATCTGTTTTTTTTGCGTGTTTCAAATCTTTGTGCTCTCTGTGGTTTCAAGCAAATTGCCAAAGGTCCTGCTTTTTGCTACCCTTTTCCGCCAAACCATCAAAGGAGAACTATCATGGGACTTGGTGTAGGAATCGTAGGGTTGCCTAATGTCGGAAAATCAACTCTGTTCAACGCCCTGACACGCGCACAGAACGCGGAATCGGCCAATTACCCTTTCTGCACCATAGAGCCGAACAAAGCTTCGGTTCCCATGGCAGATACCAGACTCGAAAAAATCGCGACTGTTGCCAAACCGGAGAAAGTTGTGAAAGCCACCGTGGATTTTATCGACATTGCCGGTCTAGTCAGGGGCGCTAGCAAAGGTGAGGGTCTCGGTAACAAGTTTTTAGCCAACATCCGGGAAGTTGATGCGATTCTTCATGTAGTCCGCAGTTTCAATGATGACGATGTGGTTCATGTTGAAGGTGAAATCAACCCGGTACGTGACATTGAAATCATTGAAACCGAGCTGGTGCTGGCGGACATACAATCGCTTGAAAAAAGAATTGAACGTATTTCAAAACAGGCACGCGCGGACAAGGAACTGCGCAAAGAAGTCGAATCCATGGAAAGGCTTCTTGCTCATCTTAATGATGGGCACCCGGTCCGTACCTTTGACTACGAAGAAAGCGATCCTGTTGTCACAACTATTAAAGAATCTCAGTTTCTGACCGGAAAACCGGTTATCTACTGCGCCAATGTAAGCGAGGAAGATCTGGAATCCCCCACTGATTTCGTTGCGGATGTTCAAAAGTTCGCCGCATCCAAAGGCTGTGATGTGATCACCGTGTCCGCAAAAATGGAATCCGAACTGGCAGGACTTTCGGATGAGGAACGCAACGACTTTCTTGCATCATACGGACTTGAAGAAAGCGGACTCGATCAGACTGTCCGCATGGCCTATCACACTCTCGGTCTGGCCAGCTACTTCACCGCTGGACCCAAAGAGGTCAAGGCCTGGACATTTCATCGGGGCTGGAAGGCCCCCAGATGCGCATCGGTAATCCATACCGACTTCGAGCGCGGTTTTATCCGCGCCGAGGTTATCTCCTGTGATGAATACCTTGCACATAACGGAGAAGCCGGTGCCAAAGCAGCCGGTGTAATGCGGGTGGAGGGAAAAGAGTATGAGGTCCGGGACGGCGATGTGATGCACTTTCTGTTCAACGTCTGAAGCTGTTGCTTTCTATTACAGCCGCACTGTTTACCAACTCACTCCGCCTGCGGATCTTTGTTCAGAATAATAACGCCGGGAATGCGTTTATCAGCAGCAACCCATCCGTTGGTCCATTCAGTACCCGGATCGAAAGCTGCAGGATCGGGGAGGATATCGTCATCAGTTCCCCTTTTTTTGTCCGGACCGGCAGAAAGAAGAACTAGTTTTTCACCATCCTGCGGTCGATAGAAAAACGGGGTATTCCAGGGATCGCCCCTCAGCTGATTGATATACGGTCCGACCCACTCAGGCTCGCCGGGATCACGGACTAGAGCGGCAAGTCCCTGTTCCTCTGTCGGATATCGCCCCACGTGAAAACGATAGCGTCCAAGGGCCTCGGCCAACACATCCACATGGCGCATAGCCACATGATAGGACGACTCTTTTTTACGGACAGCAGATTTATCAGCCGCACTGAAAAGCAGCGCCCCCAGCAGAGCCAGTATAACTATCACCCCAAAATAGAAAGTCGGATGCCTGAAAATAGAGGGTGAAACTGTACCGTGCAACTCCTGTTTCTTCTGTTCATACTGCCTGTGTATCTGCTCTATTGAACGACGCCGGGTCCTATGTTTTTCCCCAAGAGCCGCTGCGGTATCTTTGTCCACTTCAGGAACATTTATTGACATGTAACGCCCGCAATGCGGACACTTAGCCCCACGCAGATCTTCAATAATCTTCTTACAGTATGGACAGCGGTATTTCATATTCAGAAGTTGCAAATGGCTGGTGCCACCTGCTGACAGCTCCATACGTGCCGTAAAAACAGGTAATTGTGGTAATGAAATGCGCAGGCCAACAGGCACCAGCGCTGATCCAGCCGTAATCGGTTCAAGGATCGATATTTTCCAGTTCAAAAGTATCCATATTTATGCGACGATAATAACAGTTCCGCGGTTCGCCCTTCTGATTTTTCGTATGACAGATATTCCCGCGTTTCGGCCGCACAATGTAAACCAGAGAGTTCTGTTCACAGTTCACCCGGGCCTCAAGCAGCTCAAATGTTTCGCCGGAAGTCTTACCCTTCTCCCACAAAACCTTGCGCGAGGTACTCCAGAGAACCAGCATACGCTCTTCAAAGGCTTTTTTCATTGCAAATTCATTGGTATAAGCAACCAGGATAACTTCCCCGGTATCGGCATGCTGAACAGCCACAGGAATTACATCTTTACAGTTCTCCGCAATTTTTGAGATTTTTTCAAAATCCAGCATCAGCCGGGTACCTTCTTCAAGCTCTTTACTCATTTGTACTTTTTCTCCATTATTATTCTATGCGTATCAGCTATCGCATCTTCAGCAGCAAGGATGTGTTTTTCAGAAATTGTGCAGGTGACAGCTGCAGGACTCACATCTTACGGGTGTATTTTTACAGAAAACGCTGTATGTTATCAACAATTCCAAGCACATGAAACCACAAACTTACAATTCATCTCGGCACCCTTCAAAAAAATCAGAAAAAAACGGCGTCGGTTACCCCGACGCCGTAAACCTTCATGTAATTTAACAACTCAAGCTCAACGTTTACTCAGCACATCGGATTCATACCGGGTAATTTCATTAAACCAGTCGAGTCCTACCGGAACACCCTGCTTCAGGCAGTAGTAATCCCAGACAGCACTCCACGGCATTGTCTTGAGTTCTTCGAACATCACCAAACGTTTAGTAAAGTCCATGTTCAATTCAGCCTCACGAATCGATTCAATAGGCTCGAGCATGGCAAAAAGCAGGGCCTTCACCATATTACGCGTACCTATAACCCAGGCGGCCACACGGTTGATACTGGCGTCAAAGAAATCCAGTCCGATGTGCACCTTCTCCAGTTGTCCGCTCCGCACCAGCTCTTTGGCTATCTGCTGCAGCTCATCGTCAAAACAGACTACATGATCGCTGTCCCAGCGAACCGGACGGCTTACATGCAGCAGAAGCTCAGGGCAGAACATCATAACCGAAGAAATCTTTTCAGAAATCACCTCTGTGGGATGATAATGCCCCGCATCCAGGCAGAGCAGCTTCTGACGTGACACAGCGTATCCCATGTAAAATTCATGCGATCCCGCAGTGTAGCTCTCTCCACCAATACCGAAAAGCTTGGATTCAACCGCATCCAGATGCAGGCGGGGATCAATCTTTTCAGCAAAACACTTGTCCAGTGAGTCCGCCAGACGGACACGCGGACCCCACCTGTCGGCTGGCGTATCCTTGTAGGAATCCGGAACCCAGAAATTAGTCACTGTCGCTGTTCCGAACTGACGTCCCATCTCGGCACCTATCACACGACAGCGTTTAGCATGCTCAATCCAGAAATCACGTATGCTTTGGTCGGGGTGAGCCAA
Organism: Kiritimatiellia bacterium; assembly: GCA_046482825.1. Classification (GTDB taxonomy): domain Bacteria; phylum Verrucomicrobiota; class Kiritimatiellia; order RFP12; family UBA1067; genus M55B167. The sequence goes on from JAWOEI010000028.1 coordinate 55,382, forward strand.
GGTGAAACCGTCAGCAGCCTTGTCATGCGAAAAGAAGGTGGGATTGAAATCCATTCCGTGCAATCTGTCTCTGCCCCAGTCTATCCAGCTCTTAAAATGCTCAGGCTCAATTGCATCACGATCCACAAACACCCCGTTGTTATCAAGATAGCTGGCATGCAGATTAAGACGATGGGTTCCGGGAATAAGAGAGAGCGCCTTTTCAATATCATCGCGCAACTCCCCTATTGTCCGGGCCTTCCCCGGATAGTTTCCTGTTGCCTGAATGCCTCCGCTGAGTTCCGATCCGCCGACACTCTCAAAACCGCCAACATCATCCCCCTGCCAGCAATTCATACTGACTGGCACTTCCTCCAGTGCAGCCATTGCGACATCCGTATCAACTCCTATCTCCGCATATTTTTCTTTGGCAATACGATAAGCCTGTTCGATCTTTTCGCTCATAATAATCAACCTCTTCTGATCACGTAACACATTGTCACGGTCTGTTACAGGAGATGAACGCTTCATCTCTCATCATTCATAATTCAAAGCTGCTTCTTACGGTAGGATTCAACCTCCCAGTTTTCTATGAATTCACGGGCGGAATCATTCATGTACTCAATTCCTCCAAAAGCGGCAGACAGCTTCTCCACCAGTGCTCCGTCCTTAGCCAGCTCCAAAGCAAGTGCGGCTCCTTTCTCACTGTCCGCAACCCCGAAAACATGCTGATTAAAGCTGAACACCAGCGGCAGATAACCGCGAACACGTCTGTATTTCTCTACACCCTCTTTTGTGGGAACACCCATGTATGGATAAGCCTTGGCATAAACCAGATGGTCAGGCGAAATCGGCCCCGCGGCAACATCGAAAAACCCTGATGCGGCTATTTTCAGATTTTCATCCCCCATCGCCTCATGAATCATACCAACGTCAGCCTCCAGAGATATATCAGAAGCGGTCTGACCACATTGCAGTGATATGTCAATTCCGGCTTCGGCATACTCGCTTTCCAGAACATCCATGACTCCGCTGTATAATGAACGTATCTTTTCAGGAGAATCGGCAGCAACAAAAACACCGTGATTCTTCAGAAAAATCAGTTTCGGTTCCACACCGTTTTTTTCCCTGTAACGCTGAATCTCTCTGCGGACCTGCATACAGAGAGTATAGCCTGGATCGATATAATCCAGCCATAGTGCATCAGGGAAGAGTTCAGAACAAACCTTCCTCCCGCCTTTGGCACAGGTCATACCGTTGACCAAAGAAGGATGTGTATGAACAACGTAACGGGCACTGAGGGTGTCGTGAAGCGGAGCTTCAACAGATGCGCGCCCGGGCATCTCCGGAAGTGTGGCTTCAGCCATGACATCTTTTACAAGAGCTTCACGTTTGGAAGGCTCCTCCGGAGTTTCAATATCATAAAGTTTTGATAATTCAGCTCTGTCGAGCGCCACAAATTTTCCGGGGGTCAGACTGCTCAGGGTTATTCCAGAAGGCTTGACCCATAGAGTTGTTTCATTTTTGCAGGAAGTGTTGCCTCCCCCTCCACGAACATAACGAGCGCCTCCGAATTCATGCGACAAAGCGGTTATAACAGAAATAATATCCAATTTAATCCTCCAACAGCATTCATTTATGCTGACATTATAGGAGAATCGGAAAATATATAAAACCGTTTAACACGACAATTTAACGTTGTTTTGCGTCAATATGCTATAAATTCCATTTTTCCCGCTCTTCCGGCCTTCTTTTGTTCTGTTCATGCCGGAATCATGCGAACCAAAAAAAGATAAGTGCGGCCTGCCGCACTCATCTTTTTTTCATTCACACTAAAGCTACCGCTGAACGGTTCCGCACCAGAACCTGTTTCATCAAAAGAACGCAACCATAATCCTAAACGTTTATTTTTATTCTCAATGCCGCAACTTCAGTTAACAACTCCCGGCCACATCTTGCCGAAACCCGCCTTCACAGATGCAAGACTGTTCGGTCCAGCGTTGGGTCCGACAGCATGCGATGCTAGGCAGATCACAAGCAGAATGCCTACTATTACAGCAGCAAGAGCTGCAATGCCGGCAATGGTGGTTAATACGGCACTCTCCTCCTTGACAGGAGTGAGATTCAGGTCGGAAACAGGTGTGAGTCCTTCAAAATCAGCTGATTCACCGCCAGCATCGTCGCCGGTACCGGAAACGTTCTTTTTCTTGATAGACAGCGGTTTTTTCTTAGCCCCTGTCTCGGATTCACCTTTCCCGCCGACAACCTCATGTGGAATCCGGGAAGTTTTCCCTATAGGAGCTGTGCCTTTTTTAGAATCATCAGCAGAAATGGGACTTGTGGCGGGAGAGGGCATCTTGCCGGTGCCAGCCAGTTTTGCGGGACGCTTCAACTTGATTGTTTTAGGAGCGCCGCTGCTTTTTCCGCTGGACATCGGGCCTTCCGGTGCCACACCTATAGCTGAATCAAGAGAAATACGTGAAGTCTTGGATTTAGCCGCATGCACCTGAGCATCAGACGGCGGTTTCGGTCCGGGGGGCAGCGGATTGGAACCCGGTTTGTGGGAATCTTTCACCGGTTTCGTAGATGTATTGATGCCAGCCGGTTTAACAGGGGTTTTTTTCCCGACAGGTGTTATCGGAGGCTTACTTGCAGCGGTTTTTCCATTCTCTCCTGCACCCACTGTCTTGACTGGACGAAGCTTGACTGTAGCCGGAGCTGAAGCTTTCTTTTTTACATTTTCCCCGTCAATATCATCCAGAGACGGAATCGGCACCCGTGCCGTAGGCCCTGATGAAATGGAAGAAACGGATTCCCTCGAAATGGCCTGACTTCTCTTTTTAGCTTCAGCATCCGCCACTTCCTGAGTCTCTGTTTTCGGGGCGACAGGTTTCATTTTTACATTGATAGGACGCGGTGCGCCTGGTGTAGCCTTGGGCGGTACGCCCCCTTTTTCATCTTCTGCCATGGTTAATTTACCTCCAGCTTTCATAAATGCCTGAACTAGACAGACATCACCTCAGTCTCTTTGTTCTTAAGTTCCGTATCTATTGCAGCTATATGACCATCGGTGGCCTTCTGCACAGCCGACATCCCCTGATCACGTTCGTCCTCGGTGATCTTTCCGTCTTTCTGCAACTTTTTTATCGTATCATTGGCATCGCGCCGCACATTACGTATCGCCACACGGGACTCCTCCGCCTGACGTTTGGCAACCTTGACTATTTCCTTGCGGCGTTCTTCACTCAATTCCGGAATCGGAACCCTGATAATCCGTCCGTCATTCTGGGGGGTAACTCCAAGGTTCGCCGCCAGAATAGCCTTTTCGATTTCAGAGAGTACAGTGGGATCAAAAGGCGAGATTGTTATCAGACGCGGTTCCGGGGTTGAGATATTGGCGACATCCCGCAGGCGTGCAGGAGCACCGTAGTAAGTCACCTGAAGGCCGTCAACCAGTGCCGGAGAGGCCTTACCGGTACGCAAACCGTTGAAATTATCCTTCAACACTTTAACCGTGTTGTCCATTTTATCACCAATGTCTGAAAGAACTTCTGCTACTGTTTCCACGATATTCTCCTGTACTCAATAGTTAAACATTGCCATCGGTCAGCTCTGGTTACCGACAAACGTGCCGACTTCGGTCTCGCCGCGCACAATACGTTCCAGAGCTTCCTCATCAAAAAAATCAAAAACCACAATCGGTATGTCATTCTCCATACACAACGCAAAGGCCGCCGAATCCATCACCTCATAACGCTTAGTCAGAGCATCCTCGTAGGAAATGCTGTTCAGCCGGGTAGCTTCGGGATTAAACCTGGGATTGGATGTATAGACACCATCCACCTTTGTGGCTTTCAGCACAACATCCGCTCCTATTTCACTCGCTCTCAAAGCAGCCGCCGTATCTGTGCTGAAAAACGGACTGCCGGTTCCGCCTGCAAATATGACCACCCTTCCTTTTTCCAGGTGCCGCACTGCCTTCCGCTTTATAAAAGGTTCGGCCACTTCGCGCATTTCTATGGCGGTCTGCACGCGGGTATCCAGACCGATCTGTTCAAGCGCATTCTGCATAGCCAAACCGTTTATGATGGTTGCCAGCATTCCCATATAATCACCGGTTGTCCGGTCAACGCCCTTACTCTGACCTTTCAGTCCTCTGAAAATATTTCCGCCTCCAAGGACTATCCCTATCTGAACACCCATTTCCACAATATCGGCTACTCTGCCAGCCATAACAGCAAGAATGTCCGGGTCTATACATTCACCGGCGTCGCGATTGCCCAGAACTTCACCGCTCAATTTCAGCAGAATACGTTTATATCTGATTTCAGTATCCAGTTGCCCAGCCGCTCCTTTCAGCACAGTTGTTAAACATATATACAGGTTACATTAAAAGAGGGGCACAGGTAAATGCTTTTTTGCATGTTTTTGCCCGACACTAAAATAAGCTCATTCGTTATTCCAATATATCGCAAATTACGCTATATTGTAAACCGATCCATAAAAATGGATTTATTCACAAATCAATAAATACCATAAATACATTAAAGCATGGAGAAACTATGGCTCAGGCTGTTATATTTCCGAAACTCGGACAAACTATGGAAGAGGGAGCCATTGTAAAATGGCTGAAGAACGAAGGTGATGTCATAAAAAAGGGTGACATCCTTTTTGAGATAGAAACCGACAAAGCCAACCTTGAGGTGGAAACCTTTCTGGAAGGCACTCTGCTGAAAATTTATGTGCGCGAGGGCGTCACCGTACCGGTTGACACTGTTGTAGGCTACATAGGGGAAAAAGGCGAAAAGGTTCCAGATGAACCGCCGAAACCTGAAACACCTGCCGCACCGCCGCCTCCGGCCAGCAAACCGCCTGAAGCCGCAAATCCGGAAAAAAAAGCTCCCGCACCTGCACCTGCTCCCGAACCTGCACCGGCAAAGACAGCTCCCGCGCCTGCACCGGCAGCCCCCGAACAGAAAAAGTTGCTTATCTCACCGCGTGCACGGGCTCTGGCAAAAAGGGCTTGTATTGATCCCGCCCCCGTCAAAGGTTCCGGACCAGGCGGTCGAATTGTTGAAAAGGATGTCAAAGCATATCTGGAGAGCTCCGGTTACAACAATCTGCGTGTCACACCGGCAGCCAGACGCCTGGCTTTGATCCACGGCATCAACCTGCTCAGCGTCCGGGGATCCGGCGAAGCCAACCGTATCCAGACCGATGATATAAAACGCGCCCTAAGGCAGAAACCGGTGGCGATGTCGCGTATGCGTCAGGTCATTGCAAAACGCCTGCAGGAAAGCAAACAGACTATCCCCCATTTTTACGTAACCGTCAAAGCAGACATCACGGAACTCGTCAAATACCGTTCCCGCCTAAAAGAGCAGGAACTGGGTTACAGCATAAACGACTTTATTCTTGAAGCTGTTGTGCTCTCGTTGGAGGAATTTCCTGTGGTTAATTCCACAACCGACGGACAATCTGTTTCCTGGTGCGGTGATGTGAATCTGGGCATGGCGGTCAGCGTTGAAAAAGGACTGGTTGTCCCTGTAATCCCTGCGGCACAGACTCTCACAATGAGCGAGTTGAACGCCCGAACCAGAGCACTAGCGGTAAAAGCACGTGAAGGCAATCTGACACCGGATGAAATGACCGGCAGTTCCTTCACGGTTTCAAACATGGGGATGATGGAGGTTGATCAGTTCTCCGCCATAATCAACCCCGGTGAAGCTGGCATCCTGGCCGTTGCATCCGGTCGCGAAGTTCCCGCTGTGGTCAACGGCGAAATCAGAATCAGAACCATAATGGCTATGACTCTCTCGGCCGATCACAGGATTGTAGATGGCGCAACTGCAGCTGAATTCATCAATGCAGTCAAAGACAAGCTCGAGGATATCGAACTTTGGAAATCACTGATTTAAGTATAATCACGGAACACACTGAAGCACACGGAATAGAATCTTTTATTCTATACGGACAATCCTGTTATCCTGTCTGAAAAACTACGCAGCAATAATCTCTGTGCTTTTTGTGTTCTCTGTGGTTAATTAAAAATAATTTAAGAGGAAAAACCATGAACGACTATGATGTAATTGTAATCGGTGCCGGTCCCGGGGGCTATCCCGCCGCGATACGTTCAGCACAGCTGGGAAAAAAAACAGCCGTAATTGAGAAAGAAGCCTATGGGGGCACCTGTCTAAACTGGGGATGCATACCTACCAAAACCCTGATTGCCTCTGCTGAACGCTATCTTCAGACAAAAGAGAGTGAAAAGCTGGGAGTTTCGTCCGGCCGCGTATCTTTTGATTATGCCGCCATGATCAAACGCAAGGGAGAAATTGTCAGAAAGCTGACCGGCGGCGTTCAGATGCTGTTGAAATCCAACGGTGTGGATATGATCAATGGCACCGCACGTTTTGAAGGTCCCAGCCGCCTGTCAGTTCAGCAACCGGACGGCACAACGCGATGGCTGAGTGCATCCTCCGTAATCATTGCGTCCGGTAGCAGCTCAGCCATGCCCGGTTTTCTGCCAAAAAGCAAGCTGGTAATGGAAAGCCGCGCGTTTCTCGATCTTAAAGAACTTCCGAAGAGACTGCTGGTTCTCGGCGGAGGAGTAATAGGATGCGAATTCGCCTGCATGGCAGCTGCACTCGGCACTGAGGTAACCATAGTTGAAATGCTTGACGACATACTGACAGTGCTCGACCGTGATGTCCGCCGCATTCTGCAGAAACGCATGAATGATATAGGCATAAAAATCATGACCGGAGCCCCTCTCTCAGATATCAAGGCGGATAAAAGCGGTGTATCCGGCATGGTCAACGGAAAAAAAGTCTCTGCCGACGCAATGCTCGTATCAATAGGACGCGTCCCCAACACCGCAGAACTTGAGCTTGAACGCGCCGGAGTAAAAGTTGAAAAGAACGGCACAATACAGGTAAACAGCCAGTGCCGCACAAATACAGCATCAATCTATGCTGTCGGCGATGTTGTCGCCGGTTCAATCCAGTTGGCCCATGCAGCCACCCAGCAAGGCATTACAGCGGCTGAGGCTGTCGCTGGAATAAAATCAAAAATTGAAAAAGTATGCCCTTCCTGCATATTCACAATGCCGGAGGTGGGACTGGCCGGTATTTCCGAGGAACAGGCCGGAACAGAAGGCATTGAAGTCCAAACGGGAATCTTCCCCTTTGCCGCTCTCGGCAAAGCAATGGCTGCGGCAGAAACCGACGGTTTTGTCAAGTGGATTGCTGACGCCGCAACAGGTCAGCTGCTCGGAGCCCAGGCGGTTGGATTACATGCGACCGATCTTATATCCGAAGCTGCTGTAGCCATCCGCAATGAGCTGACAATAGACGAAATAGGCAACACAATACACTGTCATCCGACAATGTCTGAAGCCTGGATGGAAGCTGCGCACGCCTGGCATGGCAGGTCCATTCACATGCCGAAACGCTGAGCGTTCCGGCATCAGGCCTTTCACCCAAGGGCAAAACCGAAATGCAGGTGCCCGGCGGATTTTTAACGGGTCCGCCGCTCCTGCACGTTGATAACTTCATCAGTCTTAATTTCAACTGCGAATCATGCGGATCAGCATGAATTGATAACAAGTGTGAAAATCAGAGATATACCAGCAGTCAACAAGGCGTTGAAAAAAGAGTTTGAAACCAACCGGGCCCCTGTCATAGATCTCGTCGCTATACAGACCGGAGACCCCTTCATGGTGCTTGTCGGCACCATTCTCAGTGCCCGCACCAAGGACGCCTGTACCGCAGCCGCCTGCGACCGACTTTTCAAAAAAATGACCACACCTGACAGTCTTGAAAAGATTTCACAGAAAGAACTCGAAAAAACAATTTATCCTGTCGGTTTCTATCGCGACAAAGCCCGCCATCTCAAAGAACTTCCCGATGTATTGCGTAGCAAATTCAACGGAATCATACCCGACACCGTTGAAGAACTCTGCGAGCTGCCCGGTGTCGGGCGAAAGACAGCCAATCTGGTGGTGGCTCTGGGTTTTAAAAAACCAGCTGTCTGCGTAGATGTTCATGTTCACCGCATCTGTAACCGTCTGGGTCTGCTGAAAACAAAAAAACCATACGACACCGAAATGAAACTCCGCAAAATCCTGCCCGAACGGTATTGGATCACATGGAACTCATACCTTGTCTCCTTCGGCCAGACCCGCTGCTCTCCCCGTAAGCCCGAGTGCCGGGACTGCCCGATCAAGCCGTACTGCGACTTCGGAAAAACTTTTTAACAGATTAACCGGTCATTAATATTGACGTGTATTATAATAAAAATATAAGTTTATATATTTATACATTTGCCGGACAATCGTTGCAGTAGCATGCGCCTCTCCCGCAAATGCGTATACGCGTCAACCTAAGCTGAAAAATGTCCGAGGTCACGGACCTCGGCTACAGGAAAACACCTTTAAAAAGGTCGTTCATGTCCTGTAGGGCGGGGACCGTGACCCCGCCAGGCATGTCCTGTAGGGCGGGGGCCGTGACCCCGCCAGGCTACAGGAAAACGCGTGTAATTCCTGTTTTTTATGCCGTAAATTAAGTGCCAAACACCTGAAGCTACAGTATTTTCAGAAAATGAAGAAATATCATTCAATAGCGGTCACTATCGTATTTCTCACAGGTTTTTGCCATGCAGAAAACCTTATTAATCAGAAAAAAAGCACGCTGGATGCGGATGGAAAGACTGCATGGTACAGCGGCAAAGTTCTGCCGATTGAAGGCAAGGCGTTCAGCGATACATAACAATACTACGACCGTCTGCCGACCCGGGCCGGAGAAAGTGTACCCGGACCTGTATGGAATCTGAGCCATCATTCAGCCGGAATGGCGCTACACTTTGTTTCCGACGGAGGATCATTCAGAATTAAGTGGGTGCTCAAAAACAAACATCTGTCCAAAAGACACATGCTGGCTACCGGTGTCAGCGGAATTGATATCTACAGTAGAACCCCGGAAGGATGGCGCTTTGTAAAAAATGGACAAGCTTTAAACATGACCAACGAAATGACTGTATCGATTTCTCTGAAAAACGAAGATCCTGAATTAGGGAAGAAACTTCATTATCTCAAGGCGGACGAAATGCTGGGACACGATTTTGAAGGCACGGTGGACGGGGTTCACCCCAACGACATCGGAATGATGCGAATGGGAAAGATTTTCAGCAAAGCGATCAAAGAGATTTTGATCAAGTAGGCGTTGTGCAGCAAGAACTTTGCCCCGCATCTTTTCATCCATAGATTGCCGAAATAAACAATTTTTCTATCCTGTCAATCTGTGGATAGTCAACAACACGCACCGAATGTCTCTCTGATTGACAACAGACTCGAAAATATGTTCAAATGCATCCATGACCATTGCTGTCTCATTCTGTTTTCTCTGTTTGTTTGTTTTCATCGGTTCGTACCTGCGCATGCGGATACCGCTTTTTCACAAACTCTACATACCGTCAGCGGTTATTTCCGGCATCACGGCACTCGTAGTCATACAGACAAGCAGATCCATCGGACTTCCTCTTCCCGAGGCCTGCACCGCAGGATGGTCAAAAATCCCGGGCTTTTTGATCAACATTGTTTTCGCATCTCTTTTTCTCGGCGTAAAACTGCCGCGCTTCAGAACTCTAGGTAAAAGGGCCGGAATGCAGCTTGCATACGGACAGATACTCGTCTGGGGACAATATCTGCTTGCATCGCTGGCAGTTCTATTGGTGCTCGGAAAAATGTTCGACTTACCCGATACATTCGCAGGTGTTCTGCCTGTAGGATTCGAAGGAGGACACGGCACCGCCGCAGGTCTTAAGGATGTTTTTATTCAGATAGGATGGGCTGAAGGCTGTGATTTCGCACTCACAAGCGCCACTATAGGAGTGCTGAGCGCAATCATAACCGGCATGATACTGATCAATTACGCTGCACGCAAAGGATATATAACGCATCCACAGAGCACCCTTGATGCTGAAAAAGAGCAGACAGTCAGGGGCATTCATCCTTTGGACATACGTCCTGAAGCAGGACGACTCACCATCAAGACCGATGCGCTTGACTCCTTCAGCTTTCATCTTTGCATAGCCGGACTGGCAATAGGCATAGGGATCCTGCTCAAAACAGCACTGGTACATCTGGAAAGTTGCAATGCGTTTCTCAGCCGGAATGAACTGCTCCAGAGCTTTCCGCTTTTCCCCCTCTGTATGCTGGGCGGTTTAATCATACAGATACTGGAAACAAAATTTGACAAACACCATCTAATAGACGAAGGTCTGATGAAAAGGATTCAAAATACATCGCTTGATTTTCTGATTGTCGCCGCCATTGCAACTATAAGACTGGATGTTGTGCTCAACGGCATTGTTCCGCTGCTCATACTGGCCGCTCTCGGAATAGCCTGGAATGTCTTCTGTCTTCTCTTCCTGGCACCGCGCGTATTTAAAACCGCATGGTTTGAAAAAGCAATAGCGGAACTGGGGCAGTCTATGGGCGTTACCGCCTCGGGACTTCTGCTGCTGCGGGTAGCGGATCCTCACTACAAAACCGATGCGGCCGATTCTTTTGCCGCCAAACAGCTGCTTCACGAACCCTTCATGGGAGGCGGGCTATGGACAGGCATGGCCATTCCTCTGATGGCTAAAGTCGGTATTATGCCTATAATCTTTATATCCAGTAGCGCAATTGCGATGTGGCTGCTGTTTATTAGCGCTGTGCGAATAACAAAAAGGGCATGAAGCGGCTGCGGGAATTGCAGACCGAAGCCTTGACGAAGGCGCATGCAGTACGGGCTTCAGCCTGCGGAATGCAATGCGGCAAAAAAATGCCGATCAAGTCATTTTCAACTTTAAATTAACCCGCCACTGATATATTCTATAGCCGTCTTTTCAAGTGCTCCTGTAGCTCAGTTGGATAGAGCATCGGATTTCTAATCCGACGGTCGCAGGTTCGAATCCTGCCAGGGGCGCCATTTCCGCTTTAACAACATTGCCTTCTTTTGCAGTAGTTTGAATTCATCAAAGCACTGAGCTTTTCTTCGTCCAGGCCGAAAGTTTCAACAACAGCGGCAATCTCGCGGTTTTTCGCCTTGGTCTGGTATTCTGTAATATAATCCTAAACTGCGCTTTCCCCCAATAATCGGACAACTGTCTTAAGTGGAATCTGCGTCCAATAAATGATACAAAAGGACGCATGGAAATGAAACGGAAAAGACGAGCATTCACTGAGCAATTCAAGGCGGTCGTCGCGCTTGAGGCATTGAAAGAGGTAAAAACATTATCCGAGCTGGCCACAGAATATAAAGTTCATCCGAACCAGATCTCGGCATGGAAAAAGCAGCTTCTTAATCATGTCCCGAATATTTTTGAATCCGGCAAGGCGAAAGCAGGTAAGAGCGAAGAAGAGTTGACCGCTCCGCTTTATGAGGAGATCGGCCGCCTGAAGATGGACATCAAGTGGCTAAAAAAAAAGCTGGGGCCATTCCAGGACTGATGCGCCGAAACTGGGTGGAGAGGAACAAGAAATACTCGATTCGGAGGCAATGCGATCTGGCGGGTGTTTCCCGATCCACCTTCTATCACGCACCTGTTGTGGAAAGCGAAAAGAATCTGCGGATCATGCGATTGATTGACGAACAGTACTTGCTGAACCCTGAATACGGGTCGCCCCGGATGACTGACTGGCTCCGTGACAATGGCTGGAAGGTTAACCATAAACGGGTTGAAAGGCTGATGAGGGTTATGGGGATACAGGCGATTACACCGGGACCTCATACAAGCACCCCTTGCCCCGGACATAAAATATACCCCTACCTGCTCAGGGACCTTGAGATAACGAGAGTGAACCAGGTGTGGGGTACAGATATCACGTATATACCAATGAAATCGGGCTTTCTCTACCTTGCTGCCGTGATTGACTGGTTTAGCAGGTATGTACTTGCCTGGGAGTTGTCGAACACTCTTGAGAGTTCGTTCTGTATTAACGCGCTTAACAGCGCTCTGAGAACAGGGACGCCGGATATCTTCAACAGTGATCAGGGATCACAGTTCACCAGTGAAGAGTTTACATCGGTGCTTCTCGGCAGGAAAATACAGATCAGCATGGATGGCCGGGGAAGAGCCCTGGATAATGTGTTCACTGAAAGGCTCTGGTGGTCAGTGAAATATGAGAACGTATACCCCAACTGTTACAGCACTGGGCGTGCACTGGCTTACGGACTGAAAAATTACTTCGGCTATTATAACGATGAGCGCAAACACTCATCTCTCGGGAAGAAAACCCCGGCGGAAATTTACTATGCAGGCATTTAACCATAAAAAACAAACCCTCTGCTCCCAAACAAGGGGGGCCAGCCTCCCAGACCCCCCGAGGTTTTTCGCATCTGAGGAAGAGGCAAAAAGACCGACGGCTAAAAATATAACCGCCGGCCCACAGGCTCATTGCCTCTTCCGTGTCTCAGCGCTCGGGGTGCGCCTCCGCAGAGCCCTGTCCTCTGAAACACAGCTTTATGGTAGCACGGCGGCCCCCTATATGATACAACAATCTCAGACAGCTGGATCTGGCACCCAGCTATCGACACCCCAAAACCTGACGCAGATTCCACTTAAAAAGTGCCGGTCAGTGGTCTAAGCAATGGGGGAGGCGCATTCTGATTCAGAAAGAGTTCACCAAGTTCACGAATCATTCTTTCCGGTGCTGCATCAATATTCTGTTCAGGGTTCAGAAAAAGTCTTAACTGGTTCCCAAGATCGAGAAATGTTTTATTGTATGGTGTTGCGGAAAGAAGAATGACTTTTGACTCATTCTGCATTATATATTCCCGAACAAACCGGTAACGCTGCCCCTCACGATTTCGAAGGTTATGAGACTCATCAATAATAACAAGCTGATAGCGACGCTCCTTTGATAATTTCTTTGCCTGTGTAACGGGCAGCACTTTCATCTGAACGCCATACTTATGTGCATAATCCTCCCACATGGATTTAAGATTAGGCGGACATATCACGAGGATACGTAAATGGTCGAAAAGGCTGGCAACAGCCGTTGCCGTAATAGTTTTTCCAAGCCCGACGACATCCCCTATCAGAACACCCCCATGCTCTTTTAATTTTTTGGCAGCAACCTTAACCGCATCTTTCTGAAAATCAAATAAAATACGCTCAAACTGTTCAGGCAGAACCTCCTCAGCAATACCCGTGCGGGCCTCCTGCGAAAGCGTATATGCCATTTTAAGATAGATATGATAGGGAGGTACTATATCTTCACGTGCCCAGCTCTCTTCTATAACTGTTATCAGGTCTTCACTGATATCGATACTGAATCCATCTGTCCAACGCAGTTCGAACCACTTAGCAAGTTTCTGTGCTGAATCGGGGTCTACAACATCAACATTCAGTTCCCCCTGCTTAGAGAGTCCTGAAAATGTCAAATTACTGCTACCCACATAACCTATAGCCGGATTATCCGGGTCATCCCGGAATGCCATATAGAGTTTTGCATGTAACGGATAACCGGCAAAGAGCTTTACAACAAGCTTCTTTGTTCTCAGTTGTTTGCACAGACGACGCAGCCCTTCCTCATCAGCGTCAGTAGGCACTCCATAACATAACTGCTTACGAAAGGACTCGGCCAGCTCTTTCTTAAGACGGATCACCTTTCCTTGATCCATCCTTTTCTGAGGCACTGCGCTTAATGCATGACGAAGCTCTCTTTCTTCTGAAAGAGCCATACCAACCAGTAATCGACATTGCCTTCCTTCAACGCCCTCAAAATCAGCTATTTGGGAATCAAGCTCTTTCCAGCCACGAAGGTTAAAGTAACCCACGCAAAAGTCAGCACGATGGGCTTTTGATAGAGAGTTCTGCAATGCCTCTGTTAAAGATTTATCTATATTGTCAAAAATGCGCGGCATTCCACTCTCCCACCCCATTGGAAAACAAATAAAAATTAATATTAATATAATACGATTATCTTCAGGTGAATTAAATATAAATTAAGCAACGCAACTAATTTTTTGTAATTTTGACAAAGTGTGATCAAAATTGTGCTCAATTCGCTTACCACGCTACATGTTTCGTGTTATAGTTGTATGGTTTGCTGGGTAAACTTTTTTTTATTGGAGAGTGCTCAATGGTCATTTAAACTGGTGGTGCTTGAGGAGACACACGGCAAGGCATGCAACAGGGAAAACAACAGGACAGATATTACATGAAAACAATCATACTGCTACTCACTCTAACCACAGCCTTTCATTGTCCGGCGGATCCACCGAAACCGCTTTTTAACGGCAAAGACCTAACCGGCTGGAAAGTTGCTGATATCGGGGCCCACGGAGATGTAAAGGTTCTCCCCGACGGCATTGTCGAATGCGGCATAGGCCACTCAATAACCGGAATAGCCTATACAAACAGCTTCCCTGCAATGAACTATGAACTCTCAATAGAGGGCATGCGCAAAGAGGGTTCCGACTTTTTCATGGCATTGACCATTCCGGTCGAAACCAGCTTCTGCACGGTAATCATCGGTGGCTGGGGCGGAGGCCTGTGCGGCATTTCCTCCTACGACGGCAACGATGCCGCCAACAACCAGTGGGCGGAAGGTCTGCTGCTTAAAGACAATGCCTGGTACAGGCTGAAAGTCAGAGTAACCCCCGGTGTTATCCAGGTTTCACTGAATAAAGATTTGTACACTGCGAGAGTGGAATACGATGACTGCAAACGCCTTAGTCTGCGCTTCGGCGATATAGAGGAGACACTCCCTTTAGGGCTGGCCACCTTTGAAACAAAAGCACACTGGCGCAATTTTACGTTTAAAAAGATCAAAAAACTGCGCCCGGAGGATAAGCCCCGGATAGAATATTAAGGGCCTCTAAAACTATAAGGCTTGCCATCTTCCATGCTTTCAAGCTCTCTCGTTTTTCAGAACGTTGACCGCCTGAATATAAGCCAGGATACTCGCTTCTATCACATCAGTGGATATACCGCGTCCATGATAGGTCTGTCCCCCTTCACGCACACGTACAGTGGCTTCACACTGCGCATCACGACCGCCGTCAATAGCGGAAAGCTCAAAGCTTTCGAGCTCTATCTGCAAGCCGACAACAGTGTTTATCGCCGAAAAAGAAGCGCTTATCGGGCCGTCGCCAATCGAAACCTCCTCCATAAGTTCGCCGTTTACAGACAGACGGACAGTGCTTACAGGGGTAATAACATTGCTTGCCGTAGTATTAAACCTATCAAGCTTGATACCTGAAGCCACCATGGTCTGCAGATCGTAAGCCAAAGCCTCGATATCATTATCACTGACGTATTTCTTACGATCAGCAAGATCCTTGAACCTGGTGAACAGATCAGCAATACGGGTTTCATCAAATTTAAAACCCAATTCCTGCAGACGATCCTCGAAAGCATGTCTGCCGGAATGTTTACCCAGCACCATTTTGTTTGTGGGCAGCCCTATCGACTCAGGAGTCATTATTTCATAAGTCAACGGATTCGAAAGCATTCCATGTTGATGAATCCCGGATTCATGCGCAAAAGCATTCTCTCCGACAACAGCCTTGTTAGCCTGCACACGGCTGCCGGTAACATTCACTACACAACGACTCGCGGGATAAATTTTTGTCGTATCTATGCCTGTATAAGCCTGATAATAATCCTTGCGGGTCTGCATAGCCATTACAATCTCTTCGACACCGGCATTGCCAGCGCGTTCTCCTATACCATTTACCGTGCATTCAACCTGCTCTGCTCCCGCCTTCACAGCGGCCAGAGAGTTAGCCGTGCCCAGACCGAGATCATTGTGGCAATGCACAGATATACATGCCTTGTCAATGTTGGGAACATTATTACGAATATCAGCGATAAGTCTGCCGAATTCCTCCGGCACTGCATAGCCTACTGTGTCCGGTATGTTGATCGTTGAAGCACCCGCAGCGACAGCCCCTTCAATAATACGGTAAATGAAAGGTCTTTCACTGCGTGAACAGTCCTCCAGAGAAAACTCAACGTCTTCACAGAGATTCCTTGCATATTTCACCATATCAACAGCGCGCTTATACACATCTTCAGGAGACATTTTCAATTTAAACTCCATGTGTATGGGAGATGTCGCAATAAAGGTGTGAAGACGAGGTCGCACAGCATTTTTCACCGCATCCCAGGCACAGTCTATGTCTTTTTCCAGCGCACGGCACAGGCTGGACACACTGGCATTCCTGACAACTCCGGAAATTGCTTTTACAGCCTCGAAATCACCTTTCGAAGCTATCGCGAAACCGGCTTCGATTACATCGACCTTGAGTTCCTCAAGATGTTCGGCAACAAGCAGCTTATCCTGCAGATTCATTGTACAACCAGGAGATTGTTCACCATCGCGCAATGTAGTATCAAAAATATATACGCGTTTCATATCACTGTTTTCACTCATTTTTTCTCCTTCGCCCGCAACCCGGCCTGTAATTCCGACAAAAAAAACTCCCGCGGACACAGCGTCAGGTCACGGGAGTTCTGATTCGACTTAGCTTATATCAATGCTAATAACCAGCCGTCCCATGGCCGTGCAACAGCCATAGCTCGCCAAGTCGTAGATCAGCAACTGTTATCATCTTCTTCATTGCCCCTGATTTTTTCATATCACCTGATAATTGGCAAGCCCAATTTTTTAGCTTTTAAATGAATAATGTTTAATCTGTTTCAATGTATTGTGCTTAATATAGAAATAGGCGGTTTGATGAATTCAGAAAAAGTTGCCGCCTATAGAAGAGTCGTGTTCAATGCCCTATCACTTGATCAGACTCAGAGACTCTTGGAACTGGCTGTTGGCAAGTGCATTGGACCACAGGGATATTATTCTATTGTGAGTCAAATCGCATTTCTTTATCAAATAATTAAGGGTTGACATTTTACCCCCCCCCGCATAATAAATGCCATTGATCAAAGAGGTTTTTATTGAAGGAAAAACTTCTTAATATGATACTGCAGGAGTTAGTTGTTATCAGTTATGTTTGATCATGACTGAAATATCGAACACTGGCACTATACATAAAACAAAACATGAAGGAGAAAACTATGAACAGAAAAATTACAAGCACATGCGGCCTAACCGTATGCGCGTGTGTGTTTTTCAGCACGCTGTGCGCAGCTGGCACCACAAACACATGGGATGCCGATACCGGCACTGCGGGAGCCCAGGATGGCTCCGGATTCTGGTCAACCGGTACAGATAATACCAACTGGCTGGACAACTCAGGGGTCAACATAAGCTGGGACAACTCTAATTATCCGGACACCACCATCATAGGCGCAGGCTCCGGAACGGCTGGCACAATCACACTTGAAGAAGATATCACGGTCGGCGATCTGCGATTCAACGCGCCCGGATCCGGAAGTTATCTGCTTGAAGGCAATGGAAACAGCCTCAATTTCGGCATCGACAAGCCCCTGCTCTGGGTATCCACCGATGTGACAGTGACCAACAAAACCAGCAGTGACAACAACACCGTTGATCTCGACATCACCGGGGGCGGAACAATTGTTTTTGAAGGCTCAAACACCTTCCACTCCATCGATGTCATGGATGCAAATACTGCATGGTACGGTATCGAAGGAGGAGTTGCAGGCAGCACAATAAACATTCCCGCTGGAGCCTCGCTAGAAACAACAGGACACCCGCCTATCTATCAGTACAAAACTTTCGGATTCCGTTTGCGAGATGATGTCACACTCAATATTGACGGAAAATTAACCGTAAA
This sequence comes from Kiritimatiellia bacterium, assembly GCA_046482825.1. GTDB lineage: Bacteria > Verrucomicrobiota > Kiritimatiellia > RFP12 > UBA1067 > M55B167. Next base: position 73,114 of record JAWOEI010000028.1, read on the forward strand.
TTACACGATAGGAGGACATGCAGTTGAGGACCTTTTTGAGATAAACATCAATCCGGGAGCACAGCTCAAGAGCACATCAGACATACAGCTCGGCTGGAATGCTCGGGGGACAATGAACATTAATGGCGGTTACGTCGAAGTAATAAATGTGACACATACGGATAGCAGCACAGGATATCTCAACTTAAATGGAGGAACCCTTGCAACTCATCGCATCATGTCAAGTACGGGCCAAGGAGCATTTGAGATCGCCTACAACGGAGGCCTTCTAAAAGCACGAAACAACGACCTGCTGAAAGAGACTTCCTTAAAAAACGAAGTGGCGACTTATCTGGTGAAAGACGGCGGCGCACATATCGACTCTAATGAAAAAGATATTGAAACGATTGTTCCGTTTAAAAGGAGCGGTTCAGGCGGACTTACCAAACAGGGTGCTGGCTCCATGACCTTTTCAGGAGGTTCCTATACAGGAGCAACCACTATTACAGAGGGCACACTCAATCTTGACTTCAACAGGCGCGCATCATTGGTCGCAGGAAACACGATCTGTAATTTCTACGTCAGAACATCACGCCTGATACTTAACGGCGGGCATTTCTCTGTTACGGGACGCGCGCCAGCTCCGACTGTTACAAGAAACTTTGTGCTAAAAGGCGCAAGTAGTGCAACAAGGGCATGTCCCAGAAGCGGCGATACCTCAGGTCTGGTGGCCGGCATGCCGGTAATCGGCACACACATCCCTGCCGATTCCTTTATATCGTATATCACCACTGACGAGGCGTTCATTCTCAATCAATATTCAGAGGCCACTTCTGACATCACTGTTCCTCTGACATTCAGCGGCGTTACAAACACAAGCTGGCAGACGATAGACACGATTGAGCTTCAGCAGGACGCAACCGTCAACGTGGATGCATCGGGCGGACCGGGCACTGTTCTTTCAGCAGGCGCCATTACTGGCCCCGGAGGACTGACCAAAACGGGATCTGGCACACTCGCCCTTACCGGCACAAACACCTACTCCGGCAACACCTCCATCCAGCAGGGCATGTTGAAACTGGTTGCTCCTATTGTGGTGACCAACCACTCTTTCGAAGTACACGATCCGCTTGATGACAACGGAACATACGGTTATTTCGACTATAGTGTTACGTCTGCCACCTGGACTTTTAGCTCAGGTACCGGCATAGCGGAACACGAAAGCACATGGGTCAGCTCGGATGCCCTTATTGACGGCACTGATGCCGCCTTTATTCCCGCAAAGAACGATGAGAGATACATTTCCACAACGATAGTCCTGCCTGATGACGGCCTGTACGCCATCTCCTTCCTGGCCGGAGCACGTCCTGTAAGCGGAGGAGCTGCAGATATGTCGATTGAAATCGACGGAACGGAAAGGTTCTCTTTTGACAGAACTGTCTTCGACACAACAGGCGATATGTATTCAGGGGCAGTTGAACTCAGTGCCGGATCTCATACTCTCACCTTCAAAAGCATAGAAAATGATGACGTAGATCGATGCACATGGGTTGATCTGGTGACCGTCGCCTCACTGGCTGATGGAGGAACACTGACCGGCACTCTGCCCGCCACCACCGAAGTGACGACAGCAGCGGGAGCAATTCTGGATCTGGGCGGTAGCACACAGTCCATCAGCGGACTGAGCGGAAACGGAACCGTTACCAACGGAACCCTCACTGTCAGCGGCACTGTCTCGCCGGGAGGCGACGCCACAATCGGAACGCTTACGCTTGCGACCGCAGCCACATTGAACGACATTCTGCTGGCAGATGTTTCCAGTGACGGCACATGCGACCTGCTCAACGTTGACGGAGCCCTGGATATAACAGGATCAACTCTCCAGATTCAGGCATCAGGTCCCCTTGATGCAGAAACAGACTATGTGATTGCCAGGTTCACCCCAGGAGAACTGACAGGCGAATTCGATTCTATCAGCTTCAGCGAAGACATGCCCTGGTATATTGTTTATGACAATACTGCTGGCGAAATACGTTTACAGAAAAGCCTCGGCACAATGATTATGGTGCTGTAACACCATAAGCGACATGATAATCCCGGATCAGACTTTTCGGTTTATGATCCGGGCACATTTCCCTGTTCAGGGGGGATAAAATAAAGTCAGCTTTACGGGTGCTTCATAATTTTCACTGTTAATCGCTATAAAATCAACTCCTGTCGCAAAAAACAAGAAACTCAGGAGACCATTTGCATAAGTTGTTGATTGAAAGCAACTAAAGCAGCATTTAAAACAGTAGTTGCCTTCGCAGTTTTAACCACGAAAAACACGAAAAACACGAAAAATCAGATGGATTCCTTTTTCTCTTTATTCCTATGCAACGCATAGCGTT
>JAWOEI010000038.1:0-18235 GCA_046482825.1 Kiritimatiellia bacterium
GATACCAGAAGGGATGACGAAGTTCAGGTCCGAAGTGATAACGGGTGAGTTCCTTCCCCCGTAATTGGAACGAAGCCTGGTCGTACGGTTCCGGCAGCACCTGCATATCGGGGACCGGTTTCGCATCAGACAATTCGGGATCGGCTGCCTGAACCATAATCCCGAGTAACATGCCGGTCAGTATAAGCCAGGCTTTTTTATAGTTTGAAAATAAATTCATTGATTATATTCTCTTCATTCCATAAGTACAGTTTGCCGCCGGACAGTCTGTCATTTCCGCAAGTCCGGTTACAAACCGTACCTGCGGAATCACTGCCCCCCCCTTTGCACTTTTCTTGTGCGCCGGGTCGGGGACCCGGCCTACAGCGGATATCCCGTGCGAGTGCGCCGGGTCGGGGACCCGTCCTACAGCGGGTATCCCGTGCGAGGTGCGCCGGGTCGGAGACCCATCCTACAGCGGATATCCCGTGCGAGTGTGCCGGGGCGGGGATGCCGAGCGGAATATTATTGCAGCATGATCACAGTTCCGTTCATTTCCACAGCCATCACTGCAAACCAACCGATGTTATAATCGCCCGTGGAAACGCCTGAAAGCGCGTTATCGGTTGAGATCAGGCTGTCGCTGTTGTTAGGATCACATTCCCCCACCTTGACCCATCCGGTGTCCTCATAACGGTAGAGGCGCAGCTTGCAGTCCGTCGGCAGGACTTTCGTATGGTCATAACGGAAATCCAGGCTGACGGTGCTAACCCAGGCTTTTTCCATCGAAAGTTTTTCTGAAAATGCGCCCATGCACCAGACACCGATCGGACGCAGGTTCTCCGGCAGTCCTGCGGGTATATCACTGCGGTCAGAGGCGCAGAAACCGCCGCGGACATATCGATGGGTTTGTGAGTCGGAAAATTCAAAGGCAACGCTGTTAACCATTTCAGGAACCGTCTTGCCGTAGAAGTCGCCCCAGCAATTGATTCCGCCGGTGTCATAACTGCGGGGAAAAAGCACGCGCCCTTTGTTAACCGCATACCATCCGTTGGTGCCGGTCGGACCGTTGGGAATTTCGTTATTCACAACAGCTATCATATTCAGATTAAGGTCGCGTTCAACGCCTTCACCATCCGCGATGATCTGTCCGTTGTTGATCATCCGCAGGATGATATCTTCATTCACATTGGTAAAGGCGCCCCACCCCCGGATCTGTCCACGGCGGTCTTCCCCCGTGCGTACATACAGGTTGGTATTGAGGTTCCCGACATTCTGCAGGTGTATCTCTCCTCCGCGCATGAAGAGATCGCCGTTATTGACACGCAAGTATTCGTCGATAGTTCCCACGACATTTTCCGCAATCGTCACTGTGCCCGTTCCGGGATCTCCCGGGGCGAGGCCGGAGCCAACAACCATAATATCGGTATGGAACGGCGCATCTGCCTCAAACTCACCGATACCTCCATCACGTCCGATCAGCAGAAAAGCATACGCGTAAAGTGAACCGCCGTTATGCACCATTTTTCCGTAGGTCCCTGTTTGATACCCCATCACTGCTGTCCAGCCGACCGAAACAGCCGAACCATTGTTCGTAATCGTACCGTTGCTACCGGTTTTAAATCCAACATATAGGTTGCCTGCGCTGTAAAGCGTTCCCGTGTTCAGTACAGCCGATCCTTCTCCGTACTTTCCAATACAGGAAAAAGAGTTCCCGGTAATGCTCCCGCCGTTCAAGGTGAGTGTGCCTTTACCGGTCGATAACAGGCCAACAGAAAACTCGCTTGCGCTGTAAATTGAACCACCGTTCACTTCCATCATTGCCTCGCCATGTTCCCCAACATACCAACGGTACCGCGTTGAAATTTTACCGCCGTTTTGAACCAGAACGGAGGGCGAAAGCTGGTTGGTGTAATTCGCCATCATAAGAATATAGCAACTAACAGTCGCGCCATTATTGGTCAGTGTGCCGGAACTACCGACATCATTATCGTAATCATAACTGCTACCGATATAACAATGGTCACCAACATAAACGTTGCCGCTCTCCAATACAGACAGTCCGGGATAAGAGCGACTGGTCACAAAATGCGTGTTGCATGTCACACTGCCTCCTTCAAGGCGAAAATATGCCGTTCCGTCGTAATAACTGTCGCCCGTTGCGAGAGTATTGCATACGGCGGAAACTCCGCTGGTGACGCATAAAGCCTTGCCATCTTCCGCAGCCAGCGTAGCCGCATTGACAAATGCATTATCATCTTCTGCCGGTAGCTGTCCGTATAACTGACCTCCGGTATTGTATATTTTCCAGCCGGAAACATCATCCCAGTAGGCATAACCCGGGTCGCTGGCGGAAAAATACAGATCCTCCGCCTGTACATTCATAAACATTGACAATGCGAACATAACCGCACTGCTGATTATTGCTTTAGTTATCATTATTTTTCTCCTGTTCTTTTTATAGGTTTGAACTGACACAGTCAGTTTCATCCATACCTCTTTTGTTTTATACCGCAGACACGGTTCTCACCGTACCTGCGGAATCACTGCCCACTCTGAAACTTTTCTTGTGCGCCGGGTCGGGGACCCGGCCTACAACGGATATCCCGTGCGAGGTGCGTCGGGTCGGGGACCCGGCCTACAGCGGGTATCCCGTGCGACGCACATGTAGGCCCGGCGTCCCGCCATAGTTCCGCTTACGGGACGACGGCGGATGCCCCACCGGGGCGTTGGTGCGCCGGGTGAGGACATCGAAAGAACGGCTACTGCAGTAGCATAACAGTTCCGTTCATTTCCACAGCCATCACTGCAAACCAGCCGATGTTATAATCATCTGAATTTACTGGTGGAAGTGCTGTTTCTGTCGGAATCAGGTTGGAAGCATCCGGATCACATTCACCGACCCGGTCCCAGGAATCACCGTTATAATGATAAAGTTGGACTTTACTACTCTTCGGGCTGAACTTTGCATCGTCATAACGGAAAACCAGGGATATACCGGAAAATGTTTCCTTTTTTAAAAGAGCTTTGTCCGAATAGGCTCCAAGGCACCAGACACCTATCCGCTGCATGTTCTCCGGAAGTCCTTCGGGAATATCGCGCCGGTCAGGTGCACATAATCCGCCGCGTACCATGCAGCAAACCGGGGAAGAGAAAGAGAAGGCGAGACTGTTGACCAGCGCGGGGGTCTCTTTGCTGTAAAGATCGCCCAGACAGTAATACGTTCCCGGAGAGAAACTTTGATAAGTGCGTGGGAAAAGCACCCTGCCCCGGTTAACGGCATACCATCCGCCGGAAGCATTTTCACTGTTTATCACGGCAATCAGATTAAAATCCAGATCCCGCTCAACACCCTTGCCGTCAGCGATAATCGTTCCGTTGTTAATCATGCGCAGAGTCGTTTTCAAGTCAGAACAGGAAAAAGCGCCCCAGCCCTCTATGCTGCAATGATTCTCCGCCCCCTCGTTCAAATACAGATTTGTGAGCGTTCCGGTCGTGTTTTCCAGACGGATGATCCCGCCATCCATGAACATAGTGCCGTTGGCGATATTTAATGCATCGTGAACCTCTCCGACCGCGCCCTCGGCCAACCTCACTATCCCGGTGCCGTAGGGCCCGGCAGACGATGTGCGCCTCCCGATTCCCATAGAGTTGACTTTGAAACCGGCGTCTGCTTCAAACTCGCCTGCACCTCCGTTGAGGCCGACCTGCAACGACGAGTGAATATCCGATGCCCGGCAGTCAAGATAGCCATTGTTGTGAACCAGACGTCCGAATGTGCCCGCTTCATGCCCCATATGCACTCTCAAGGCAGAGATGTCAGCGCCATTGTTGGTGACCACTCCCCACCCATCAGGATTGCCGTAACCTCCGATCAGAAAATCTTTTTCCGTGTAGAGGATACCGCTCTCAAGAGTGGCAAGGCCGGGGTAGTACATGCCTATGATAGTAGATGTTGCGCTCGTCAGCGTACCGCCATCCAGTCTGAGATGCGCCGTACCGGGATAATTCATGTATCCGCTGGCAAAACAATAACACTCGGCATTGACATCACTTCCTATGTTTAAAGCGCATCCGTCTTCCACGGCCAATGTTGCCGCGTTGATTCTCACGATATCGTTGCTGTTCGGCAGGCGTCCGACAAAACCGCCTCCGCAGCTCTGATAAAAGCACCAGTTCTCTGTTTTGTTCCACGACAAACAGCCTTTGTTTTCTATCGCGTAATACATATTAGGTATCTGCGGACCCACAAAATTCAATGCGTTGGACTTCCGGCTGCAGCACCTGAAATGTTTTGTTTTTGCTGATGACGCAAAGCTCTTTGACTTATCAGTGGTTGCAATATGCGAGGCCCCCGATGAAGACCCGGTCTGAATTCTATTTGATTCTACACTTTTATGCGGGCCCAGATTCAATTCAGGCACATACCGGTTAATCCATGCGTCGGCGATTCTGCGAGCTGTCTTTATTGCACACACAGGATTCTCCTGGGCCTGTGAGCCTTTAATACTTTCAAACATCTGCTGTCTGGCACCTCTGTCCGCAGTAAAACGCACAGGAGTTTTTCCGCCCTTTTTATAAACCCCTTCACCGGCTTTGCATATGCTCATGCCTGCTTCCGACAGCAGGGTGCCCGTTCCCCACTGCCCGGATTCATTCACCTGAACACCACCTTTAAAGACAAATACATCAGAAGTTCCTCCCAATGCAGAAACACAGAACACCGTTCCCAGATCATAGACTTCCAGCTCAGGAGTGCGAACGGTGAACCCCGCGGCTTCATGAGGCACATCCGCCAGCAGACTGCCGTAGTACAGACGGATAAACATTCCGCTCTTCACCTTCAGTTCAGCCGGACCCAGAAGTGTAAGTCTTACACCGGAATCCAGCTGGACGGTTGCTTCTCCTCCAGCAAGCCGTAAAATCCCGGGCACTGATTCGGGAATATCCAGACCCCGGGCCTTTTCGACCTGCACTGCACGCAGGACGGAATCCCGGCCCTCCTGTGTTCTGAACACCCCGGTTTCTGTAAGAAAAAGGCCCAGCAGAAAAAAGACACTTGCCGCCACAGCCGCAGCGACAGCGATTTTACGTCGGAAAGCTTGAAATTTCTTCTGTCGCTGATAAGTCTGGACACGCTGAACGATATTCTCCATGCGGCAGGACGAAAGCTGCTTCGGTGCATCAACAGAATCCAGCGCCACCATCACGTCGCGCCAGAGAGCCGGAGGCGTTTCCATCCAATCATGACGGACTGCTGCATCCCTGCAGGGGAAAAAAGTTCTGCAAATGCTATCCGCATCCACTGTTCCGGGAACGGGGACGGATCTAAGGCTGTCCTGCAAATCTTCCAGCAAACGGGAAATTTTCGCATATTCATTCCTGCAGACCGGGCAGGCGGCAAGATGATCTGCCGCAATTTTCCGTTCTTCCGGTGTTACATCCCCCAATGCTAGGCGGGGCAGAAGCTCATAGATATTTCTGCTGTCAGACATCGGCTCCTCCCGTGCTGTCAACCATATCCGCGAGCTGCCTGACGGCCTGGCTCAGAAGATTCCGGCATGTTCCTACGGCATAACCGGTTATGTCACTTATCTCCTCGTAGGCCATCCCCTGCTGCAGCCGTAGCAGAACCACCCGCTGACTGGAATCCGGCAAAGACCTCACACAACGCAGAACTTCTTTCATACGTTCATTCCGGTTATCACTGCTTATCGACATTGCCCGTTCAGCATGATATTCCTGGCTGTAAACGGCTTCACGGTTTTTCCGACGTTCCTCAGACCGGACAAGATCAACTGCTTCATTATGCGTAACTCTGAACAGCCAGGCACGCAACTGGATGCCGGTGTGGCCGAGATCATCCCAGTTGCTGAACAGCTTTATGAAAACTTCCTGTACCACTTACTGGGCAAAGTCGGAATTGCGCAACAAAGCAGCCGCATAACGGAGCAGATCAGTCTGATAACAATAGATAACCTCTTCCATCCGTGACCTCCGGAGAGAGGCGGATCGTGGTGCTTTGGAGCTTTTTATATGGTCAACGTGACAGCTCATTACATATAAAATACGCCACCGTCACTGAATATGTCATCAATTTTTTAAAAATATTCAATAGCGTCCCACAGAACGCTTAGGCTGTTAGACTATTCCTCGAAAGGCAAAATCCCGCCATGCGGGATCGCTGGCAAATTTGTGGGGACGGCGGCGAATGACCTCACCAACCATTTGACCTATTCGGCAGGTGGAGTCACCTGCCCTACAGTTGCGGAGCCATTCGATCCGAGCGCGGTCACAGGCAACACGTAAACAGACGTATCGGGACAGGGACAGTCATTAATCAGACTCCGCAACACTGATCGGTAATTGCAACTGTTGATAACAGGTTATCGACGGGAATTTCACTTCTGTTCACTGCTTCCGGATTTCCGTTGCCACGGCATCCATTTTTCCAGGGCCAAAAGCATCCCCGTTGCGATTCCCGTCAGAAGCGTAACAGCCAGCAGAGCCGATTGCGGCATGGTGACTGTAACAAACAGGAATCGGGTTTGCACCGGTGCGCGATTTTGAAGAATCCAGACGATAGTCAGAATCAGGAGACAGACCACCGCAATCAACTTGATTTTCCGTGTATTCATTTTGTCAGTTCCTTTTCGTCAGCCCCGTCCATCAAAGGCGAAGTCAGATTATCCAAGTCCGTCACCTATGAAACGACGCTTACTCAAGAGATCACCGAACCACGTCTGATCTCCCTTTTTGCCGGTGGCGGTTTGCCTGAGTGTCAGTATTGCATGTTTGCGTGACAGTGTTCCATAGGGTCAAACCCTACCGAATCAAGTAACTCCGCTAATCCGTTCATCGGCAAACTGAGTATTGTTCATTAATTCATGCTGACGCAGTTTATTTACTCCACAGCCTGTGCTATAATATCACTCGTCCGACACGTTATCGTCTTCATCGGGGCGAGCTTGTGCAACTCCTTTTTCTTCACGGCTGCTCCGGATTTGGATTTTATTCAAGACATAAAAAACGGGGGAAGCATGAATATCAGCAGACGTTTCTTTATCGGCAGTGCAGGGTCTTTCGGTGCATTTTGCGGAGCTCGCTGTTTCGCTGCGCCAGCTGAACTGTTCACCGGAGGTAAGCCTAATCTCAAGTTCGGTGTTGTCTCTGACATCCACATAACGAAAATCGGAGAGAAAGAGAAGATGGAAGCTTGGGGTAACAATCTGACCTTCCGGCATACGCTTGAATGGTTCCGTGATCAAGGCGTTGATGCCGTGATGGTGGTGGGGGATATGGCAGATAAAGGAATGGTCGAAGAGCTCGAAGCCGTTGCAGATGCCTGGTACAAAGTTTTTCCGAATGACAAGGCACCGGATGGGCACAAGGTTGAAAAACTTTTTGTTACCGGCAACCACGATTTTCATGGTTATCTGTATGGTGACCACGCCGCCAAAGTCTATCCTGATATGGCTGAACGTAAAAAGCATATCCTGCGCAATAATATGGGCGGTTGGTGGAGGAAAATTTTCCATGAGGATTATTCTCGCTTCTATCGCAAGGATATTAACGGGTACACATTCCTCGGTGCTCATTGGGATGACGGCACGGGCATGGAAACCAATTACGGCGGCTCGACTTTCGGTGTGGAACTCGCTGTGTTTCTTGCTGAAAGCAGCAAGTCTCTCAATCCCGCCCGCCCATTCTTCTACTTCCAGCATCCGCACCCGAAAGGCACCTGTTACGGGGCGTGGGCATGGGGGCATGATAACGGCAAAGCTACGAAGGCCCTCGCCGCATATCCGAACGCTGTCGCCTTTTCCGGTCACTCCCATTATTCGCTTACGGATGAGCGTTCGCTCTGGCAGGGCGGTTTCACATCTGTCGGGACGAGTTCTCTGCGTTATACAGGTATGCCGCATAACGCCCGGCTTCCTGCGGGCTATGAGAATGGCGGGGCAGCAGGACGTGACGCATGGAAATATAACGGCGTCAAGATGACACCGACCTTCTCAAATGCCAGCGATTGCCGCCAGGGCATGCTCTGGTCTGTTTACGATGACCACATTGTCATTCAGCGCCGTGAATTCCTCTCAAATATGTTTGTAGGAAATGACTGGGTGATGCCGACTGGAGAAGCTAAGCCTTTCGCATTTGCAGAACACGCAAAAAAAATCGATGCCCCTGAGTTTCCTGCTGGTGCTAAACTTAAGCTTACGCAGGTTGAACACAAAAACCGCGGCGGGAAATCACGTGATGGCAAAAAGTCAATTCCGTCAGTCAGGAAAGATGCAATCCGCATTATCATTCCCGCTGCAAATCCCGTCAATAATGCGCGTGTCTGGGATTACAAAGTTGTTGCAGAAACAGCAGGAACTGAGAAGAAAACGCGGTTTATTCTTGCAAACGGCTTTAACCACGGCATTGCGCATAAAAGAGCGACGGCTGATTCCGAGTGTATTTTTGCGCTTGAAGATTTTCCTGCCGATGCAACTGTCAAATTCACTGTCACTCCTCTGAATTGTTTCGAGAAGCCCGGCACGCCTCTCGTCGCGAAGTGGAAGAGATCAGCTCCTGATTACTCGTAAGTTGCCTTCGGAAAAATGAAAAAATTTAACATGTTTCACTGATTTTTTTATGAGCATTTTTCATTTATTCAGAGATCATCACAGAAAAGTTCTCAATGAAGAACCTTTTTTTCCAGAGTGGACAGCTGTAATAAACAGAAATGTCCCGTTTTTCAAAAAACTTCATGCTGATGAACGCAAACGCTTGGAAAATTTGATAAAGGTTTTTATTGACGAAAAACACTTTGAAGGCTGCGGTGGTTTTGAAGTCACGGATGAGGTTAAAGTGACAATTGCGGCACAGGCCTGCCTGCTGCTGCTGAACCTTGAACACAACTACTATGATGAGCTGATCAGCATCCTGATTTATCCCGCAGGATTTAATCATACGGGTATGACAATTAATGCTTCGTCAGGTTTCATCACTGAGGAAGAGATGCCGGTCTCCGGATTATCTTCCAGCGGCGGAGTTGTCGTGCTGTCCTGGCCCGACACCATCGGCGGCTCAAAAAACACAGAGGATGGACACAATGTGGTCTTTCATGAGTTTGCTCATCAGCTGGATCTGCTATCAGGAAAGGTGAATGGCGCACCGGTTCTCTCGAGTATTTCAGAATATCGCGACTGGTGCCGCGTGCTCACACGCGAGTATAAAAAACTACGTCAGGGTGTTTCACATCATCGACCGTCAGTGATCCGCGCTTACGGAGCCTCCGCCCCGGCTGAATTCTTTGCCGTTGTAACCGAAATTTTTTTTGAGAAACCTCATCAGTTGAAAGAGGATCATCCCGAACTTTACGAAGAATTCAAAGAGTATTACCGCCAGGATCCGGCCGGATGGGTGTAGAGAATCACTTTGCTCTGTGGAAAGTTGAATGTTGAATGTGTTTTTTCGCTTTGCTATCGCTACCAAATTATCTTAGCTTTGCATGCCACACCGTAGCGTGCGGGTTAAGGCGGAAACTCCAATCTTGTATCCCGCATCCCGCATCCTGTATCATCATGTAATGATTGCACAATCTATAGAACAGCGGCTGCCCTATTCGATATCCGTATGTGGACGCGGGGAGGTGGAATATTTCCGGGATGACAACATCACGCACCTGCTCTCTATCGACTCTCCCGGTTCGCCTACACCCACGCCTGAATGGTTTAACGGAGTTCACCGCCATTTCGCCTTTGCCGATGTGGAAAATAAGGCAACCGCCTATGCCTTCGGTGTTGTAGCCCCGGGAAAAGAGGATGTGAAAGAGATCCTCGGATTCGGCAGGGAGTGTCTTGAGGACTCGCTGAAAGGCAGGGTGCATCTGGTGATTCACTGCCTGGCAGGAGTAAGCCGGTCTCCGGCAGCCGCCTACGCTATCATGTGCATGCTGCTCGGACCGGGATACGAAGAAGAGACCTTTGAATATCTGCTCAAAATCCGCTCCTGCGCTTATCCCAATACACTCATGGTCAAATATGCCGACCAGATTCTCGACCGCAGAAAAGCAATGATAAAAGCGCAGAAAGACCGCTGAGATTTAACAGTTACACTGCACTCATCTTCTGCTAAAATATGAAAGATAATGATTTTAACAAATTGTATCAGATTAAAAATTACGGACGCTGTTGGGTTGCACATCATATAGGAGATTGCTATGAATATTCTGATGTTATTGGCAGAGGGCTTTGAGGAAATCGAAGCTGTTACGGTTATTGACATTCTGCGACGCGCCGGTCTGACGCTCACAACCGCTTCCCTGAGCAACAATTTGCTGGTGCAGAGCTCGCATAATCTTGCTGTCCGTGCGGATGCAGAACTGGAAAGTCTGCAACCGGAGTCCTTCGAAGCGGTTGTCCTTCCCGGAGGCGGAACAGGCACAGACAATCTTATGAAAGATTCTCGTGTTATTGAAATTCTCCGGAAATTTAATGAAGAAGGTAAATATATCTGCGCGATCTGCGCCGCACCTACGGTGCTGGCGACAGCCGGAGTGCTGAATGGTCTGAAGGCAACCTGCTATCCGACCTGTGCGAAAGTTCTCGGTGCATCCTATGCTGATTCTCCGGTTATAGTTGATAACAATATCATCACCAGTCAGGGACCCGGAACCGCTATGCTTTTCGGACTTATTCTAGTGCACCATTTTGCAGGAGAGGAAACAGCCCGTTCTGTCGCAAAAGCTATGCTGACCACCTTCTAAATGCTGTAGGTCGGGCGCATCTGCGAATCGGTGCACGGCGGGGTCCATCCTTCGTACCGCAAGCGGCACTACGGCGTGACATACACGGACCCCGCCCTACAGTAAAAATGCATTAGAACTGTAGCCGAGGTCCTTGACCTCGGAAGATGTATGATGCAAATTGCCGTAAATTTGACGATTTGCACGGATTCGCAGATGCGCCCCTGTAGGTCTGAAAACAGATATTTCGGTTGTATTTTAATAACGTTTTTGTAATAATTTTTCGTATCTAGTCAGTTGCGTGCATTTCAATTGTTGCGGGAAAACACAGAGGTTGTTCCCGAATATCAGCGGAGATACTGTGAATTGCCCGGTATGTCCGCCGTTACACAGTGAAGCGAATGTAAGCAGCGAAGTTGCGGACAAAATCCGCAGAAGTTAACAGGGACACTAAATAAAAGGGGTATATCAACATGAATACAACGACAAAGAAGATAATGTTTATTTTTGCCGCCCTCACTCTCACAGTGAAAGCGCAGATACCGATAGACTACACGCATGACAGGGTTCAGACATCTCTGGATCCCGGATTCAAACGCATAGGCACCATAAGCCCCAGAAGCGCCAAAGAGGTCGGCCGCAGCAATATTGCCATAGGCTGTGAAATGCTGCCGCGTGATTACGGTGATTTCGAAGAGTTTAAAATGTACATCCCCCCTCTGGGCATATCGCGCATCCGCCTTCATGCTGGCTGGACAAAGATAGAGCCGGAAAAAGGAGTTTACGACTTTGAATGGCTCGACAGACAGGTAAACTATCTGGTTGAAAACGGGATGGACGTGCTTCTTGAAACATCCTACGGCAATCCCCTCTACCCGGGCGGAGGCGGCGCCTCTCTCTCAGACGGCATGCCGCATGGGGAAGTTGCTCTCGCCGCATGGGACAAATATGTGGATGCCCTTTCAAAACACTACAGCCACATCAAAGACTGGGCATGCTGGAATGAACCAACCAACACAAAGAAAAATACACCCAAAATGGTGGCGGATAACAATATCCGCACCGCTGAAATTATAAAAAAGAATATTCCCGATGCCAGGATTGCCGGATTACTTGTCAGCTGGCCACATTGCAAATTCACGAAACCGTACATGCAGGAACTGAAAAAAAGAAACAAGACGGATCTCTTCACATGATTCGTCTATCACAACTACGACGTCAATCCGGACGCATGCCATTCTGAAAAACTGAATAAATGGTCAAAAAAGACTCTGGATAAATGGATAGAGATTATACATGAATACGCGCCGGACGCAAAAATCTGGCAGGGGGAATCCGGTGCCACGTCAGATGCCCATTTTACCGCACCCATATCATCCGGCAAATGGAACAGCGAACTGACGCAATGCAAATGGAATGCCCGCCGGGTCATCGGTGATCTCGCTCATGACATCGAAACACTGATCTTCACTTTCTACGATCCGGCCTATGATCACCCCGAGCGCTACACCAAGTTTGTGGCCCCCTACTGGATTAGAACACGCACAGACCGTTTCATGAAGCGCATGGGACTCGTAAAATGCAATGAAGACCTGAAAGTGCTGAAAATCAAACCATCTTATTATACCATTCAGGGAATCGCTTCGATATTTGACGCATCTATGCAACCAGCCGAAATTGACGCGGAACTTGAGTGTGATAAAACAACATCACTTTATACATTCAGACAGAAAAGCTCTGAAATCCCGCTAATTACCTACTGGGACTGTTCCGGACATCCTGTGAATGAGAACACAACCACACCGGGACAATTGACAGTCAAGGGCGTGAAATTCAAAGAGCCTGTGTGGGTGGACGCCGTGACCTGTGCCATATACGAAATTCCGGAAGACAGAATCGCCGTAAACGAAAACACAACCGTGTTCAGTGATATGCCTGTGTATGACGGACCTGTTTACATTACGGAAAAAAGTCTGGTCATGCCTTGAGGCAACAGGATTGAACCTGCCTTTTAATCACAGATAATTCTGTGTTTTGACCGGCATCTTATGCGGGGGAAGATCTGCTGACTCCCCCCGTTTCCTTCGTTTAAGCCTATTCACATAAAACAGCGCTGCCCTGCAGGACACCGCTGTTTTATAACGGCATTTCTGCTACAATAAGCGGCCGATGGAAAAAATTCACCAGAAAAGCGAAGAATTCGACAAGGAAAACATCTACCGGCTGCTTATCCGCTACAGCTTACCGGCCACTGTAGGCGTCGCAGCATTTACCGTCTATAACATCATAGACCGTATTTTTATCGGACACGCGATAGGCCCCCTGGCATTGTCCGGTCTCACAGTGACCTTCCCGCTTTTCATGGTATGTATAGCAATCGGCATGCTGTTCGGTATCGGCGGCGGCACTCTGATCTCTCTGCGCCTGGGTGAACGGAAATATACAGAGGCTGAAAACATACTCGGCAATGTGTTCGCAATGTTCATCATAGGCGGAATAGCCGTGGGAATACTCGGACTCATCTTTCTTGAACCGATACTCCTCTTTTTCGGGGCCACCGAAACCACGCTTCCCTACGCCGCCTCCTACATGGGACTTCTGCTCTGGTTTCTTCCCGCGGATTTTCTTGCAATGGGCACCAACAGCAGCCTGCGTGCCGAAGGAAATCCGCGAATATCGATGTGCATCCTGATTGTCGGGGCACTGCTCAACATAATCCTGGACTATATCTTTATTTTCCCGCTGAATATGGGGATTTTCGGGGCAGCCCTGGCAACCGGATTATCCAAAATGATGTCGGCCGCATGGATAATAACGCATTTCCGCATAGGGAAACACCGGGCTCTGACGCTGCATATTAAGAATTTGAAACCGCGCCTGCATCTGATACAGCCCATGCTTGCCATTGGCCTTTCGCCTTTTTTAATTCAGCTGATTGCCAGTCTCTCCGTGGCCCTGCTCAACAAACAGCTCCTGCATTACAGCGGGGAAGTTGCCATCGGCGCCATGGGAGCAGTGTTCAGCATCATGACACTGCTTAATATGCCTGTCTGGGGGCTTGTCCAGGGAAGCCAACCGGTAATCGGATTCAACTACGGAGCCGGAAATTACAAAAGAGTCTATCATGCATTGCGGGCCTGTCTGCTCTATGCCGGGGGAATAGGCCTGGCAGGACTGTTGATATGTCAGAGCTTCCCCGTTTTTCTGATAGGTCTTTTCGGCAGAAGCGATCCGCAGTTCATAGAAATCGGATCTCACGGCATGCGCCTTTTTCTCTGTGTACTGCCGATTATGAACCTGAACATGATAGGCATACAGTTTTTCCAGGCAACAGGACGCCCCCGCTACAGTATTGCACTCAACATCCTGAAAAACATATGCTGTCTCATACCGGCCTTGTTCCTCCTGCCGAAACTAATAGGACTGGACGGTGTGTGGCTGGCCTATCCGTGCTGCGACCTGGGAGCCTTTATTTTTGTCGGGGCCGCACTTCTGCGTGAACGACGAAAATTAACGGAACTGCAATACACTCACCGCCTGAGAATTGCAAAATCCTGTTTTGACTCTCCGGCAAACAAAATATAATCTGGCGTTACTATTTATAGAAGCTATCAGCCGCCGGGCACAATCGGAATACCGACTCAGGCCACAAGGGGCGTAGGTTCACTTTAGGTTCCGCTGAAAAAGTCAGCCGGAACCAATTCACATAAATATATTACATTGATACGTTAAGCAAAGCGAGCTGTTAGGCTTGCTTTTTCGTTTTTGCCGAAGGCGGTGATTTCCGCACCAAGTGTAATTCATTACGTTCGAGAAGTTCCCAGGAAACTTCTGTAGAGATATTCGCTGATGCAGGATATATGAGCGCAGGAGATTTAAAACAGGCTGCCGAAAGAGGGCAGCCCGCTCCACCGTTTGATTTGCGACTCTCGAATCCCTGTGCCATCAGGAGAGGTGTGCCTGATGCCAACCAGCTCGGAACGGCGCAGGCGGTCCATGTAGAAGGTTTCGAAAGCAGGTGTCAGCGCCTTCGGACGTAGATCGGGTTCGCGGGCAAACAAACCGTAGAGTGCGGCAGGCGAAGCGGATGATCCCTGCACATGCCCCTCGTCGTCCTGCTCGACCATGGGGCCATCGCGATAAAGCGCCAGCGTGTACATGCGCTGCATGAGCTGCACTATCTCGCGTTCGAGCCGTTGACCGGAATGAAAGTCGGCCAGGACCTGCGACAGGCTCCACCCCTGCGCGACGGCATTGAAGATGTGGTTGAAGACACCTTTGCGGCAGACACGCCAGATTGAGACCGGCATCTCCTCCAGAATCGGCATCAGGAAACGGGCCAGTGTTGCGCCGGAAAGATCTTCGACAAAGGCCGGGTTAGTCTGAGCGGCGTTATGCAGATCCATCAGATTTGCCATTACAGAGTTGCCGATCAGGACAAAGTGGTCGCGAATATTCTTCGGGTCCTTGTCCCCAGCATCCTGGAAGCCCATGGCCCAATCGTCGGTCATTGATTCCCATATGCGCAGATACTTCTGATCGCCACTTGCCGCGTAGGCCAGCAGAAGCGGTCGGATCATTCCTCTGCTTGAATCGAGCCAGGCAGGCGCGGTCTTCATCCGTCAGCTGGTTTGCCAAATCCGTAACCGGTTTGCCGAGGAAGTCGCGGATGTATTCTGCTTCGCTCAGCCAGCTCCGGCTGCCTTCCGGCACGAGTCGTCCGGCCGGCCCACCCTCGGCTCTCTCGGGAACAAATCTCCAGTGCCCCTTTTTCTTGAGGTAGTCACCTTTGTAAACGTTGAACGCTTCCCACGCGACGATCTTCCGGCCCTCGTCAAGGACGATCATGTAGCGCCAGCCGAGATCCTGAAAGAGCTTGAAGGGAAGCCCGTTCTGGATGTAGCGGGAGCGGAACAGCTCGATCTGATCCACAGGCATACTCGAGCCGAGGTCCATCTCAATCGCGCAGTGGCTGAGCGCACCATCGCTGTACCCCATGCCGCTTGCGGCAGCCTGGAAGGTCTGCGGCGGCCGTTGCAGGGTGTTGGTATTGCCATCGCACAACTTGTGAAGTTAACGGATATAGCCGTCGTAATCACGTGCTGTGATGCAGTGCAGCGAAAACGCTTCGGGTCGCTTGAAGACCGCGTTTGTGCCCCCGGACTACACCTCGAATTCCGCCACCTCCAGAATAGGTGAGAGTCCGTTGCCGTAAACGACGTAGCGGCCCTCTACGGCAGCACTTGATTGCCAGGCAGAAAACAGGGCTAAAATTAAAGCTGCCAGGATTGGCATACGATCAATACAGTTCATTGATAAACTCCCCCTGGCACACGGTCTGTTTGTGTACTCTCTCTGTTCGCGACATCCCTCGTGGCCGCCGCTTCCTGAACTTTGATTCATAAGAAATTATAAATTTAAAAATATACAGTTAGACCATGAAGAGTCAACAATCAAATATGATTTCATCCGGTTTGTTGTTTCTCTTGCGGTAGCAGGCGATGTGAAGTATATTTTGTAATGCAAATATTGGATTTTATTCAAGGTTATATCGTCCACGAAAGAGCGTAGCGCGAACCTTGCCCGCAAGCAGAAATTTTCCCGGCTCAGCAAGAGCTTCGCCCTCCCGTTGATTGCCTTAAAGAAAGCGAAGCGTGGGAGGGCGAAGCTCCTGCTGAGCCGCCTGCCTGTGTGTTGCACGCAGACAAGGCAAGTATGACACAAAAACGTTCACAAAAAACAATAATTTGAAAAGGGGATAAATGATGAGAAGATTATCGATGTTATTAAGTTTTGGTCTGACGGTTGCCATGGCACTACCAGTTCGGGCGCAAACAGACGAGGTGTCGGGTTTGCCGGATGCCAGCGCTTTTGAAAATGCGTCGGATTATGGATTTCTGCCGTCGGCGGCTGCCGGTCACAATAGGGCGGCTCTGCAGAAGGCACTGGATGGCGGTCATAAGACACTGGTGGTCTCCAAGCCCGGTGTTTATCAGCTGGATGGAACGGTCTATATCGATGATGACACGCGAATCGTTTTTGGGGCCGGGGTAATTCTTCAAAAGACCGGCAGTTATACGCATGTGCTGATCAACCGCGGGGTGCTGACACGGACATGGAACCAGAACATATCAATTGATGGACTCCAAATAAATGTTAACAAAGTGGATCGGTTTGTCTCTGAGGATGATCTGACTTTCGGGATGCGCGGACACCTCTCGCTCCTGCGCGTCCGCAATGCGGAGGTCACCCGTTTCCGCTGTCTCGATCTGGGACGTGGCCAGTTCTGTATTCAGGTCTGCGCCTTTGACAATCTGTTGATCGACACCTTTGAGATTCGGGGCGATAAGGACGGGGTGCATATCGGTACAGGACGGAATTTTGTGATCCGTAATGGAGTCTGTGAAACCTTTGATGACGCGATTGCCCTGAATGCACAGGATTATCCCAGCTGCCAGCCGATCCAGGGCGATATCGAGGACGGCCTGGTTGAAAACATTACAGATGTCCGCAAAGATAAAACTTCCGGTCATTTTGCGCGTCTGCTGACCGGCGCATGGGTGGATTGGCACAAGGGAATCCGCCTGCAGCACGGCGATACAGTTAAGCATGGGAAGAATGTATATCGTACGGTGATGAAACTGGGCACCAATGAGTTTGTCTCGGTTGAGGCACCGGTTCATACGCAGGGTGTGTGGACCGATTCATCCGGATTGAGATTTATTCACAACCAGAGCGACGGAGTAAAGCAAGCTAATATCAGAAATGTGACCTTTTCGAATCTATATCTTCGAGATAAGCGAACGGGCTTCTCGGCATCCTGGGAGAGTGGCAAATATCATCGGGCGGTGCATCCAGAGACAAAGAAAGCGAACTGGCCTGAGTGCAATGTTAAAATCATCAATGTGCACGGTTCAGAGAATGTGAATTTAATCTCCGGCAACTCCAATATCCGTGCCTGGATCGATAAAGCAGAGGTAAAGGGGCCTCTGTTTTCGATGAGCGGACGGGATACCGATTGTTCCCTGGTGGTGACAGGCGCACGGATTGAAAAAGGGAATGGCAAACACCCCGCTTCGGATATACTTTATACAGGTACAGGAACATTTAATCTGGTTATGGAATCCATGATGCAGGAGCGTGATATCCGGCTTGATATCAGTGGTTCGTCCAGCACCCGCGTCAACGGAACTGCATCCATATCCAGCCTGAACGGTATTATGCCGGTTTCCGGCGATTCGATTAGGGTCAAAAACATACGCAAAGTCTATAATGGAACAGAGTGGCAGTAGTTTTTTATGGATGACTCTTTTGTGAAAATGCTAAAAAGAACACCAGGGGTCGTATTTAAATATATAACATATCGCATATATCAGCTCTCTTCAAGTATATTGAGTAGCCTCTCATAGGGTGCGATTTTTTCTTGTTGAACCGGCTCATCAAAACCTCGAAAAAGCACGCTGAAGCGTGTACTACAAACGTTCTTTTGTTTGTAGTTCAAACTTCAGTTTGCTGTTTGGG
>JAWOEI010000055.1:0-15516 GCA_046482825.1 Kiritimatiellia bacterium
CTGTCCACGCGGACCCAGAATTCTAGTGAGAAGCCGTTGGTTGAAATTCCGGCATTAAGTTCACCATCGGTGTGGGCGAGCATCATACCGGCAGTACCGTGTTCAAAGGCTGAGCCAACCATGGAAGGCACGTAAGTTACAGGTCCGACCGGATAAGCATCAAAACCGTCGACAACCTCACTACCGGCACCCTCAGCGGGCCAGTGTGCTCGGAGACCGGATGCGGATTCCAATAAATTCGTGCAGGCAACTTCGACACGAACGGTATCGCGGGATACAACGCAAGCATCATCAGCAGAGAGTTCAAGTTTATATATGCCGGGAGCATCAAAATATGCTGAGCTCTGCGGATTGGCAGGATCATTAAAATTGACATTTCCGGGACCGGATAGTTTTGTCCAGCAGAGATTAAGATTGTCCTCGGGAAGGCCATCATCAACGGCGGCGCCATTAAGAAGAGCGGCAGACGCAACGGAAGTAACTGTCAGATCAGGACCGGCCAGAACAAAGGGAGCTGAATTATCCGACATTGCCGCCTTTCCGAAGGACGCATCGAAGAGGTACCAGGCCTCTTCCGGACGCAGGCAGCGATCATAAACTGAAACCTCATCGGTGGCACCGATGAGGGTGGTAGCGAAACCGATCCGACCACCGATGCAAAAATCACCGGTTGTCAGGAAACCGCCGGAAGGAAGAGCAAGAGTTTCGCGGAACAAACCGTCGCGATAAACGGTCAGGGTGCCAGTGGCATTGTCATACGTAAAGACGAAGTGATGCCAAGAACCCAGGATATAGGTGACCCTTGATGTGTACAGAGTGGAGACCGTGCCGTCCGAACCGCGGCCATTTATAATGAAATAGCGATAAGACGAGGATCTTTTGGAAACGGAGAACTGGGTTCCATCAGCGTCATACCAGCCTGCGATCACCTGTTCGGTGGAGCTGCTGTCCACGCGGACCCAGAATTCTAGTGAGAAGCCGTTGGTTGAAATTCCGGCATTAAGTTCACCATCGGTGTGGGCGAGCATCATACCGGCAGTACCGTGTTCAAAGGCTGAGCCAACCATGGAAGACGCGTAAGTTACAGATCCGACCGGATAAGCATCAAAACCGCCGACAACATCCCGACCTGTACCATCAGCGGACCAATGCGCAATAAGATTTTCAGGAGGATGCGTTAAATTGCCCGAGCAATCCACATACACGCGGACGGTATCGCACACAACTGCGATACCGTCATCTGCGGAAAGTTCCAGAACATAAACGCCGTTTGTACTAAAAGTGGCGGTTGTGGAGAGTGATTCCTCATCACCGAAGACGACCTCTCCCGGACCGGAAACCATTTTCCAGGAGGTGCACAGGACACTGTAATTAGGCAACCCGTCATCAGAAGCAAAACCTTCAAGAGTCAAGGTTTCCGCAACTGAAAACAGTGCAGCATCATCTCCGGCATCAACCAGAGGCTTTTCGTTTGTTCCGGGAAGTATCATAACCTTATCGGCGGCAAGGTATAATTCCCATATATCATCTGGATGAAGAGCGCGATTGAATACGCTAATTTCATCCAGACCTCCGGACAGCTTTTCGGTTCCGTCAGGATTGGCACCGAAGTACAGGTCGCCATTGTTCGGGAAGCCTGAAGTCCCGACATTCTCAAAACGATCCTGTATCAGACCATCGCGATAGAATGACAACGTTTCCGTTGCCGGATCATACACTAGAGCGTAATAACTCCACTGAGCAAATTCATAAGTTTGATAATTGCTGGTAATATACAAGGAGGATGTGCCGTAAGCGTTACAAAGCACAATTTCAAAGGTGCGATATAATGACGAACGCTTTGATATACCTATCTATTCTACTCCTTCGTCGTCAAACCATCCGAACAAACGTTCAAAACCCGAGGTATCATCAACCTTAGCCCAGAAACCTACAGAGAAACCGTTGATAGAAGAACCAACGTCTAGCTGTCCTAACGTGGGAACAGAAATCCCCATAGAAGAACCGTTAAATGCAAAACTGCATTGTACGGGAGAATTTGAATAGGTCAAGCCATATGGCTCATCTCCATGAAAATTTGAGATGGAATCAAGCGCATTACCCTCCGCCTTCCAGAGTGCCACAAGGTCATCAGGAGCATAGATGTCAGATGGCTGGTCGATAACAACCGTAAGCGGTCTTATTTTTTCATATTGCAGTGTGTCCCATGCATAAACCCAACCAGTCAGCGATAGTTCATATATTCCCGGAACGGAAAAACGCGCCGTTGTAACTGTGGAGGAGGGGTCCTCGATCTGTACGGAGGCGGGACCTGAAACAAAATTCCATTCCGAAGACACGGAGTAACAGCTCATATATTCCAGATCGTAGGAAACACGGCCACTCAATGACACAGGCGTATCAACACAAGGCAATTGCAGAGAAGATCCGGCATAAACTTCCAATCCTTCCTCTCCGAAACGACAAAATGAACGGGAGAGACTCTCATACAGAGGCTCAAGATCCACCTCGGATTCCGCATAGAAGTAATCCGCCCTGGAACTTGCAACATCTGACATCAATTCCTCATTAACGGAGTCACTCATACCGACCGACATAATGCGGACACCCATAGCCTGTGCCGCTTGAGATTCAGCTACAGCAGTCGCGTAGGTTGATCCTCCGTCTGAAAGAAGAACAACCACCCACTCGGCATTTGTACGCCCATTGTTCAGCAGGTGTTCTCGTGCGGCAAGAACGCCCTGATCAATAGCGGTGCCACCACCTGAACCAATGGGAGTTATTGCAGATACAGCAGCAGCATGATCATAAGTCAATCCCTGCAAGACTGAGCCAACAGTGGTAAACGAGACAACAGCGGCACGGTCATCCACCATCAGGCGCTCCACAAACTGCTGAGCCGCAAGTCGGGCATTGACTATCCGGTTACCCCCCATTGACCCTGATTTATCCAGTACCATTACAACGTCCATGGATCTGAGAATCTGCGGAGCAGAGACTTCAACGCGTATTTCATCATAAGCAACTTGAGTTCCATCAGAAGCTGAAAGGCGTAAAGTGTACTCTCCCAATTCATAAAAACGAACTTGAGGATGAAGTGTATCAGCGTTCTCCATAAAGACGCGGGAATTGCCCGAGACTTCTGTCCAGGAAACCGTCAATGCGTTGGTGGTGCAGTTTGTGACGGTTCCTGAGAGATCCGCAAGGGCAAGAGGAAGGCATACGACCTGATTTGTTCCGGCATCCACAGATAACGGCAACTTTCCTCCATCATCAACAACGGAGACGAGAACATGGTCTTCAGACATCAACTCACCATCATCAGCGGACAGGGCCATTTCGTATATTCCAGGAGCCGAAAAGAAAACATTTCCTGAAAGAGATTTGTCATTTTCAATTATAGCAGCCACAGGTCCGGAAATCATTGTCCATTCCGTTGAGAGTTGGCCATCTTCCGGCAAGCCGTCATCTGAGACCTGTCCCTCAAATTCAACAGGAGCCAGCTGAACTCCGCAAAGAGAAACACCATCGAAGAAAACATCATTGGATGAATCTATACCTGAGTTGGTTGCAAACAGCCGGATACGGATACTGCGGGCACATTGAGGAGCAATGCCTGTGTCGGCCAACAACCCCCAGTTTGAAGATATTGGAGTAGGAGAAATATCGGATGACTCAAGAACAGCCCCCATGTCGTCCAAATATTCAATTCGCACCCTTGGTTCATCATAACGAATCTGTTCGGTAACACGATATGAAACTGAAAACTCAAAAAGCTGCTGGCCATCATCGATGGGATCAGCGAAAAGAGAAATGTCGACATCCTGATAAATTTCCGCTGAATTTCCCTCATCCGGACAAAGAACCCGGCTACCCTCAACAGCATCAAATCCCAGTGAATTCGCGGTCGGAGTCTGCCACTGTACTCCCTCATATGTCCAGCCAGTAACAACGCCATTTGTCAGAGCTATTTCTGCACCGGGATTGACAACAAGATTTGTTGTACGGACAAGGCTAAAGTCAACTGTTCGGTCCGCACCTGCATCAACCACAGGAGCTAGATTTGTTTGAGAACCAAAAAGGACTGTGACTAAGTCTTCATCTTCAAGCTCTCCATCAGAGGCAAAAAGACGTAACACATATTCGCCCTGGCTGGAAACTTCAATAGATGTTGTCGCTATATCGGGGTTGTCAAAAACCACCGACCCCGGGCCTGATAGTGCGGTCCACTGGACTACAGAAGTGTGATTATTCGGCAATCCGTCATCTGTAACCATACCCTGCAACAATGCTTGGGATCCCTGATTAACCCCAATATCATCTCCTGCATCTACAACCGGAGGCTGGTTAACGAGTTCAACAGACACTGTTGTTTCAGCCATAACGCTTAACTCACCATCAGAAACTGTTAATCTGAAGCGATAATCACCAGAGGCAGAGAATTTCACAGAGGAATTGGTTTGACTTGCATCATTGATTACTGCCTGTTCAGGGCCACCTACCTGCGACCATAAATAGGTCAAATCGTCATCCTCCGGCAGGCCGTCATCTTCAGCAGAACCAAAAAGTCTGCATGTTGTAAAGAGAGCGACATCCTGGTGTGGTCCTGCATCAACAACCGGAGGTTGATTTGAAACAGGAAGAACAGTAACGGTAACTGTATCTTGAGATGTCAACTCTCCATCAGAAGCAACCAGAGACAGAACAAAAACCCCGTTTGTGGTGAAGCGGATTGAAGTTGCAGTATTTGAGCTGTCTTCAAATTGCACGACACTGACATCACCTGTCAGAACCGACCACTGAGCAACAAGAATGCCGTCTTTCGGCTTATTGTCATCTGTTGCAACTCCGTTCAATGCAACCAGAGAACCGACCTCCACCTCAAAATCCTCTCCAGCTTCTGCAACAGGTGCTACATTAGGCAGGCAAATGGATACTATCATTTCATCACTTGCAGCAGCAGCTCCATCAAGAGCCGTCAACTGCAGAGTATAGTTCCCCGGCTCAGCAAAATTTGCCGTTGCATTTGTACGGGAAGAGTCATCAAAAGCGACTGCATCAGCGGCACCAGCAACAACTTTCCAAAGTGTTGTCAACTCGCTTCCTTCCGGCAATCCATCATCCACTACCGCTCCTGCAAGAGCAACCGGTTGGACGGACGAAAGAGAGACATTTGACCCTGCATTCACCAGAGGTGCCACATTCACAGGAGTGATGGTTATTGAAACCGTTGCGGGTGTAGATGTTGCTGAAAAAGCATCTACTGCCACGAACTTGAAACTATCATATCCCGTATGGTCGGTCACAGGAATATATAGAAGTTGCGAAGCATCATTCGTGACAATACCGTATGCAGGGGTTTCTACAACATGGAACGTAATCTGATCATCATCCGGATCAGTTCCTGCCAGAACAATAGCAACATAAGTATTCTCCGCTAGAGTTATTGACTGAGGCATAGCTACAGGAGGTTCGTTAACCAGATTTACAGTAATACTGACGATTGCAGAGTCTGAGGTGGCTCCCTGCGGGTCAACAGCCACATACCGGAAGCTGTCGACACCATAATAACCTGAATCAGGGGTATAAGTTAAAATTGGTTCAGTTCCGGTCAAAGTTCCGTGTGCGGGATTCTCCGCAATTTGGTAAGTCAACTGGTCGCCATCCACATCAGTGCTACTCAGAACAACTGCCACCGCCTGATTTTCGTCGGTGGTCACTGCTGAGTCCTGAGCGATTGGCGCATCGTTGACAGGTGTTATTGAGATATTTACTATCGCATTAGACGAATCAAGATTTCCGTCATTGGCTTTAAATGCAAAAAGATCAGATCCATTGTAATCCGCTAAAGGCTGATAGGTAACTTGCGGCGGTGTACCTGTTAGGGTGCCATGATCCGGAGGAACAACTACCGAGAAAGTAAGGGGGTCTGATTCAGGGTCATTTCCTGTGAAAGTGATGTCTAATGGAGAATCCTCAGTTATAGTATATGTCAGAGAAAAAGCGGTTGGCGGCTGATTTTCTTCTCCGCCGGCAAGGAGACCTAAAAACCGAAAGGTTATTCTATTGTGTCCCGGCAATCTGTAACTCAATATTCTTATACGGGCAAAACCGGAAACACGATATGCCGCATGTGCCCCCCGACCACGCGTATCATTCCAGAGAGGCACAACAATATCTACAGTCGTCAGAACATCCAGAGCATTGCGGAGCTTCCTGCTGTTGGACACACCGGGCTTGCCCCTGATCCAGTCACCAATGGATATCAGATGGTCGTCGATATCATCGGGATTTATGTAATTGCTGCTGTTACCGGGAGGGGTTAAGCTTGCGACAAGAGTGGGGACGTTACGATTTCCGTTCCATGTCAGCCAGCCGAAATTTCCGGGCTGCGCCCCCATTCTGAGATTGCTTATAACATCTCCTGGCTGCGCTTCAGCCAGCGCCGACTCCGGAACAGCTATCGGATAGCAGCTTTCATCATTTGCACAGACAACATTAACAACTGCAACAAAAGAGCAACACATCAGAAAACGAAACATTTTCACAATAACATACTCCTGATTTTTCCTTTAATACATCTAAATCAAATATTTATCTAAATGATTACTAGATTTGCAGCATATTATGATATTTTCATATATCAGACAAGCCTAAATATGTAAATGTCAGGGATACTTCTTAAACGGTAAACTCTTATTGCCTGACTCGCAGCAGGAACAAAGAATTTTACAATGGTTAACGTGGTTGAAACCGGTGGACAAACAGCGACTAATCCTTGTATGCACCTGACAAACAACCCGCATAACGGGAACACCCTGAGACTTGACCAGATTGTAAATTAAGCGTAGCATTTCAGATGTTACAGAAAAACAAGCGCTGTAAAAGGAAACATTATGAAACACAACGTCTGGATAAAAATCTGTCTGATTACAGCACTGACAAGCAGTGCGTTTGCCCGGAAAAATGATTCTCCCGAAGCAGACATTGCCGGATGGAAGCTGGTGTGGCAGGATGAATTCAGCGGAGAGAAACTTGACAACAGCAAATGGAAACTCTGCAACCGAGGAAAATCGGCCTGGAACAACACAGTCTCCGATGACCCACGCCTAATTAAAGTGAAAAACGGAATACTGCAACTGTTTGGTATTGAGAATGATAATAAGGAGAAAGATCCCGCCCCCTATCTGACCGGCGCTATTACCAGCAAAGGCCAGTACAGTTTTAAATACGGCAAGGCCCGGATCCGCGCCCGTTTCAAATGCGCACAGGGAGCATGGCCGGCCCTGTGGATGCTCGGCAATGAAAAAGGATGGCCTGCCAATGGAGAGATCGACCTGATGGAACATCTTAATTTTGATGACAAGATATATCAGACAGTACATTCCGTTTACACGCACAGGATAGATAAAACTAATACACCCAGGCATGGCGACACCACCCCGATACCGGATAAAAACGGCTGGAACACGTATGGATGTGAATGGGATGCTGATAAAATCATGTTTACTGTAAATGGTCAACCCACCCTCACCTATCCGCGTGTAGCCGAGAAAGGTGAAAAGCAATGGCCTTTCAATCAGCCGTTTTACTTCATTCTTTCAATGCAGATAGGCGGCGGATGGGTGAACAAAACAGGCCCCACCGAACCAGATCACTACCCGGCATGGCTGGAGGTGGACTGGATTCGCGTTTACAAGAAAGATTAGCAGTGTGCGAGTGCGTAAATGCGCGAGTGCGCGAGTTGAAGAGGTAGCGCTTCGCAAATTGAAGTGTAGTAGTCGCTCTGTGAGCGACATGCCGCTCACCAGTCTTTGTCCCGCAAACGAAACTACGCCGTGGCACGGCAAAGCGGCTACTACAATTAATAACATACGCAAAAAATGAGAATTTGACTGGTAATAATGCAAAGCATCAACAAGGAGTACATACTATGAAACGTCGTGATTTTATTAAAACGGCAACTGCCGGTCTAGGTGGAATCTCAGTTCTCGGTACTAGCTCACAGATCAGAGCCGCGACAAAGAAACCACGTATAAAGATCGGCCAGATCGGTGTCTGTCATGAACATGCCAAAGGCAAAATGGACACCCTCAGAAAATATCCGGATATTTTTGAAGTTGTCGGAGTGGTTGACGACCGCAATTCTAAAGCGGCGAGATTTGCAGGAAGCGACAAGGATATGAAATCGTATGAAGGCCTGAAATGGATGACTGAAGAGGAGCTGTTCAGCACACCCGGGCTTGAGGCGGTTACAGTTGAACCGGCAAACGCTGATCTGGTGCCGACCGCGATCCGCTGCATGGAGCATAATCTCGCGATGCATATGGACAAACCCGGAGGAGAAGATCTCAAACTCTTCAAAAAGCTGCTGGACGGATGCAAAAAGCGGAAGCTTCCCTTCCAGATGGGATATATGTTCCGCACTAATCCGGCCATACAATTCTGCCAGCAGGCGCTCCATGAGGGGTGGCTTGGTGATGTATT
Source organism: Kiritimatiellia bacterium (assembly GCA_046482825.1). Lineage (GTDB taxonomy): Bacteria > Verrucomicrobiota > Kiritimatiellia > RFP12 > UBA1067 > M55B167. Next base: position 8,488 of record JAWOEI010000055.1, read on the forward strand.
TGAAATTCAGGCGGATATGAACCATGACTACGGCAACAAGAGATACCAGAAGTATCTCAGCAGTTACAATGGCGGTATATACTTTAATCTGCTGTGCCATCACATAGACTGGATCGCAAAAGTTCTCGGGCGTCCTGTCAATGTCACTCCGTTCCTGAGGTCAACACCGGTGTCCGAAGGTGGAGGAAAAAACAACTGCATGACCGTGCTGGAATATCCGCACACATTTGTCACCCTGCGGTCATGCGGACAGATAAAAGGCGGGATGAGCAAACGGAGTATAAGAATTACCGGTTCGAACGGGACTATTGAGCTCTGTCCACTGGAGCGTTTCGGCACACCCCTACATGTGAATATGAAACTGCATAAAGGCGTTGAGAAATATGCCGCAGGATCGCATAAAGTTGAGTTCACTATCACACAGGGACGATATGGGGCTCAGCTGCTGGAACTGGCAAAGATCATCCGGGGCGAAATAAAAAATCCCTATACCTACGCACACGACTACCTGGCACAGGAAATACTGCTGGCTGCATCGGGAAATATTAAGTGGCGGTATTAATGCGCCCGTCTTCGCGCTTCTCAGCTACACCGTGACAAGCGAATGCGCGAGTGCGAAATTAAAATTGACAGGATTTAAAGGATTTTATTGCTACGCAGAATATCTCGCGCAAAGCAACAAAGCCGCCAAAAAAAATAATATCTAAAAGGTTTCTTGCTTGTTCATCCCGCCGAAATTCACAATACTTTAAGCTGATTAAACTTCACCATTTAAACCTTCAACCCTGTTGAACTCGCGAAGGTCTTTGTAATTACAGTTAAACCTCGTAATCTATTTTCTGCCCAAACCAGCGAAGCACTTAAAAGGAACCAAATCATGAAACTTATGTCATGGAATGTGAATGGGATTAGAGCGGCTGTAAAAAAGGGATTTGAAGACTTTCTTCTGGAACACAAGCCGGACATTCTGTGTCTGCAGGAGATCAAAGTACACAACGATGACCTTCCAGCTGAAATCGCGCAGCTCGTTTCTACTGCAGGCTACAGCGGGCTCTGGAATGGTGCCGACAGGAAGGGCTACAGCGGAACCGCCACTCTGACCCGTATTCCACCTATCGCCTGCGACACCAGGATCGGGGAAGAGCGTTTTGACTGCGAGGGACGTTTTCAGTTTCTGGAGTTTTTTGAATTTTTCCTGATCAACACCTATGTGCCAAATGTGAAACACGATTTATCGCGTCTCGACGAACGGCAGGAATTCGACCAGCTGCTGCTGGAAAAAATCAAAGAACTGGAAAAAAACAAACCGGTGATTCTCTGCGGCGATATGAATGTGGCTCACAATCCCATCGACCTGGCCCGTCCCAGACAAAATGAAGGAAACGCCGGCTACACCATGGAAGAGCGACAAGGTATGACGAATTATATCAACGCCGATCTGATTGACACCTTCCGCAGTCTGCACCCCGAAAAGGAACAGTACTCCTGGTGGAGCTATCGGGGCAGGGCAAGGCAGAACAATATCGGATGGAGAATTGATTACTTCCTGACAACCCGCACCCTGATGCCGTCTGTTGAGTCCGCTGCAATACATGATCAGGTAACAGGCTCTGATCATTGTCCTATAGAGCTGGTTGTGAATGAGCTGAAGTGATTGCAAACGAACTTCGAGGAGGGAGCCTCGCCCTCCCGTGCATCGCACACATTTTCGGGCGAATATGGGAGGGCGAGAAGCATACTTTAATTTAGTCTGCCAGAACCTCTGCAATATTGGTGGCTACTTTAAAGTTTACTCCAATAGCCTCAAAATGCGCCTTGCCGCAATCTATCTTCCGGTTTTCAGATTCCCGCCTTTTATCCCTGTCATGTGTGCTTTTCGTCTCACGCACCAGATAAAGTTTTTCTCCGTTTTCCGTTACAACAGCCCAATCCGGATTGTAATAACCGACCGGTGTCGGTATTTTAAACCAACGAGGAAGCTTGCAATAGAATCTGACGTTTTCATTAACATTCAGCGAATCCCCGCCCAGTTTCTCCGGTTCACTCATCCTCAGACTCCGTGTTATACATTGCGTTCTCTCTTATTAAACACTTTGATTAATTATAGATTAACACCGACCGGAATTAAAAAACGTAATAGAGTATTGCGGGCATAAAACACATGAGGTGTACTTCATCCAGAGTGGTCCGTTCCTTTTTGGAACTAACCACTTTTTTTATGCCCTTCGGCCATTTGAAACGGGAAGTCGTTCGCTATGCGGGCGACCAGTCAGCCGCGCAGCGACTGACCTCCTTTGCTACGCTATCTGTTTTTATCTCTCACAGAGGCACATAGCTCTCAGAGGTTTTGCTCTCTGTGTTCTCCGTGACTCTGTGAGAGATAAGTTTTGAAGTAGTAATATCCTGTTAATCCTGTCAAAAAATATTTTGGTTGCCTGCCTGTGCGTAGCACGCAGACAGGCGGCTTTGCTGCTCCAATCTTTTTGTGCTTTTCGCTGTGCCTCGGCATAGTTCCGCTTGCGGGACGACACCGGGTGGTTAAATTATTCCCCCTTAATCACTTTCACGTTCCTGAACATGTATGTGTTGTCGCTGACTCTCAGAGGTTTGCCGCTGACAGTGGTCACATTCTTCAGGATAACCTCTTTGGTCTTCACGTACGGATACTCCTCTTTATAGGAGTCATCTTTGAACTTCGAGTTGAACTTGGAGAAAATGGTAGGGCCCTGGTAGTTTTTCTTGTGGTTTGAATCATCAATGCGCAGGTTTTCAATTATAATCCGTTCCGGCATATAACAGGTATAACCGAAATCGTGCTGTCCTGAATAACGGCCGTTGATCAGGCTGAACCTGCTGACCTTTCGGCCGCAAGAGGGTATAAAAACACAGTCACGAATGATGAACTTGCCCTGCCATGTGCTGCCGTAATCGGAACGCAGGTTGAAGAATGATCTCCCATAGACAGTACTGTCCTCGACAAGAAAAGTTCCGAATCCGATAGCATTAATTCCCACATAGCCTATTGTCGAATTGCGGATAGTTGCATTGGCAACCCCCTGATGGGCATCAAAGCGGGAGAAGGAGCACTGATCGAGAAGCAGATTCTTGCAGAAGTTCGAACCCATGATTCCCCAGCGGCTGCGATCCTTGATGTCGTTGGTCTGTTTGCAGTTTATAAAAGAGACATTCATAGCCCGGTTAAGGGAGATGTCGTAGGTGCCCATGCTGACCGGTTTTCCTGCGGAACCGATTGTCCTGTAAGTTTTATGTCCGGTCAGAACTGCATTTCGCACCGTAACGTACGCACAGGAACCGATATTGATGAATCCTCCGTATGGCGCACCGTGGTCACCCTCGTCAATAACCCGATGTTCCAGCCCATCAACAAGCACATTGGAGCGCCTTATGGCGATTCCACGTCCATAGTAGTTGTATTTTGATTCATCTGCGTTGGCTTTAGTAGTGAAAATTCCCCCGGTGATGGTGAGCTGCTTCCTGTCTATCGGCTGAGCGATAATTTTTGTAATCTGTTTGAAATCCCAGATAATCGGGGCATCCATGACAACATTGCCCTTCTTATCCACGATGAATGCATCTGTCTGGGAGGAGCCTTTGTTCTGATTCAGTCCATATCGGATATAGCGTTTGGTCTTGGGATCGGTAACGCTGATAACACAGGGAGAGGGAAGGGACACATCGATCTTAGCCTGATTTTTGCTGAGCGAAGAGATCCCCTCAGGTTTAAATGACTTCAGAACGGAACTGACAGTAAATATATTCGCCCTGTTGTTCTCAACATTGGTATCGTCTATGATAAACTTCGCCTTGCCCCAATCGATATCGGTCTGAATGGCGGCGGTCATATTCTGTCCGCCTATATAGTAGGTTGCGTCATCATCGGCTTTCACGGGAAGTCCGTTTTCATTGGCATATTTATGCGCCTTGACAATGGCCACAAAATCATCAGCAATGCCGTCACCGACGGCCCCGAATTTTTCATAACGAACTATGTCGATCTGCTCTTTGGACTCTTCAGCCACAACTACTGCGGAAAAGACATGCAATAAAGCAAATGCCATTAAAAGTCTTGAAACGTTCCTCATTAAATCCCCCCTGTATCAGTTGCAATTATTTCAACTTCTATCGCAAAAAAAATGTGGCGGTCGCTCTTCGAGAACTGCAGATACTATGCAGGCCGGGTACCCTTACCCGACGAATCCAACGCCCGGTGAGGGCATACGCCGTCGCCTTCGGCTATGGCAGCACGCCGCCAGGCCTACAATATTGCTTTCGAACGCATTAACTTAGTAAAACGTTTTTATTATCCACAACCAGCCGTCGTACTGCAAGCAGTACTATGGCGGTCACTGAAGAAAGGGTGCGATTCAATTTAGTTTAAACATGACTAAATGGTCTCATCCGGCAGGCTAAAGCCTGTACTACAAACGTTTTTATGTTCGTAGTACACACTTTAGTGGTAAGCGGCTCACCCCCCGAAAAGGTTATACCTCCTCCGTATTTACGGAAAAAATCACATTTCCCATTCAATTCCGATGCCAGGATTTCAGAAGAAACGCGCCGACCGCATATTCGGCGGCAGCCCTGCGGACAGACTTTTACGCATTCACCGCAGAGGACACATCCGTCAGGGTGTCGGCAGACCTCTTTGCATGCGTTGCAGTGGAGACATTTTGCCGTATTGACTATCAACTGGGGTTGACCTGAAAATCCTTCAGGATTGTGACACCAGGCGCAACGCAGAGGACAGCCCTTAAAGAACACAATCGTACGTATGCCAGGTCCGTCATGCAAACAGAATTCCCTGATTTCGAATATGATGCCTTCTGTGCTCATGCTGAAATAAACCTAAAAACGGCAACCCCTTGCGGTTTGAAATTCAGAAACTTCTTCACCCATTGGGTGAAACTCACAAAATGAACAAATTCCTTATTAACAATCACTCAACTCAGTTTCTGAATTTCAAATGCCGTAAATAGGATAAAAAGCAAAGCTGTAGGCCGACTGCCCCACCCGGCGCACCAACGCCCGGTGCGGACACCGGGCCTACAATTCAAAAACACACCTTACAGTTCCCGTATCTCGTATTCCAAACCCCGCATCCCGCATCCCGCATCCCGCATCCCGCATCCCGCATCCCGCATCAATATATTATCCACGCCATTATATAACAATTCTTTATTTGTCTTTAACTTATCCCCAGCCGATGCTCGATATCCTCAATGGTTCCGCCTTTGGTTTCAGGCATCCAGAAAATAGCGAAGATAATCTGGCATATCATCATCAGACCGAAGAAACCAAAAGCATAAGGTCCCGCCTTCTCAGCCACGGCCGGGAAAGCCCATGATATCAGAGTGCACATAAACCAGTGCGTGAAACAACCGAAAGCCTGCCCCTTGGCCCGGACGGCGTTCGGAAAAATTTCAGATATAAACACCCATATCACGGCACCGGAGGAAATGGCGAAGAAAGCGATAAATCCCAGAATACCGCCGATGGCCAGAACAGGATTTGCATCCGCCCCCAGCGAAAGCTGCCACGCCACAAGAAAGTGCATAACCGTCATAGCGCCAGCACCGCCGATTATCATCACACGGCGGCCGAATTTGTCGATGATCAAAAACGCCAGCATGGTGAAGATCAGGTTGACCGTACCGACACCGACTGTCGCGGCCAGAGCGGACTGGGCGCCGACAAAATTTTCAAAGATACGCGGTGCGTAATAGTTGATAGCGTTAATACCGGACACCTGGTTGAAAAAAGCGATGAAAAAAGCGAGCAGGATGGGCCTGAAATAGCGTTTCTGGAACAGAGCCACATGGCCTAAACGGGCGGTCTCCGCCAGAGTCTCCTTTATTTCCGACAAGGTTTTATCCGGTGTGAGATATCCCACAAAATCCAGCACCTTCCATGCGTCTTGATGGCGTCCCACCCGTACCAGCCACCGGGGTGATTCAGGAATAGTGAACAACAGCCCCAGAAAAACGATAGCAGGAATGCACTCCATGCCCAGCATGACACGCCACATGACGTTTTCAACCGGCATGGGTGACGAAGTGAAAACCTCTGCGATGCTCTCGCATGCGGCATAGAGCCAGCCCTGCGCAGTTATCGCTTTAGCGACAAAATAATTGGAAACATAGGAAATCAGAATTCCAAAAACGATGTTCAGCTGATTCACGGCAACCAGCCGCCCGCGCACAGGGCCGGGGGAAATCTCCACAATATAAAGCGGCACGACAACCGATGCGCCGCCGATGGCCAGACCGCCGATGAATCGCATCCACGCCAGAAGCGGCTGCGTTCCCGAAAAAGCACAGCCTGCGGCCGAAATCAGAAAAAGCATAGCCATAAGCATAAGGGTCGGTCTGCGACCAAACCTGTCGGACGGCCACCCCACACTGAAAGCGCCGATGATAGTTCCTATCAGCGCACCGGATACCGTGAATCCATGCCAGAAGCCACTCAATTGAAATTCAGCCTGGATGGCCTTTTCACAACCGGAAATAACACCTGAATCGAACCCGAAAAGAAAACCGCCCAATGCCGAAACGATCACAATGTATAACAGAGGACGTATACTTTTGTCTTTTGCATGCCAAGGTTCTTTTGTCATAAACAATTCCCCAATACTTCAACACTTGTTCAAACAACGGATTGCTCATCGTAACATCCATATGATCATATCATCATACCTGTATGCCTCAAAAAATCCATATCCGTTTTGCCCGAAATTTTATATATTTTGACCTAAAGTTGTTGTCCGCCTCCATTATTCCAGGCAGCGCAACGCTTTTTCTGTAAATTCGAAAAAAATGTGATCAAAGTTTCATCCCTTTTACGTTCAAATAAACTTTTCCTGCTTCCCAGTCGTCGCTGATTTCACTTACTACAGCAGTGACCAGACGGAGCAAAGATTCTTCATTAGGAAAGAGTCCTGCTGTTCTCGTTCTTCTTTTGATCTGCCTATTCAGATTCTCTGCCATGTTACTGGTTCTTAAACGCGTCCTC
>JAWOEI010000058.1:0-21610 GCA_046482825.1 Kiritimatiellia bacterium
CTCAAATGCTCTCATGGCATTAGCAGCCAATGCGATACCCGCTTCAAACGCATCTATTTCTGAAGCCGACACAAAAAATAGCGGTTTTGATACCGATTTTCTTAAAAGTGAAGGCAGCGGTTAACGCTATGCGTTGCATAGGAATAAAGAGAAAAAGGAATCCATCTGATTTTTCGTGTTTTTCGTGGTTAAAACTGCGAAGGCAACTACTGTTTTAAATGCTGCTTTAGTTGCTTTCACTCAACAACTTATGCAAATTGTCTCCTGAGTTTCTTGTTTTTTGCGACAGGAGTTGATTTTATAGCGACTAAAGCATTTTTACTGTAGGGCGGGGTCCGTGACCCCGCTGTGCACCGATTCGCAGATGCGCCCGAATTGATGAAGGTCAGCAGGTTTGCCTTTCGGTGAAGTTACTAAACGCGGATGTTATCTGTCCGGCATAAAAAGTGCTGTTATTAGCCCCCCATGAATTGCGAAAAACATATAAAAACTGCTGCGCTCCTGATTGCCGGTATATCGACAGCTGTCAGAGTTTACGCCTCCTATAATGTGAGTGAGGAATGGTCCACTTATGTGGGTGGTCTCTATAACAACGACAAAATTCTTGCGTCAGCCATTGATGCCAATGGAATGGTTTATTTCGGCGGAATGGGAAATGACGGCAGTATTGCCAATGATGACGGCATTGCAGTAACGGAAAATACCGAGGGAGCGGACGGGAATAATGGTGTTGTCGCTGCTGTGGATTCTTTCGGCAATTTGCAGTGGTTCAGCATTTTCGGCAGTGAAGGAGCACTTGATGACAAAATCCGGGGTATCACGGAGTATGGGCAGAATGTTTACGCAGCCGCTATGCAGGAGAGATCATATACCGGTAATTACAACGGAGAAGGAGCGTTTCTCTATAAACTCTCCAAAACGGATGGTTCCGAGATCTGGAATTACTCGATTGACGATTTGAATTCCACTAACGGATTCAATGCCGTGACGGTGGATACTAACGGTAATATCTATGCTGTGGGTTATACCAGCATCGCTCAGATCGACCCCTCACCGAATGTGCCCGGTTATCAGATCAACGGCACAGGGACGACCTACGGACACACCCTGCAGGGTGGGCTGGATGCTGTTGTGGTGAAAGTTTCACCCTCCAATACGCTGGAATGGGTGCACTATCTCGGTGGCGAAAATGATGACACTGCGCTGGCCTGTACCATCGGTCCGAACGGGTATCTCTATGTTGGAGGTGAAACCTGTTCCACCAACTGGGTGGACAATAATTTCGGCGTTTCCCCTTCAAAAACTCATCAGGCGGGTTTTGTCGTTAAATTAAATGCAGAGGGCGATTATTTCTGGTCCTGTTTCCTGGGCGGCACCTATGATGATGCCGTCACATCACTTGCAGTGGAAAGTGTCTCCGGAAAAATATTCGCTGCAGGAACAACCTTTTCCGGAAACTACATGTATCTGCACAACCCTCTGAATGAGCACATGGGGGGCAGTGACGGTTTTGTAACTTCTATTACGGATAACGGAAGCAACCTGACAGTCAACTGGAGCAGCTTCTATGGATCAGGATCGAACGAGGCCATCGCCTCCATTCAGCAGCTGGATGATTCAGAAATGATTATCGGGGGGACTACAGACAACGGCACATGGCTACCGGACGCTGATAATCCGTATAGCGACGGAAAAGATGCTTTCATCACAGTTCTGCAGGAAGACAGCGGAACAAATCTCTGGAGTACCTACGCTGGCGGAAATGACACCGAAACGCTTCATACCCTCAGTGCACGCAAGGGAATCTTCGTTGCGGGCGGTATGACACGATCCGAAGGCTGGGTAACCAACGGCTTTCATACCACCTGGGACAAGCAGAATTTTTTTCCTGAAGATCCCGCGGAAGAATTCGGTTATCTCTGCAAATACCAGAGCAACGGCTATGTTCCCGATCTTCCGGAAATAACATCCCAGCCCCAGTCGGTTACTGTGGAGGAGCAGCAAGACGCCGACTTCTCCATCGCCGCTGTCGGCACCCAGCCGATATCTTTTCAGTGGAAGGTAAACGGATTACCGATAGCTGATGCCACCAATACCGCCTTCTCCCTCTCTACGGTTCAGCTCCCACAGGATGGCGACATGATTTCCTGTACTCTCAGCAACGTCGCCGGGACGGTTGACAGCGAAAACGCTCTTCTCACAGTCACAGCTATTCCGAACGGCTGGATAACAATAAATATCTCACCTGTGGATGCGGTGGCCGCTGGCGCCGCCTGGAGTATAGACTCCGGTTCAACCTGGCATGACAGCGGCGATGTGGTCAATGTTATCACCGGTCAATACGCAATAACCTGTAAAGACGACCTTTTCGGCTGGGCCGCACCCACCAATGCAGTTGAATCCACAACCGTACTGAACGGACAGACCAACGAACTTTCCGCAACCTATACCGAGGTGTTCTACACCAACTATCGCGAGATCACCGGTACCAATGTTACCGTTGTCATTGATCCGCCGGAGGGAAGCTCCTTCTTTGTTTTAACCGAGACCCTTCCTGCAGGGTTGACGCCGTATGACTATACGCCGGATACATCATGGGATAGTGTATCCCGAGAACTCACCTATTTCCGGAATAGTTCTGATCCTGCGCAGTTTACATATTCTGTCACAGGCACGACGGGATTATACCGGGTGAGTGGGAAAGTAGACTTCGGTGAAATAAGCAACATAACTGCCGGACCGGATGAGATTGTCATCGGCGGAGGCACACCGACAGTCCCTGATCCCGACATCATCGGATTTGCGCCAGACGGAGCTGTTCCGGGTAACTTTCTGCTCACCTTTATTTCAGTCGCCGGCCAGGAGTATCTGGTGCAGACCAACGCTGTTCCCGGCTCGGCTGGCTGGGGGCCGCAGGCCCAGGTGAACGGAAATGCCGATCAGACAACAACCTCGGTTCCCGCACCGCACCCGGCCTTGTTCTATCGGGTCCGCACCGAAAATTGAGTAGCTTTCATTCTTGGAAAAAATTAATACCTGTCCCTAATTTTCACTACTTTTCTTTGCCCGCTAATCTCCGCCAATCTCTGTTGCGGCAGAAATTTTTTTAACGCTAATCGCTAAAAATTCCCGTCGCTAAGGCTTTTCCAGTAATCTCAAACGTATTAAATTTTAAGTGATTAACGGCCCCGCGCAGCGGGGATAAAATTTAATGCGCCTTTCGCGAAGATTAGCGGGCTAAAAACCTGTAAACAAATTAAAGCCTGTCACTAATTCTTCCCGGATCGAACGGCTACGCAGCTGTAGGCCGGGTCCCCGACCCGGCGCACCAACGCTAATTCTTCCCGCCTGGCTGTGCCGCTTATAAAGCGGCTACTACATTGCTGCGGTGAAGCAACTCCTCTGTGTCCTCTGTGTCTCTGTGTTAATAGTAACAATCAGTGACAAAAAATCAGGAATGTTTTGTCTTCGCTGTTGTGTAACCACGAAAAACACGCCGTGCGCGCTACACAACAGTGCAAACAGCGGCATGCGCATCGATATCCGCTTTGATGGCATCCAGCAGACTCTCCGAAATAGGTTCGGAAATGCGGATAACCGCCAGCGAGCGTTTGCTCTTTTTATTATGCGGATTACGCATATCCTCAATGTTTATGCCAGCATCCGCGAGTTTACAGGCGATATTAGCTATAACACCGGGTCTGTCATCATACAGACAGAAAAGTGTAGCACCAACAGGCTCAAAATAGAGACGGTCAAATTCATCGATTCTGGAGACAGTCTGAATGCCCTCGGTTACAGTACCGCGTATGCTGTATTCCTTCAGTTCGGAGTTAGGACGCTCGACAATCAGATCAACCGTCATGGCATCACCATAGCCCTTCTCATCATCTGTCTCACGGTTGACCAGCTCAATACCCATTTCCTCCATGAAATTGAGAGCAGCCTTGTAATCGTTATAACGGTCAAAATCGTGCCAGATGCCTGAAAGAACCGACACCGTCAGCCACTTGTCAAACTGCGCGAGAGTACCGTAAAAACTTGTTTCCAGACGTTTGACAGGCGCAGCCGTACCGGACATCTGACGCACAAGGCTGGAAATATTATAAGCCAGTTCACAGTAGGCGCGCTCAAGTCCCTCGGGAATATCCCGGTTGACCACGCAGCTCATATCGCCCTTCTCATCCAGATCAATCAGCTCCTGCGCAGCACGCCGGGCGGCGTTGTAATTGGCCTCATAAGTGCTGGCTCCAAGATGCGGAAGCATGAGATCCGCAATATCAGTCATACTCTTCTGACCAGCCTCATCTTTGGGATAGACATCGTTGAGATAACGCAGTTTTTTCTGGTCCTTGACTGCGCGTAAGGCATCCTCATCAACAATTCCGAAACGGGCGCAATTGACTATAGTAGCTCCCTCTTTCAGCATACCCAGGTATTTCTCACCTATAAGTCCGCGGGTACTGTCGCCGCCCGGAACATGCAGTGTCACATAATCGGCAGCGGAAAAAATCTCATCCATACTGGAAGGCTCTATCCCCCACTCACGTACCTTCTCCGAATTGATCAGCGGATCAAAACCCATAATCCGGCATTCAAAACCCTTCAGGCGGCGAGCCACCAGGCGGCCTATATTACCCAGCCCCACTATACCCACTGTCTTGCCTGACAGTTCACGGCCCATAAAGCTTTTCTTCTCCCAACGTCCGGCACGTGTCGAAATATCCGCCGCAACTATATGCCGGGCATCAGCCAGCATCATGGCGACAACCTCCTCCGCCACACCGTTGGCATTGGCTCCGGGAGTATTCATCACGTCAACACCCTTTTTACGCGCATACTTTATATCAATCGTATCGTAGCCCGCACCGGCACGGACTATGACTTTCAATCCGGGAAGCGCATCTATGATCCCGGCTGTCACCTTGTTGCTTCTGACAATCAGTCCATAGGCATCCGGATTGGCAGCCGCGAGCTCCTCCAGAGACCCCGATGCATCCTGCACAACAGTATATGCCCCTTCAGCCTCAAGAAGTTCAGCTGCCACAGGATTCAGTTTTGTTGGAATCAGTATTTTTTTCATTTTTTTATTATGCCTTGTTATACGCTGTTTTCAGATCAGGAAATTTTGTTATTTAACACTCTTTCGTTATCCGACAGAATGCTATATACTTTATATCTGTTACGGCTGGGAATCAAGTAAACTGTTTACTGATTGCAAAATCTTTGTATCCGTAACAGGACATGAACACAGGAAGAGTTATACTGATGACTATTCATCTTAAACAAGCGTTTTTACTGACATTTCTCGCCGCCTGCCTCAATCCGGCTCTGGCGCAGTACGGAACTCCGGGCGGCCGCGGATATGCAACCGACAATTTTGAGGGATTCGAAGAAATCGACCGGGACGACATACCGCAAAAGGATAAATCCTGGTGGTATCGTCTCTCCGAAGACAGCCCCGAAGAACAACTGCAATACTGCCGCAGGCTTGAAAACCAGGGACGGCTGAATTCCGCCCGCAAGGGATATGAAGCACTTGTCCGGGAATGGCCAGCAACCATTGAAGCCGCACAGGCCCAGCTGAATCTGGCGCATGTTCTCGAAAAAATGAAAAAATACGAAAAGGCCTTCGATGAATATCAATATGCCCTGGTACATTATTCGGGAAACTGTCCATACGATGAGATCATAGAACGCCAGTTTAAAATTGCCAACCTCCTGCTGCACGACAACAGGAGTATGTTCGGATGGCTTCTCAGCGGCACAGCGGATATACGCGAACGCTTTGAACAGATTGTGCGTAACGCGCCCCGCTCTCCGGTGGCACCCGAAGCCATGCTGAAAACAGGCCGGATACGTGAGGATGATGACAACCTCAGGGAAGCTATCAAGGTTTACGACGGAATCCTCAACCGTTACCCCGAATCCAGTCAGGCCGCCACCGCCGCCTGGCTTTCAGCCCGCTGCCGGTATAATCTTTCAGTCAGGCATAACTACAACGAAAACCGCTGCCGGGAAGCCATTGCCTTCCTTGACGCCGCCATCAAACGCCTGCCTAATCATCCAAAAAAAGCTGACCTGGAAAAATGGAAAAATGAACTGACCGACCTCCTGACCGAACAAAACTATCAGCAGGCTCTGTTCTACGATACCGAACGATACAGCAAAAGAACAAAAATCAACGCCTACCGTCGCTTTCTGGATGAATTCCCCGAATCCGGATACGCACAGGCTGTGCGCGAAAGACTGGCTCAGCTGGAAAAACAGCAGCCGATAAAGAAAGGAAAACAGTAGCTATGCAACGTATTACACTGATAACCACAGCACTTTCCGCTCTGCTCCTCTTTTGCGGCTGCGCTTCGTATAGATTCACATCCAATATCCCGGTTGAAAACCGGACAATAGCCGTGCCTGTTTTTGAAAATGAGAGCGGCATACCTGAACTGGATGCGATTATAACCCAGTACACCCTGCGTGAATTCCAGCGGGAAGGCACGTTTAAGATAACCGGCCTCGACAACGCCGCTTATAAACTCTACGGCACCCTGAAGAAAGCCCGCCCGAGTCCCCTCAATTACGACAGAAACTTCGGCTCACGCGCCTCCGAATATGACTACAAAGTAAAAGCCCTGATAACCCTGGTGGAAACTTCCTCAGGAAAAATGCTCATGACTGAAATTCCGGTTACAGCGAACACATCATTCCTGACTCAAGGCGACATGCTCACCGGCATGCAGGATGCCAATCCGCGTCTGGCTAAAGAACTTTCCCGGGTGATTGTCGATACTGTTCTAGCACAGTGGTAGAAAAGCAGTACGCACATACACCCTCCTCGCGTTGCGCCTGTTGACAGCCCGGCAGAAGCTTATGGCTGCCGGAAGACCCACGCACAACGGACAACCCGATGCAGAACGCGCCCCCACCCGCAGGAGACGCGTATGCAGATTTTTATCCCCCGCATCCCCTGCGGCATACATCATGTATAAAACAAACTCCAGAGAAACCGCTGTTCTGGCGCAGCTGGTATATGCCGGTATGGATACCGGCAAAGCAGGCGATTCACTGCTGGAGCTTAAACGCCTGGCCGATACAGCGGGAATTGCTGTATGCGACCGTATAACCCAGAACCGCCCGAAACCGGACGGAGCAACTCTCTTCGGCAAAGGCAAAGTCCAGGATCTGAAAAACCTGATTCACGCCAAAAACGCCAATATCGTGATATTCGACAATGAACTCAGTGCGTTTCAGCAGTATAACCTTACAAAACGTCTCAATGTCCGCGTGATGGACCGCACCGAGGTTATCCTCCAGATATTCGCCCGACGTGCCCGGTCAGCTGAAGCACAGACCCAGGTTGAACTGGCACAGCTGCGCTTTCTGCTATCCCGTATTCCTGTAACCGAGGCCCAACAGCGCTTCAGAGGCGGTATAGGCATGAAAGGTCCGGGTGAAAGCCATCTTCAACTGCGCAATGCCCCCATGCGTAAACGTATTTCGGAATTGAAAAAACGCCTTGCAACCATACAGAAACGCAGGCTGACAGCAGACAGCTCCCGCAAAAAATGGCCTGTGGTTTCACTTGTAGGCTACACAAATGCGGGAAAATCGACTCTGCTCAACACCCTGGCACCACGCTCCGAAGCATATGTTGACGACAGGCTTTTCGCAACATTGGATACCAGAACACGACTGGTATGGCTCAAACCCAACAAACGCATCCTGCTGACAGACACCGTCGGATTTATCCGTCACCTGCCGCACGGTCTGATAGCCTCATTCAAATCAACTCTGGATGTTGCCGTACAGGCCGATCTTCTGCTCATCGTTGTTGATGCCTCATACCCGCACGTACAAGATCACCTGAAAGTCTGTTACGAAACTCTGGAGGAAATCGGCGCACATAATGTGCCCTCAATCCTGATTCTCAATAAATGCGATAAAAGCAGTTCCGGCATTTCATCTCTTCACGTGACAGAAAAATATCCGCAGGCCATACCGGTTTCAGCAAAAACCGGTTACGGCCTTGACCTATTGAAACAAAGTATAGTAGAGGAACTTCAAAAATGCTGCGCATTGTGGCAACTCCCGTCGGCAACCTCGGAGATCTGAGCCCGCGGGCCGAGCAGACTCTGAAAAATGCTGATATAATCGCCTGCGAAGACACCAGACGCACCAGGATACTTCTCAGCGCTTTCGACATTCCGCGTCCAGAGATGATCTCATATCGACAGGGCAACGAAACCCGCACAGGAGAACGTATAATTCAAGCTGTGCGCGCTGGCCACAATGTGGCGCTGTGTTCCGACGGAGGATATCCGGGCATCAGCGACCCGGGTTACCGGCTTATACGCATGGCAGTGAAAGAAAACATTCCCTTCGAAATCATTCCGGGCGCCTCAGCAGTTGATCTGGCCCTGCTTTCATCCGGACTCTCCACCGCCAGCTTCACCTTCAAAGGCTTTCCCCCGAGAAAACCGGGACCGCTCAGACGCTTCTTTGAAGACGAGGCTCTCCTTCCGCATACCCTCATCTGTTTCGAATCACCTTTCCGCATAGCTAAAACCCTGCACGCCGCCTTTACTGTTCTGGGCAGCCGTGAAGCCGCCGTATGTCTGGAACTGACTAAAATACATGAAAGGGTGGAACGCGGGTATCTTCCTGACCTGATATCCGTGTTCGAGGGGAAAAAAGTCAAAGGCGAAGCTGTAATTGTTATTGCAGGCAACAATCCGAAATTCCGGAAACAATCAAACCTGTAATTCACAGGCTGTGAATCATGCGACTGACGAACAGGAATAATTTCTCCCTATGCCCCATGCCCTTTTGGGTTACCTTCGCGCTCTATTTGATGACACATTTCAGCATTGAACAGCAATACGAGTAATGCTATCATTACTGTAATGAGGTAATGTATGCGGACGACTATCAGTAAACTTACAAAAAAATATCAGGCGACAGTTCCAGCAGCAGTACGACGGAAACTTTCGTTAAATGCCGGGGATTCCATTTCATTTGAGCTTTCCAACGGCGAGGTAAAACTTAAGAAAGCCACTCCTATGGATATCGAATTTGCGTCGGCTCTTGTTCCCACACTCAGTGAATGGGAGTCCGCAAATGATCAGGAAGCCTACTATGACCTGTAAACCCTTTGATGTTGTCGTTATCCCCTTTCCATTTACGGACTCGGGCAAGACAAAAAGAAGACCGGCGTTGGTTCTCTCCGGGCATGGAATATTCGGAAAGCAGTCAGGTCATACAGTGATGGCCATGATCACCAGTGCTAAAAACACGTCATGGTCTCTGGACGTACAAATCGATGATCTTAGCTCTGCGGGATTAACAGCACCTTCCACTATCCGTATGAAGCTGTTTACGCTGGACAACCGCTTTATCATACGCAATGCCGGTAAGCTTGCCAAACCGGATATCAAAAAATTTAAAGATGCCTTCAGCAAATTGCTGAAATGGTGAAACTGCACCTCACAACAGGCTTCGTCCCGCAAGCGGAACTATGCTGGGACAAGTCATCCTAAAAACGGCAACCCCTTGTGGTTTGAAATTCAGGAACTTCTTCACCCATTGGGTGAAGCTGATAAAATAAACAAATTCCTTATTTACAAATACTTAACTTAGTTCCTGAATTTCAAATGCCGTAAATAGGGTCATTGGTTTTCAAGGCAAATAATATGAAAATTGAGCATTCAGAGAAACACCCGGAGGGTGGGCGGTTTCAGGAGGTTTTCCGTTCGGGGAAATCGGTTATCACGGCTGAGGGCAAAGAACGTTCGGCTTTGACCCATATTTATTTTGAACTGGATGAAGGAGAAGTCAGCTGTTTTCATAAAGTTGAGAGCGATGAGATCTGGAATCTTTATGAGGGCGAGGGGGTTGGACTCTATCTCTGGGATGATGACGCCGGAGAGTTGGTAACGATTGAACTTTCGGCCAAGAACCGCGAATTCTGTCATGTGGTCAAAGCGGGTGTGTGGCAGGCGGCAAAGCCACTGAATGGCAAAGTCCTCGTTGGCTGCTCGGTCGGGCCGGGATTTGAGTTTGAAGACTTTGAATTGATTGATCCGGAATCTGCTATTGCGCAGAGGATAGTGAAAGCAGCAGATGCGAAGGGGGCAGCCCTTGAGTTAATCATTTAGCAGCTGATCGGTTATTCTCAACTCATTCAGAGGCTGAGCCCTTCGAAAGGTTTTAGTCGCTATAAAATCAACTCCTGTCGCAAAAAACAAGAAACTCAGGAGACCATTTGCATATCACAGAGGCTCAGTTTGGTTCCCTGCCTGTCGGCAGACAGGCGGCTCCGCTGGTTTAGGTTATTGACTTACCATGGGGATAGAGGATAACATTATTGTGTGTGATTGGACCAATCTCAGAAATAGAAAGATGTTATGCCCAAAAAAACCACTTTTTTTGTAGTTTTAGCTTTATTTATCACTTTAATCGTAGCTGTCAGCAGCTACTTTTTTAAAGATGATGAAAAAAAACAGATAATTAATATCAACCGCAATCTGGCCCGGAATGTAAAAATTAAAGGACTACCGGCTTCGGCGGGGGCAATAGCCGCAAAACAGGTATCCATAAAATCCGCAGCCAAAAAATCCAAAATAACCCTGAGTCAGGAGAAACTGGAGTCGCTTCGCAGGTTTCACAGCCAGAACCAACGTCCCCGTTCTTTGACTGACCTTCCAAAGGAACGCTCTATTATTCTGGCCAACCGTACCATCGAAGTTCCCGAGAACGCGGAACTTCCCACGTCTCTCTCCCGAGACCAGATTCCGACAAGTCGATCAACCCTCCCCTATATCATCCACTTCGGACAACCGGTTACTAAGGAGATGCGTAAGCGTGTTGAGAATAGCGGAGCAATTCTGTGCGGATATCTTCCCAATTATGCGTTTCTTGCGGAAGTCACAAACGAGTCTCTCCAAATACTAGCTGACGACTCTGAAATCAACTATATAACTGAATACACCGTAGATGACAAGATTCAGCCCTTTCTCGCAGCACTCATAAAAACGGAAAATCCGAACGATACCATTCAGGTTTCTATACAAACCCTTGACGGTAAAGATATTAAAACAGTTGTAAACTATCTCAAACAAAATGGTAGAACTGTTGAGAATGTTAAACAGCTCCCGGAATGGGGTGTGGTTGATGCAATCGTGCCTCTTAATGATATGGCAGCGCTGGCTGAAATGGGCGAGGTTCAGTGGATTGAAGAACGGGCTGATGTGCAGCTGCTGAACGATTTCGCCGCCAATACCAACCATATCAATGCGATTTCTTCATGGAATGACTGGTATTTAACAGGTGAAGATCAGATTGTGGGCCATGCGGATACAGGGGTCGATACCGGCGATAAATCCTCTATCCACCCGGATTTTACAGGTCGGATCGAAGCCCTTTTCGATTTAGCCAACGGAGGTTCGGACGCTGCGGATTATGACGGCCATGGAACCCACACTGCCGCTTCGATATGCGGCAACGGAACAGCCAGCGGCGGACAGTATAAAGGCATAGCCCACAAAGCCAGACTGATATCGCAGTGTGTTGTTGACCATGCCACAGGCGATTTCACAGGAATAAATGATCTTTTCGGTTTGTACGAACAAAGCCATGAAGCCGGGGCGTCAATACATTCCGACAGCTGGGGCGCAACTTCCTACGGATATTATGATTCCCTTTCCCGCACAACAGACCTTTTTGCATGGACCTATCCGGATTTTATTGCTGTATTCGCTGCGGGAAACTCCGGTATGGATGGCAATGGTGACGGCATTATCGACTTGAACGGTCTGAATTCTCCGGGAACCGCCAAGAATGTACTGACTGTCGGCGCAACAGAAAATGACAGAACTGCTATTCCGGAAGGCTACCGGGGTTATACCTATGGCACTGCATGGCCCAGCTCGTATGGAACCAATCCGATCAAAGACGACTGGATATCCTGGAGCGCAACAACATCCCCCTATCAGCAGGGAATGGCCGCTTTCTCAAGTCGTGGTCCGACGGCTGATAATCGGATCAAGCCCGATATCTGCACACCGGGAACCGATGTCATATCCCTGCGCAGTACAATGTCAGAAGCAGGTTACGGATGGGGAATACTTCCGTCCGATAACAATTACTGCTACAACGGCGGCACCAGTATGTCCACCCCCCTGGCGGCGGGCAGTCTTGCATTGCTCCGGCAGTACATAGTGGAAAGGGCCGGCATTGCACAACCATCCTCCGCCCTTTTAAAAGCCGCAATAATAGGTGGATCCCGCTCCCTGGCCCCCGGCCAGTATGGGACAGACAGCACACAGGAAATCCCCTTTACCTCTCCCAATAACGTTGAGGGCTGGGGACAGCCTGATTTGGCCCAGACCGTTCATCCCGATGATATGATGATAAAGCTGATTGATAACATTTCACTTGAAACAGGCGAAACCAATACCTTTGAAATTACCGTTGAAAAAAACGGTTACCCCTTTGATGCGGTGCTCTGCTGGGTCGATTATCCCGCAACAGCAGGCGCTTCAGTGACATTGATAAACGATCTCAATCTGAATGTCGTTACGCCGGGAACCAACACCCTTTATCCTAACAGCGGAATAGCGGATGATGACAGAAATACGGTTGAAAGCGTGAGGGTGAACGCCTCCACAACCGGAGTTTACAAAATTAATGTAATTGGGGAAAATGTGCCGCAGAGCGGAGGGACCGCAGCTTTGTATATACGCGGAGCGTTTGAAGAAAAACCGGTTATCGTGCATCAGGCAACACCTTTTTACAATTACAATCTAGCCCCCTATCCGGTCAATTTCAAGGTGCAAAGCCTTAACACTCTGACTAACAGCGAATTAACATTATTTTACAACACAGGCACAACTGGCGCTGTCACAGGCGAATGGCATACGGCTGCAACAGAATGGACAAGCAATACGAACTACAGAGCTTTCATTCCGCAGGCACCGGCAAATACAATACTCCACTACTACATTCAGTTCACCAACAACCTGTATGCCGTTGAACTGCCCAATAATGCAACAGCTTCAAACCTTTTCTTCACCATCCAGCTGGGAGAACCGGTCACTCTGGTGGTTGACGGCAGTGAAGAGCAATATGGGACCGTATCGCCTGAATACGGGACCAACACAATGTTGTCGGGCGAAACCTTCACAGCCAGCGCGCAGGCCCAGACAGTTTCTTCAACTGAACGGCTGACAGCATACAACTGGAACGGGACGGGCGATATCCCCGCAGACGGAACGCAGAACCCCTTCAACGCAACGCTGTCACAGAACAGCACACTGACATGGAACTGGCAGACCCAGTATAAACTCACTCGGGATATGTATTTTAAAAATCTGGGTGCAACTATCACAGACAGCTCCGAATGGCACTGGAAAGACATAGTTATTCCGGACCAGGCAACATACGACCTTCTGAATATAAATACCGGCTATGATGAATATCTATATGCCTTCTACGGCTGGTCACTCAACGGCAGCCGCTGGCCGGATGAAACCTCCCCCTCTTTGAATCCTCTCAGCGGCCTTGTTATGAGCAACGCTTTCACATTGCAGGCCGATTACATGGAATTTAACAGTGATGCGGACGGCGACTCTCTCTACGACTGGTGGGAAATGAAATACTTCGGCCAGACTGCGGCCACGGATAATACCGACGACGATCCCGACAATGATCTGTGGACCAACCTGAGTGAATCGCTGGACAATACCAACCCGCTTGATCCTTCAAGTGTACCGACTCCGCCCGTCATTACTGTCAACACGCTTTATCCCTTCCAGACCGCCCGTCCTCCATGGATGGTTACCGCTGATGTAACCGATAACTTTATGGTCATGGGGGTTGTTCTGGAATGGAAAGAAAAGGACGACAGCGTATGGAATCAGGTGGAAATGGAATATCTGAACGGCAACACCTATACTGCGGAAATAGATCCTCCTTCTCACGGGTCAGTCCGTGTGGATTATCGTGTAACCGCTTATGATCTAATCGGTTACTACGATTCTTCATTCAGCTCAATTTCGCCGGAATACAGCGTCATGGGCGATTATGAAAGCCCCTGGATGGAGGTTTCTCCGCTCACTCTGGGTACGGCTGAACTCACATCTGAGTCAACAAACTACACCATCAACGTGTCAAACCTTGCGGGACCGGATCTCAACTGGACGGGAGTTCTGGTTTCAGCTGTACAGACTTTTGATGTATTTGCTCCGGGATGGCTGCACTCAGGAGATAATGATGTCTGGAATATCTCCACAGATCGTACCTGGAACGGCGAACCTGTCTGGTACTGCGGCGATGCAGACAGTCGGGTGTACCCCAATGCATGTCACGCATCGCTGGACACGCCGGAATTCACTGTCGGTAAGAATGGGACATTGGTTTTCCGGCATTGGATGGATTTCGAAGAATACGGCTCGAGCAAGCCTGATTACTACTGGGATGGCGCCATTATCATGATTTCCACAAACAGCGGAAGTTCCTTCATACCGCTTGAGCCCGTCGGAGGCTATAACGGCTTGATAGAACCTAACCCGGACTCTCCCTTCCCCGGTGACATGCCGTGTTTCGGTGATACCGGCAGCGGCTGGCAGACGGTCCTGGCGGACCTCTCTGAGTTTTCAGGGAAATCCGCTGTCATACGTTTTCAATTCGGATCTGATCTTTATACCGTCGATGAAGGCTGGTATATTGGCAACGTCACTGTGTTATCTTCTGACACAACAGAACCCGCATGGTTGACGAAATCGGGTAGCTGGAACGGAGTGCTGCCGGACACATGGAGCGATCAATTCGGCTTTAGCGTAAATCCATTATTAATAGACACTAACAGCGAACATGTGATCTGCATACGCATAGACAGCAATGATACGGAACCCGAACCCATAGTGGATCTGACAGTCCGTCGCGGCTTTGCTGTTACCGCAGAAAGCACCGGATATGGTTCTGTCAGCATTAACGATCCGTTTATTTTCCGGGATGAAACCTCTGTCGTGAACATACAGGCTGATCACGGCTCATACATCACTAATGTCACTATCAACGGCATCTTCCAGCCCGGTGATTACGACAGCCAAGATACCTATCATAATTATACTCTACAGCCGGTTACGAATGATCTGCACTTTACTGCCGATTTTGCACTGCGGTCATGGGACCTTATCATCAACAGCGCTTATGGTGATCCCTCGCCTGCCGCAGGATATTACTATATAACACATGGAACAGCCATAAACGCTTCGGTAATAACCCCTGCAACAGATGCAGACCCTATGATTCGTTATAGTGCTGACAGTATTACTCTGGACGGAGTAGATCCTGTTTCCGAAGCAGCCGGTGAGGTTTCCTTTGTTCTGACAAACCACGCAACCCTGACCTGGCAGTGGACAACCAACTATCAGTTCAGAGCTATCAGCACTGGCAATGGTGTTATCGTTCCTGACAACGCATGGTTTGCAGCCGGATCAACGGGCTCAACCACCGGATACCCGGCCAACTACTATACATTCAGTTCCTGGGGCGGCGAAACCAACGAAGCAGTCATCAGAAACAGTGTCATTGATATGCCGATGACTGAACCGCGGGAGATCACAGCCTCATTTGAGGCCCGTTTAACGCCGACACATGGTGTCCCGGAATACTGGCTGGCTTCATACGGCTTCAGCGGCAACTTCGAAAATGCAGCGGAAAACGACCAGGATGGCGACAATATGGCTACATGGAAAGAATGGCGGGCTGACACCGACCCCACAGACAGCGGTTCCCTGTTGCAGATATCGTCTGTTATCAGAGAATCAAATCATATACAACTTCAATGGATAGGTGGAATCATGCGTACACAGACACTACAGAAAGCCTCTGAACTCGCAGGCCCCTGGACAGACCTGCTGACAAACATGCCGCCTACCGCAGTCACAAACAGCCAGCTCCTGCCCGATACAAACAACAGCAGCTTCTATCGTGTTATCGTGCCGTAAATTTATTTGGGGAATAAAAAAAGGGGGACATTCAGCATGTGTAAATGAAAAACATGCGCAGCAACGGCATTAGCCGTTTTCTGTGCCGTCGCAAAGGAAACAGAAAAGCGCCCGACGGGTGAAACAGGAACTAAACCAGCGGAGCCGCCTGTCTGCCGACAGGCAGGGAACCAAACTTAGCCTCTGTGATATGCAAATGGTTTTTCATGTATTGAACAGTTGGGTGATATGCACCGCTGGTTTAGTCAACAACGCTATGCGTTGCATAGGAATAAAGAGAAAAAGGAATCCATCTGATTTTTCGTGGTTAAAACTGTGAAGGCAACTACTGTTTTAAATGCTGCTTTAGTTGCTTTCAATCAACAACTTATGCAAATGGTCTCCTGAGTTTCTTGTTTTTTGCGACAGGAGTTGATTTTATAGCGACTAATGCATTTTTGCTGTAGGGCGGGGTCCGTGACCCCGCCGTGCACCGATTCGCAGATGCGTCCCTGTTCAGCTACTGATTGACAGCAAACCTGCATACATGGTTTAATTGCGGCCTTATGACACCACAGTTTATCTTTTATTTGATACTGGCATTTATCGCCACTAAATTCATTTTCGCTGAATATGTGGATTACCTGAATCTCAAGGCCTTGAATTCGGAATTACCCGAAGAATTCAAGGATGTCTTTGACACGGCGAAATACAGAAAATCTCAGGAATACCTGCGTGTGAATACGCGTTTTGAAAGTGTGCATAGTTCATTCAGTTTGCTGATCACTTTGCTCTTTCTCTCGCTGAAAGGACCCGGTTGGCTGGATGGGCATGTCTGCGGATGGGCTGAGAGCTGGGGTTGGCGTAGTTTAGCTTTCGTTGGTGTGATCTACATTTTCTCAACCCTGACTTCAATTCCTTTCTCCGCATACAGCACATTTGTGATAGAAGAGCGCTTCGGTTTCAACAAGACAACTGTGAAGACTTTTGTAATGGATTTGTTTAAATCGGTGATGCTGACAATTATAATCGGTGTACCTGTCTATCTGGCTGTTATCTGGTTTTTCAGATCTTTCGATTTCGGGTGGCTGTGGGCCTGGTGCGCTTTATCCCTTTTCAGCCTCTTTCTCATGTATATCGCACCGGTTTGGATTATGCCGCTTTTCAATAAGTTCACTCCATTGGCGGAGGATAGCGAGCTGAATCAGGCGATTCAGGCAATGTGTAAAAAGGCAGATTTTAAAATCCAGGGTGTTTACACTATGGATGGCTCAAAACGCTCTTCCAAATCCAATGCTTTCTTCACCGGCTTCGGTAAAAACAAGAAGATTGCCCTTTTCGATACGCTTATTGAAAAACATAGCACCGAGGAACTGGTGGCTGTGCTGGCTCATGAGATCGGTCACTACAAGAAAAAGCACATATTTCAGTCCATGGCGCTATCTTTCTTAACGTCCGCATTCATGCTCTTTCTGCTGGGGCTGTTTCTGAAGACAACTGTGGTCTTCACCGCATTCGGTATTGAACAACCCTCTGTATATACAGGTCTTCTGCTCTTCGGTTTTGTTTATGCTCCGATCAGCTTTGTTATCGGTATATTCCAGAGTGCGCTCAGCCGCAGGAATGAGTTTGAGGCGGATAGATTTGCCGCTGAAGTTACCGGAAAGCCTGTCGTGATGATTGACGCCTTGAAGAAACTCTCTGCCGACAATCTGAGTAATCTCACACCTCATCCGCTCAAGGTTTTTCTTGAATATTCGCATCCACCCGTGCTTCAGCGGATTCAGGCGTTGAAATGAAACGAGTTTTCCGTTTTGCGGGTGGTTCAGTCCGGCTTTTATTCCGGTGGTGAGCTTTCAAAATATGTTTGCGGAAGAAACGAAAGAGAAAAAATGAATAAGAAAAATTTGGTTCCCTGACTGTCGGCAGACAGGCGGCTACGCTGGATTGGAAATTCGACGTTGGATGTTTGAGGGTGAAGCTCCCGGTGAGTCGTGAAAAGAATTTTTGATCAACATACTTAAACATGTAAACGCTGCCTTCCAACGCGGGGTTTTGTCCTCCGCGCACAGTCTTGCTATGCCTTCGATTCCCGGAGCGGGAGCGGCTTTCTTTGCGGCCGCAATGCTGAAAAACTCACCTGGCAATGTTCTGTTGGTTGTTACTCCGGGGGTTGTAGAGGCAGAACGTATATATGCGGATCTGTGTGCTCTTGGACGTTCTGTTTCAGCGATGCCTTGCTTTTTTTCTCAATATGAAGAAGGCGACCGCGAATCTGCAGGTGACCGCCTGCAAGTGCTGCGCGCACTTGGGGCCAGGCCGGAAAACTGCAGCCGGGATAAGCAGACTTCGGACCGGTCTCTGAATATCCCGGCTGCAGATTATGCAGAACAGCTTATAATAGTAAGCCCGCTCGCAGCTCTGCAGCAGGGGGTGGCTGATCCTGAGGCTTTGGATAACGCATCCGTTACCCTTAATGTGGGAGGGGAATACGATTTTGAGTTTCTTCTTCAGCATCTTGCCGGTTCCGGTTATGAACGCATTACGGATGTAGAACAGCCGGGGCAGTTTGCAGTACGTGGCGGTATTGTCGATATCTGGCCGCCGGATGAAAAACTGCCCTGGCGTGCTGAATTTTTTGACATCGAACTGGAGTCTCTTAGAAAATTCGATCCTGCGTCACAGTGCTCTGTAGAAAAAGGGGAAAGGGTATGGGTGCCTCCCTGTTCGTTTGAGAATCTACGGATGATTCATCTTCTGGAGCTTCTTCCGGCCGGATCAGGAATTATCTGGATAGAACATGATGCCATCAAAGGCGCAGCCGATTATCCTCAGGATTATATCTGGCAGCCCCGCAGCTGGGAGCAGATGCTTGAAGATGTGGATAAGCGTAAACCCTGGCTTTCAGTGTTTACCGGTGACCCGGCACCGGTTGATGTGCCATCAATGCATTTTGAAATATCCGCTTTTCCTGGAATTGCGGAACTCGGTTCGCCGGACAGTTTTCATCCTGAGCTGATTTCCGGAGCCCGGCAGCGTCTGCTTGAAGATATGAAAAAACGTGCTGCCGATGGAGAAAAGGTCGCTGTCTGTGTTGATACCGCCGGGACTTGTGAACTTTTAGCAAACGAGCTGGGGGCGGAAAGTTCTGTTGAAGTTCAGCACCTTGCGCTTTCCGGCGGTTTTGTTATTCCCGGAATTGCGGTTGTCGCTCAGCCGGACTTGTATGCCTCGCGAAAACGGGTGACACATAGAAAACCGACCTCGGAAATACGCGGCCGGCATTTTGAACATGCCGCTGAACTGCAGCCCGGCGAGCTGGTTGTTCATGTTGACCATGGACTCGGGCGTTTTATCGGCACTACCGAAATAAAATTGAATGAACGCCGTTCAGAGGTAATAACTCTGGAGTATGCCGGAGGCATGAAAATTCATGTTCCCGTGAGTCATGCCCATCTTATCAGCCGCTATGTCGGCGTCGCAGGCCATAAGGCCAAACTGCACAATCTTAATGGAAAACGCTGGCAGAAGGACAAAGCTGATGCGGAGCGCGCGGTTGCCGATATGGCCGCGGAACTTCTGGATACTCAGGCTAAACGTGAGGTTGTCGAGGGATACAGCTTTACCATCGATCATGACTGGCTGAATGATTTCGAGGCGGCGTTCCCCTATCAGGAAACGCCTGACCAGACTAAAGCCGTCGCTGATGTCAAACGGGACATGGCTGATTCAAAACCTATGGACAGGCTTATCTGCGGTGATGCCGGCTACGGAAAGACGGAGGTGGCTATGCGTGCCGCCTTTATTGCCGTAATGAACAACCGCCAGGTTGCGGTGCTGGTGCCCACGACTGTTCTTGCGGAGCAACACTACGAAAGTTTCCGTGAACGTATGGCACCTTATCCATTCAGGATAGAGGTTGTCAGCCGCCTGCATACACCGGCCCGGAGAAAACGGATTATCGAAGATCTGAATGTCGGTGCGGTTGACATTGTCATCGGAACCCACGCGTTGCTGAATCCATCTGTTGCTTTTAAGGATCTCGGGCTTCTGGTTATCGATGAGGAACAGCGGTTCGGAGTGAAGCATAAAGAACGTCTTAAGCAGGCCCGTCAGATAATTGATGTTCTTACTATGTCGGCTACGCCTATTCCACGTACGCTGTATCTGAGTATGACAGGAGCAAGGGATATGAGCCTGTTGCAGACCCCGCCACGCGAGCGTGTTGCAGTGGAAACCAGTGTCGCGCGTGACAGCGACTCTGTTATTACCAATGCAATCCGCCAGGAACTGAACCGCAAAGGGCAGGTCTTCTTCCTTTATAACCGTGTCATGACCATCGGTATGATGTTGCGGCGTATTGAAAAACTGCTGCCTGATGCCGCGGTGGCGGTTGCTCATGGTCAGATGGGAGGTGCGGAACTGGCTTCTGTGATGCGATCCTTTGAGGCCGGTGAAATCGATGTGTTGCTTTGTACAACAATTATCGAAAGCGGTCTTGATATTCCGCGTGCCAACACTATTCTGATCTACCGCGCCGACCGCTTCGGTATAGCCCAGCTCTATCAGTTGCGTGGACGTGTCGGTCGTTCCTCCCGCCGGGGTTTCGCCTGGCTGCTGTTGCCGGAGTACGGTAATGTGGATGCATATTCACGGAAGAGGATTGAAGCATTGAAACGGCATAGCGGGCTGAGTGCAGGGTTCAGTCTGGCCCTGCGCGATCTGGAAATACGCGGTTCCGGCAATCTGCTCGGAGCTGCCCAGAGCGGACACATTGCCGCCATCGGATTCGGTTTGTACTGTCAGCTGTTGAAACGTACTATTGCAAGGTTCAAAGGTGAGAAACCGCCTATGCTGGTTGACGTTGCCCTGGACATTGATTTCATCGAGTTCTCGCCGGGTTTGGTTGATTCTTATCGGTCTGCTTGTCTGCCTTACGATTATGTGGAGGATGAGTCCCACCGTATGAAGCTGCATAAACGCCTGGCTGAAGCTGTTCAGGTCAAAGAGGTACGCAGTTTGCTGCGTGAGATTGAGGATCGTTACGGCCGGGCGCCTGACGCTGCAAAAAGGCTCTTTAAACTGGGAGAGCTGCGCGTTACAGCTGCCCGCAAAAATATCGGACGCATTGAAGTTAAAGGCGATAAGGTCTATCTCTATAAAAGCGGTAAGCGGGAACCAATGCTTTTCAATAATCATATTCCGCAGATAAGAGGTGTTCTGACGGATAAACGTCTCAATTCCATCATGCGTCTTGTGAGGTGATGTTCACGAACATTCATAATCTGAAACCATGTCACGATTCTGCCCGATTACCGGCGCCTCTGCGAATTGGTGCAAATCGTCAAATTTACGGCAATTTGCATCATACATCTTCCGAGGTCAAGGACCTCGGCTACAGTTTTAAACCAGCGGAGCCGCCTGTCTGCCGACAGGCAGGGAACCAAACTGAGCCTCTGTGATATGCAAATGGTTTTTCATGTATTGAACAGTTGGGTGATATGCACCGCTGGTATCCAGCGAGATCATCCCAAGGTGGAGATTCTCGCGCTTGTCGCTGTAGGCCGTTTCGTCGACCCGTGTCCCACGAACGACCGTCGCGTTCTCGCGGTCGATTTCGAGAT
>JAWOEI010000093.1:0-53100 GCA_046482825.1 Kiritimatiellia bacterium
GGGCGGTGGGAGCACCGTAAGACGAGCCCCTTTCCAGGAGGCAACCCGCCCGACCGGAGCCCGTTTGCGGCCCCGCTACGCTGCCGCGGACGGCCAAACGGACATGACTTTTTTGGGGTAAAGCGGCCTTGGCGGTCGGGCAACCTCGGGTTGATACGGACATCCATGAAAACAAACTCGTTCATCGCGCCGGAGTGGCAATCTTGCGGCCCGGAAGACATCTTGGCGTCCCTCACCCCATCTCAACGCGAGGCGATCGAGCACATTGAGGGGCCACAACAAATCATAGCGGGGCCGGGGAGCGGCAAGACGCGAGTGGTCACGCACCGTATCGCGTATATGTTGCTCAAGGAAATTCCCGATTATTGCATCGTGGCCCTGACGTTCACGAATAAAGCGGCGGATGAAATGCGGCAGCGCGTGGACGCGCTGTGTCCCGATCGGCACGTGTGGATTGGGACGTTTCACCGCTTTTGTGCTCAACAGTTACGCCACCATGCTTCGCTGGTGGGGCTGCAAGAGAACTATTCGATTCTCGACGTGGAAGCCAGCATGAAGGTGTTGCGCGAGGCGATTGAAGAGGCTGGCGTGGAGTTGGTCCACGACACGCCGCGTCGCATCGCGGGCGCGATCAGTTGGGCCAAGAACGACTTAATCACGCCGGAGCAATACGAGCCGGCGCCGGGCGATGCGATCGGCACGTTGGTGGATCGCGTCTATCCGCATTACCAACGCCTGCTGTTGGGCGCCAACTCGGTTGATTTCGACGATCTTTTGATGCACGTGGCCGTCCTGTTGCGGGACAATCCCCAGTTGCGTCGGACGCTGGACAAGCGGTTCCGCTACATCATGGTGGACGAGTATCAGGACACGAACCTGGCCCAGTACGCCATTGTAAGATCCCTCTCGGTTGATTACCCCAACCTGTCGGTGACCGGCGATCCCGACCAGTCGATCTATGGTTGGCGAGGCGCGACCATTCGCAACATTTTGGAATTTGAACGGGATTTTTCAAGCGTCCATGTGGTGCGATTGGAAGAGAATTTTCGCAGCACCCAATCGATCCTGCAAGCAGCCGACCAATTGATTGCCAACTCACCAGCTCGAAAGAAGCGGCATACAGAAATTGTACAGACATCATCAAAGTAAAAAACGGAATTCCTGCTCTAATTGAACACATAACAACCTTTCGCACCAATTTTAACTATCGAATTTTATTTTAGTAAATAGGTAGATGAATGTCAAACGGCAAGGAAAGAGGGGCGCATCTGCGAATCGGTGCACGGCGGGGTCCATCCTTCGTACCGCAAGCGGCACTACGGCGTGACATGCACGGACCCCGCCTTACAGTAAAAATGCATTAGAACTGTAGCCGAGGTCCTTGACCTCGGAAGATGTATGATGCAAATTACCGTAAATTTGACGATTTGCACCAATTCGCAGATGCTCCCAGGAAAGAGTCATCGCCCTTTTTTTACGGGAGTTTAATAAACTTTCGCATAGGCATTACACTGGATAAGAAATGCGATTTTCGGGAATTATTCTACGCAAAAACATGCGAATATGCTATGCTCAAGCCAATGAACAGCAGACAACTAACACAAATTTACGCTATCACAACGGGGCTGTTTTCTGCAGGTTTGCTTTACGCCTCTCAGACAGAGCATTTTGCACCTCCCCCATTTACACATTACCAGCCTATACTTGAGAGAATGCCTTTCGGCAAAGCCCCGGAAGACCTTGAACAAGCCGCTGATCCCGAAGCTGACAAAGAAGCGGCCAGGATAAAGATGGAACAGCAGAAACTGGCACGCAAGATCAACATGTCCGCAGTGAACATCACACCGCAGGGCGAAATAGCGATCGGATTCACTGATCTTTCAAGCAAACCGCCGATTAACTATTACCTGGTTGTCGGGGATGAAAGCGGCGGCTGGAAACTGCTCAATGCCGATTACGACAAAGAGATCGCAGAGCTGAGTAAAAACGGAATAAACCTTACTCTTAAACTCGGCAAAGGTCTGATACAGCAGGAAGAACAGAAGAAAAAGACACAAACCGCGAGTCTTCCGTCCGCAGCTGCGCGGGCAAAAAGAAAAACAACGCCCGGGCAAACTCCGGCAACAGCTGTGACCAAAACCAGAGATTCGACTGATTCCATAAGGGACAGACTTAAAACAATGCAGAAAAGCAATAAAAACATACGTTCATATATGGAGCGTCTAAGAGAGCGTAAGTTGAAAGAGGCTGCCGCCAGAAAGAAAGCCGAAGAGTCACAACGTCAGCAACTTGAGAAACTGGCGCGTGATGTGGCATCAAAAGAGATAAAAAAACGCGCGGAAGCCATAGCCGAAGAAGCGGCACTGGAAAAAGAGCTGGCACTTGAAGAAGAACGTCTTCTGAAAGAGGAAGCGGAAATTAAAGACGCAGAGCCAGCTATGTGAGGCAGAGCAGACTTATCCGCAGATCTGCGGAATGCTGAATATGGAATATCAAATGCAGCACCAGAACAACATTTTTAAGCGCACTGAAGCTTTGATAGGTTCTGAAGCATTGCGTAAACTGGCGGACTCCAGCGTGGCTGTGTTCGGCATCGGAGGGGTCGGATCATACGCAGCCGAAGCACTGGCCAGAGGGGGTATAGGACATCTTACACTGATAGACAGCGACACGGTTGCCGCAGACAACATCAACCGTCAGATTCCTGCATTAGTTTCTACAATCGGACAGCCGAAAGCACGAGTCATGGCTGAACGCATCAACAAGATCAATCCCGAGGCAGAAGTCATATCGCGTCTGGAATTCTACCTGCCGGAAAACAGCGCGGATTTCGATCTCAGCGGGTTCAGTTACGTAATTGATGCAGTAGATACCGTTGCAGCAAAGGTGGAACTGGCAGTGCGCTGTGCTGAAAACAGCATCCCGCTCATCAGTTGCATGGGGACAGGTAATAAAATGGATCCATGCTCCTTTAAAACGGCTGATATTTATGAGACATCTGTATGCCCGTTATGCAAAGTGATGAGAAAAGAACTGAAAAAGCGGGAAGTTAAATCGCTCAGAGTCATATATTCAACCGAAAAACCGTTAAAACGAGACGGTACACCGGCAAGCATATCTTATGTGCCCCCGGTTGCGGGACTCATCACAGCCGGAGAAGTGATCAGAGCATTGGTAAAGCTGTAAAACCCGGCTTTCCACATCCTTCTTTCCATATTCCGCAAAGTGCAACTAAACTGATCAATGCCGTTCGATAAATTCCTCTGCCAACACCTTATAGGCCTGTGAACCGCTGCTGGACGGAGCAAAGAAAATGACAGGCTCTCCGAAACTCGGCGCCTCGCTGATACGGACACTGCGGGGAATGATAGTATCATAAACCAGATCGCCGAAATGTTCACGCACTTCTGCCACAACATCAGCGGCAAGTCGTGTGCGCGCGTCAAACATCGTCATCACGATACCCTCCATAGCAAGGTCGGGATTGACACCGCTTTCACGCAGCTGGTCTATCAGATGACTGATCACACTGAGGCCTTCCATAGCATAGTACTCGCACTGCATTGTAACAATAATGCTATCAGCAGCAGCCAGCGATGAAGTCATCAGAATACCGATTGAAGGAGGACAGTCCATCAGCACATAATCAAAAACTCCTGCGGTCAGAACACGGTCGATTACACGGCGGACAACAGACAGATGGTTCTCCTCGCGGGCGATTTCGATTTCAGCACCGGCAAGATCCAGTTCAGCGGGAATAATGTTGATATTTTCAAAAGGTGTAGGCTGAATGATATCAGCGACATCAGCCATGCCTGTCAGCACTGGATAGAGGCTTACTCCCGACTGTCTTTCCAGTCCAAGGCCGCTTGTCGCATTTGCCTGAGGATCAAGATCAATAACCAGAACCGTTTTATCAAGTTGAGAGAGAGCCGCAGCAAGATTTACCACGGTAGTTGTTTTTCCTACGCCCCCCTTCTGGTTGGCTACAGCTATAACTCTGGTGTATCGTTCACTCATAATCGATATCAAATCCCATTAAATTCATCGAAAAAGGGCACCCGGACTGCAAGTTCAATCTTTGCCATTTCTGAAACACACAGCGTTTTTTACTGCAACAACGGCGGGCAAAACAAAAATAATCGTTAATTCACAGATTTACATACACTGAACACACGCCGTTCTGTTACCGACAGAAGTTGTTTCAGCTCTTGATCATTCCTATTTCGCGGGCGTAGGCAAACATACCGCCAGCGGAAATCACCGGAGCCACCGCACCGACAGGTTTAAGTGAAAACACTTTACCATCGGAAATCCGTTTAATGGTGTTAGTCTCCATATCGATTTCTGCTTCATCACCTGTTTTAAAACATTCGCACAGTCTGTCTTCAGATTCCAACGGATATATTTCACCTGTTGCGACCGAGTTGCGAAAGAAAATACGCGCATAGCTTTCCGCCACCACGGCTTTGGTGCCTGCGGCTCCAAGCGCAATCGGAGCATGCTCACGGGAAGATCCGCAACCGAAATTCTTACCACCGATCACAATCGGGTAAGGGGTGGAACCGTCATCATTTGATGCAAACTTCGGAAAATCATCCGGCAGGCCTGCCAATGCGTACGAACCCAGTTTACGATACTCATCCGGAATAGTCGGCACAAGATTGAGATAGCATGCCGGAATCAGCTGGTCTGTATCGATATTGTCTTCAAGAACATAAACTGGCCCGTGTATAACACTTTCTTTGTTCATAATAAAAACTCCTAAATAATGCGGGATTCGCCCGCACTTCAAAAATGGTCTGTCCTGAAAAACCGCTTACAGATCCCGGACGTCAGTAATAACGCCCCTGACTGCAGTAGCCGCTGCTGTATAAGGTGAAGCGAGATAAATCTGTGATTCCTTGGAACCCATTCTTCCGATAAAATTGCGATTAGTTGTACTGACAACCACCTCGTTACCATGTGTACGTCCGAAAGTATCTTCCGGACCTCCGAGACAGGCCGCGCAAGAAGGCGGCTGAATCGGTTCAACGCCTGCGGATTCAAATATAGAGCGCAACGATTCACCTTCGATCTCAATTTCATCCAGAGCTTTTTCCACATGACGTGTAGCCGGGATAATCATGGTTTTGATCTTCACCCTACGGTCTTTCAGAATTTCAGCTGCCATATACAGGTCATCTATTTTGCCGCCTGTGCAGGAACCGATATACACCTGATCGGGCTTGACATCACTGCATTCACGTACCAGCGAAGTGTTGTCCGGCAGATGGGGTTTTGCGACAACAGGTTCGAGCCTGGAAACATCATAACGGTACTCGGCCTTGAACTCAGCATCAGGATCACTGTAAACAGCTTTAAAAGGTTTATCGGTATGTGCCTTTACAAAATCAAAGGTTTTGTCGTCAGGAACAATTATGCCGTTTTTTGCTCCCGCTTCAACGGCCATATTACAGATGGTACACCGTTCATCGATACTCAGGGAGGAAATCGCGGAACCGGTGAATTCCATAGCACAGTAGGTTGCACCGGCCACTCCAGTATCGCCTATCATGTGCAAAATAAGATCCTTGGCTGAAAGGTAATCAGGCATTTCGCCATCCAGAACAAAACGGATAGTTTCAGGAACTTTAACAAGCAGTTTGCCTGTTCCCATAATGAAACCCGCATCCGTATTGCCGATACCTGTGGCAAAAGCCCCTAATGCACCATGAGTACAGGTATGGGAATCAGTTCCGAAGATAGTCTCACCGGGACGGACATGCCCCAGCTCGGGAAGGGCCACATGACACACACCGCAATACTTTTCCGTTTTTGGCGGATAGTAGTAAGGCAGATTCTGTTCCTTCACAAACTCCGTCAGAGTGTCAATATTTCGATGGGCTTTCTCATCCTTTGTAAAGATATAATGATCCGGGATTATAACAATCTTTTCCTTGTCGAAAACCTTGGCGTCCGCACCGAATTCACGTTTGAAAATACCTATTGTACCTGGTCCGCAGACATCGTGTGTCAACAGAATACCGGCGTTGACCCAAATATTATCCCCCGGACTGACTGAACTGAGACCGGCTTCCTTGGCGAGAATTTTCTCTGTAATTGTCATTCTTTATTTCTCCAGCTTAAAAGTCTTTTATTCTTCAACTGCATAATGCAGAACGAAGATACCACGATTGCAAAGTGTTTCTTGCTGATAAGGGCTCATTTCTTCAATATGCGCCTTGTCCTGTACGCTATACCTGCAGGTGCAGTTACTGATTGTTTTCAGTGTCCCTGAACCAGTCTAAAGAAGCGATCCTGATACTGTTCGAAAACGCCGTTTTCCTGCAGAAACTTACCGAGTGCTTTAACAAGCGAAGGGTCTTCCAGTGCAGCCGAGAAGGCTTTTTCAATATCTTCGCGGACACCGAGGGGAATCCCGTCCTTCATCTCAAACATGTGGTGTTCATGAAGTTCACGGATATTGCTGCCAGCGGAACTTTCGATCACCTTCCAGAAAAGCTTGACCAGACAGACATCCCAGGGCTCATCAACGCCTTTAACGACTGCGGTAAAAGGATCGTTATGGTCTTTGACATCTTCAGAAACACGCTCCAGAACCGCATCCATCGAATCGGTAATAATCTGCTCATTATAGGCTTCTTTCTTTAAAGTATAACCATAACGCAGCACCCGGACGCTATCTTCATGTTTTTTCAGCCATTCAAGATATTTTTGAGCCTCCTGACCAAAGCCATCCAACATAATATTGGCGTAGGTAGAAGGCGTTATTATCTGCGGTCGCAAAGCCTGCATACGCCCTTCACGCACGCGCACCTTACACGCATCATCCATTAAACCGCACACTAAGTGGTAGTTTATAATGGTATTCCCGAAAGTTTCAATGTGTTTTCTGGGCGGAACAACTATTTCTGTATTGTTAACAGCGTACCAAAAATCAAAATCTGTGGAATTATTTTTCATGTGAGTCTCTAAATATAGCATACTGACGCAGAGATGTCATCTGCACATTAAATGATAATCACATTTCCGTCGAACACAGGCAGGCGACTATGAGGATTTACAAGACATTCTGCTTTCCACACTAAGCATCCCTAAGCATAATCAGACGCTGAGCATCTGCCGCAGTTCCTTGATTTCATCACGCAGTACGGCGGCACGTTCGAATTCAAGGGCATCGGCGGCGGCAAGCATCTCACGTTCAATCTGAGCAATCGTCTGGTGTACGTCATACTTTTCCTCGTTTTCAGCGATAACGGATGACTCAATGAGTCTGCCTTCGCGATAGACGGCCATGTTTTCATTGAAATCGCGCACAACGCTTTCGGGAACAATACCGTACTCCGTATTATACGCCTTCTGGCGTTTACGTCTTTCATCGGTTATCTCTATCATCTGCCGCATAGCGTCGGTGATTTTAGATGCATAGAGAATAACCCGCCCCTCCTGATGCCGTGCAGCACGGCCCGCAGTCTGCATAAGTGCGGTTGACGAACGCAGAAATCCCTCTTTATCGGCATCCAGCACAGCCACCAACGAAACCTCGGGTAGATCGAGACCTTCACGAAGCAGATTGATTCCGATCAGACAGTCGAACTCCCCTTTTCGCAGGCGTCCGAGTATATCAACCCTCTCAATGGCATCTATATCGCTGTGCAGATATTCCACTTTCACACCGGTATCACGCAGATAGGAACTGAGATC
Organism: Kiritimatiellia bacterium; assembly: GCA_046482825.1. Lineage (GTDB taxonomy): Bacteria > Verrucomicrobiota > Kiritimatiellia > RFP12 > UBA1067 > M55B167. The sequence goes on from JAWOEI010000093.1 coordinate 7,708, forward strand.
TTCAGATGAACGTTTAGTAAGAGTTGTCACAAGCACACGGCCACCGGACTCCACTGTCTTACGGATCTGTTCCATCAGGTCATCGATCTGATTTTTCAGAGGCCGCACTTCAACCACGGGATCCAGCAATCCTGTCGGACGTATAATCTGCTCGGCGACAACATCGCTGATTTCCCGCTCATAGGCACCCGGAGTGGCCGATGCAAAGATAACAGGTCCGGTTTTCCGCATAAACTCATCAAAGTTCAAGGGACGGTTATCCCTGGCGGAAGGGAGTCGGAAACCGTAGTCAATCAAGGTTCCTTTGCGAGACTGATCTCCGTTATACATTGCGCGAAGCTGCGGCAGGGTGACATGGGATTCATCAACGATGGTAAGAAATTCGCCGTCAAAGTAGTCCAGCAAACAAGCGGGTGTCTCTCCCGGCCTGCGTCCGGCCAGATGGCGGGAGTAATTTTCAATACCATTGCAGTACCCCAATTCCCGCAGCATCTCCATATCAAATTCTGTCCGCTGTTTGAGGCGTTGCGCTTCAACAAGCTTACCGCATTTCTCGAAATCCGCAATACACTGATCCAGCTCAGCGGAAATATCGTCAAGTGCGGCAACAATCTTTTCCTGCGGCATCACAAAATGTTTAGCTGGTGAAACAACTATACGCGAAAGAGGCGGTCCTGACTTGCCGGATACAGGATCAAAACGCCGTAATTCATCTATTTCATCACCGAAAAACGATATACGGTAACCGTATTTGTCGTATGAAGGGAACACATCTACGGTATCTCCACGCACTCTGAAAGTACCCGGCTGCGATTCATAATCATTCCGAGTGTACTGTACATGAACCAGCCGGGCCAGAACGACATCACGATCAATCTCCATTCCTGTTGAAAGATCGACAAGCATTTCACGGTAGTCCTCAGGAGAACCCAAGCCATAGATACAGGATACCGATGCCACAATCACAACATCACGCCGGCCTAGCAGAGAATTGGTGGCGGAGAGGCGGTATCGTTCTATCTCCTCATTGATGGATGCATCCTTTTCGATATAGGTATCCGTCTGGGGAATATACGCTTCCGGCTGATAATAGTCGTAATAACTGATGAAATACTCAACGGCATTTTGAGGAAAAAAACTTTTCAGTTCAGCGAAGAGCTGTGCCGCCAGCGTTTTATTATGGGAAAGAATCAGGGTGGGGTTACCCCAGGCTTCGATAATATTCGCCATACTGAAAGTTTTACCTGATCCGGTAACACCTTCAAGCACCAGACGGTCGCTCCCCTGCCGTAATCCATTTACAATAGTAGCGATTGCCGACGCTTGGTCGCCAGCAGGTTTAAATCTGGATTCTATATGAAAGGAGTCGGGCATAAAAAAAGTCAGCTTGCAACTGCAGGGCAGGCAGCATAAAAGGCATGGGGCAAAGAGAAGAAAAGCAAGCCTTTAACTTTTACACCATGCGCTTCGACGCTAGCGACAGTCTCATTATTCCACAACCGGAGCGCTGAAGGTATAACATCCTGACCCGAGCCTGAAGGCAGCGCGGTTACGGTCGGTTTCAGTTTCCGGCACAGGGCTTTTAATGCCGTCGGTCCCAGGCTGGACAGGCAGATAAACGGTTGCCGTTGTATTGACAGGAACCTCGACATTCAGTTCAAAAACTCCGTCACTGAGAGTCCAGCTGCTGCTGATTGTGCCGTAGGGCGATTCATGTTCCGCAGAACAATCCGTAAGGCCCTTGACGATATCAGGAGCGATAATAAACTCTTTAAAGGCGACTTTGGCAGGATCTGACTTCTGTGCAACTGCGCAGACATCGCCGCTCAAACGTATGCCAGCCAGATACTGGTACATCCAGGCGGAAAAATCACCGAACATAATGTGATTACGGGAAGACCCCTGATCCCAATCCTCCCACAGGGTTGTGGCCTTATCTTTGACTATCCACTTTCCAAAAGAGGGTTTTTCGGTTTTTGTAAGCATCTTATAGGCAAGATCACTGCGACCGGAATTGCTCAGAGCGCGGAATACATATTTGGAACCGAGAATACCGAAATCAGGAAAACAACTGTCTTCAATAACCTTCGCGGCCAGTGCCTGACGAGCCGGAGCCACCTTATCGGCATCGGCTATTCCCTGATGCAGGGCGCAGGCCATAGCGGTCTGCGTACCGATGGAATAAACTCCTCTGCCTTTGTAGTACTTCTTATTGAAGGCTGACTTTATTTTCCCGGCCAGCGCCGCATATTTTTCAGCATCACCGTCTTTTCCAAGCAGCTCTGCAGTCCGCGAAACAATCATTGAGTCCAGATAGTAGTAGGCGGATGATGTGAGATGATTGGGAACCTTTGATTTCGCGGGAATCCAGTCTCCCAGGCCGTGATAGACGAGATTATCTTTGGATCGGCCTGTCATATAATCAACATAGAGCTTCATACTGTCATAGGTTTTTTCCAGAATCTGCACATCACCCTTGTAGATATAGAGCATCCACGGAATTATCACCAGGGCGCTGTCCCAGGCCGGTCCATTCCCCCACTTATAGCCCCACCCGCTTGTCGGAACAATACCGGGCAGGTTGCCGTCAGGACGCTGTTCATCCATGAGGTCATCTATCCACTTTTCATACGCTGCGATATTATCATAGTTAAACATGGCCATCTCAGAAGCAAGAGATGCGTCCCCTGTCCACCCATTCTTTTCGCGGTGAGGGCAGTCTGTAGGATAGCCGTTGACAAAATTCCCCCGGTAAGCCCAGAGTGCAGCATCCTGCAGTTTATTCAGAAGTTCATCGGAGCATCTGAAATGCCCGGCACTTTTAAAATCATTACAGACAACGGAAGCGACAATATTATCCGCATCGGGCCTGGTTTTCATTCCGTTGATCTCCACATAGCGGAATCCGTGATAGACAAAATGGGGATATTCGACCCAGCCATCGCGGCCGTCGCAGAAAATATGATCCTTCTGGAAAAATCCGTTTTTCACAAGGTCAGTTGAAGCGGGATAACGGAAATGAGCACTGATATCCCTGTTATCCAGGGAATTGTCTTCATTGATTCTTTCTCCGTACAGGAGAGTAATAAGATCCCCTTTTTTCTGTCCTTTAACTTTAAAATCAACCCATCCGGCCATATTCTGACCGAAGTCAACCATCCAGCGATCTTCACCCAGTTTTGTAACTTTTACGGGTTTCAATGTATGGATCACTTTCGTCGGAGGCAGAGCTGATGCGGTAAGTTTTCCTGCAGGTGCCGGAACCTCTTCTGCCATAATCTTATGTTTATTAAAATCAGGCGCATCGGGATGGGCTTTACCTACAACCATTCCTTCGCGGATGCAGTCATAACCGACAGGTCCGGCAATCTGCCGCCAGCTGTTGTCGGAACAGATTGTCCGGATCGAACCATCTTTACCGACGATTTCAAGCTGTGCGATCATCCTCGGGAAATCGCGCCAGGGAGCATTGTCAAAGTTCCAGACCGAAACCGAACGCATATCATACCAACCGTGACCGAGAAGCACATTCAGAGAATTCTGTCCCTGCTGAAGATCATCAGTCAGATCATAAGTGGAATAAAGCACGCGTTTGTCAAACCTGGTCGGATTGGGATCGAGAACTTTCGAACCAATACGTTTGCCGTTCAGAGAGGCCTCGTAAAATCCGAGTCCGGTAATATGCAGTACAGCAAAAGAAACATCCGCTGGCACGTTGAAACTTTTTGTAAAAGAAGGTGAAGCAATTTCATAGCGGCGAATCAGATCCTCCCAGGGTTCACAGCCCGGGGGGCCGGCAACCCTGACGCCTTTCCATCCGTCTCCTTCAAACCTGCTGAAAGCTTTGTACCATTCTTTACCGATCTTGTCTGATGTTTTCCAGCTGGCATCTGAATCAACAAGCGAGATTTCACGATCACGGATATTCAGCAGAAGTCCTGACGGCCCTTTTTCTCGGTTGCTGACTTTGACTGCAATATGATTGAGGCCCGGTTTCAGGTGTTTTGCAACCGGAATGAAACGCATCCACTTCCACTCGTTGAAATGTCCCCAGCACTTGGCGGCACTGACACCGTTGATCCGCACATCGTATTCATCATCAGCCGTGAGAGCCATGATCATATCGCGTTCCCTGACATCCGCCGGCGCATCGAACAGGGCATAAAAGAACGAATCGCCTTTCGGCGCATTTTCAAGCTTATCAGCGTTACCCTTCCATATCCATCCAGCACCTTTGAGATCATAATCAGGACGCGTAAGCTTATCGGGCCCAATCCAGCAAGCTTTCCAATCCTGCGGTTGCATAACAGCTGTAACCCAGCGGCTGCAGTCACTCCAGGCTGAGGCGACGCTATCTTCGGAAGTCCAGACACGCACTTTCCAGAAACAGCGTCGGGAACTGGCAAGCGGTTTACCGTCATAAACAATGTTGAATTGCTGATCGGAAACAACACGTCCGCTGTCCCATAGATTACCCTTGTCTTCAGAGAGTTGAGCAGCAGAATCCGCCACCAGCACCTGATATGAATGCTGTTTGAGGTTCTGACATCCGTTCACTGCCTCCAGAAGCCAGCTCAGGCGTGGTTTGTCAGCATCAATACCGACAGGGTTTTCCAGATTCTCAACACGCAACCGGACAGGAGCCCTGACTTCTGCAACATTACGGAATTCAAGCAGGTTGCATCCGCAAATACAAATTCCGGACAACACGATAAAAACAGAAGATAAACGCATAGCACATCCAATTCTTTCAGTTACACAAACCCGGATTCCCGAATTATCAGAAAAATTATCAAAACAGCATAATACAATGCAGAGAGATTAGATGCAAAACAAAAGCGGAACAGATATTCAGTCAAGCAAGGCACTACGAGCATTAGCGGCGGTGATATCGGCAATAACATCCGGAGAAACATATCGCAGCGCGGCCACTGTCTCACAGACAAGTTTCAGGTTGCAGGGCTGATTCAGGGGGCGGTTCTTCGAATCCATTGCAGCCGGAATGCCTTCAACGGGAAAAAGATCCGGAGCATCCGTTTCGATAAGAAGCTGTGTATCGGGAACATGAGTTACAGCATCACGCACCTTTGCGGCTCTGGGGTTGCATACAGAACCTGCGAACGAAATATAGGCCCCCATATCCAGAAAACTGCGAAGAATCTCAGCGGAACCGGAAAAACCGTGCACTATTATCGAAGGAAGCTTATCGGCGCAGGGCTTCAGGGTATCGACCAGATCTCCCCAGGCCCGGGCACCATGCAAGATAACAGGGCGCTGATTCACCGCAGCAAGTTCAAACTGCTGTTTGAGAACATCTTTCTGGACATCCCGTGAAACATCCTTACGCAAACCGTCAAGGCCTATCTCTCCCACTGCTGCAACCGGCAAAGAATCGACAAGCTTCTCGAGTTGATCCATCCATCCTTCACTGAGCATTTCGACATACCACGGATGAACACCGAAAGCGGGAACCACAATCTGCTGAATGTTGCTGAACCGCTCAGAGATATCATGAACGGCATTCCAATCCTGAGGAAAGGTGCCGCAGCAGCAAAGACCGGTGACATGAGCATCGAGAGCACGTTCAAGCACATCGGGAATCATGTCTGCCAGGCGGGAATCCTGAAGATGTATGTGAGCATCGAACATGTTGCGGTTAAGGGATTGGGGATTAGGGGTAGGGGATGATTGCCTGTTATTTTATTTACTTTCAGCTTACGTAACCCTATTCCAGTTCCGTAGCGGCCTTGATGTACTGCGCGCGTTCAAATCCACGCCTGTCGGCAACATCGGTTTCACGCAGTCTGCCCCGGAATGAGGCTAAATCGGAGTAGTTTTTAGATTCCATCCATTTTTCAAGACCGTGGAGAATCGTTTTAATTCTGTCTAATCTTCCGTCCTTCAGTATGGCGGAACACACATAACCGGCATTTGCACCGACAAGAAGCGCCTTGGCCATTTCGCTGCCGGAGTGAATGCCTCCGCTGACAGCTATATCACAATTCACAATCTCGCGCATCACAGCGGCCCAACGCAGCTGAGATGGAAAAACCGAAGGTGTAGAGTAGTTAGGGGCATAACCGACTGACTCTTCATCGAGACTTATATCAGCATGCAGAAAACGATTGAAAAGAATCACCCCTCCCGCACCGACTTTTTCCAGCTCTCGCACAAAATGAAACAGTGCTGTATAATGCCGGCTTAGCTTAACCGCAACAGGCAGACTTACAGCCGCATTGACCTGCTCAACCATCTTCACATGCCTGGCTTCAATTTCATTGGAACTCACGGAAGAATCAACTGGCATCTGATAGAGATTCAGTTCCAGGGCATCTGCGCCAGCATCTTCGATCTTCCGGGCATAATTCACCCAGGTGGATGAATTAACGCAGTTGACACTGGCTATAACAGGGATATCCACGCGCTTCTTCATCTCTTTTATATTCCTGAGATATTTTTCCGGCCCCAGGCGAGCCGGCAGATCCGCCCGCAGATACTCCATGGCAAAACCGCTGGTTTCACCTTCAAGCTCATCGTACATCCCCCCGACATCAGAGCTGATCTGCTCTTCGAAGATGGACTTGATCACAACTGCGGCAGCACCGGCCTCAGCCAGCTGCTCCACTTTTTCAGGCGAATCAGTTAGGGGTGAACTGGAAACAACCAGCGGATTTTTAAGTTCAAGTCCGAGATATGTTGTTTTTAAATCTGACATTGCTTGTTTAGGGGTTAGGGGTTAGGGAGCTGAAGGGGTTAGATGTTAGTTTTTTACAGTCATCAGAGTTCAGATAAAAAATTAAAAGTTTTATTTGAGTTTTTCGTCACTTGTTTTACAGCTGTTAACTGTTAACTGCTTCTAATCTGGCCAGCTTCCGCCAGCATGCGGGCTTCAACACTCTGTATTTCCGCAAAACCCTGTGAACTGACAGGGTTTAATCCGTCACTGGCTTCCATGGAGGAATCAGCTTCGTTATAAATTGATGCTTTGCAATCGGCAAGAGCATTGAAAAAGATACTGCCTTTATAGAGTCCGACTTCAACCGTCCCTGATGCATAATCGGCAAACACATCTATAGCGGAGCATGCCGCTCTTGTTGCGGGATCAAACCATCGTCCGTCATAGATCTGATCCGCAACAAGCCTGGAAAGGCTGCCGAACAGAAGGGTCGCACGTCTGTCCATAGTGCTCTGATAGACAAAACGCAGACAGGTTGCAAGCAATTCCATGCCGGGAGATTCATACACACCGCGGCTTTTGGTTCCTATGATGCGGTTTTCCAGTGCATGCTTCATGCCGATGCCGTTGCGTCCCCCGATAGCGTTGGCCTGCACCATTGCGTCCAGCGGAGAGACATCGGAACCATTGATCTGCACGGCACAGCCTCTGTCAAACCGGACCGTGAATTTTTCGATCTTATCCGGCGCATCCGCTGGCCAGACACCCATTGTCGGCTCGACAATCAGCATGGATGTCTGCATACTTTCCAGATCCTCCGCCTCGTGAGAAAGACCCGCCAGGTTTGAATCAGTAGAGTATTTCTTTTTTGATCCGGCAAAAGCCTCGATACCGAATCCGGCAAGATAATCCACCATTTCGGTACGTCCCGGGAACTTCCGCAACAGTCCGGCATCGCGCCAGGGAGCATAGACCTGCATTTCGGGAGCGAGTACATTGGTATAGCGTTCAAAGCGCATCTGGTCATTCCCACGGCCTGTTGCACCGTGTGCAAGCACAGAGCATCCGTGTTTCCTCATCTCCTCAATCAGGCCGCGCACCGTAACAGCGCGGGCGATACCGGTTGAGTTCCAGTAACCGCCATCGTACATTGCCTGCGCTTTAATCACATCAAAACAGGCTTCCGCCATGGGCTCTTTAAGATCAATTATGAATGTATCCACGCCGCAGGGAGCCATACGAGTCCGTATATCGTTTATATCAATCTCATCAGGCTGTCCGAGGTCAGCGGAAAAGGCAACAACATTAATACCGGCCTCCACCATAACCTTTGAAATCGTACGGCTGTCCAGACCGCCTGAAACACAGACTCCTGCGGTTAATCCTTTTAACTCTGATAAATTCATTTTTTTCTCCGAAAAATCAGCAGAAAAACAGAGGGCCCCGCGCACGGAAAAAAACAAATGCGCAATACCGTGCTGTGTGCCATGCTCTCTATGCCATATTATTCCTCTTCGCCGAAGAGCTGATCAAGCGCATCGCTGATCATTTCCATTGCCTCTTCAAGATCACCCTCCTTCACATTCAAGGGAGGGAAAAAACGCACTACATGCTCTCCAGCGCAACAGCACAGCAGCCCCATGTCGCGGCAGGCGTCAACAATTTCGCTAGCCTTGCCTTCAACCACCAGGCCCAACATCAATCCTACACCTCGAACAGCCTGAACCTGCTCATACTGATCGACATAGGCATCCAGACCTTGTTTGAAAAGTCTGCCTATCTCTTCCGCGCTCCTGATCATGGCCTCTTCCTCTATGGCGTCAATCACTGCCAGGGCGGCTGCACATCCCAAAGGGTTGCCTCCGAAAGTAGAAGCATGTTTGCCGGGAGTAAACTTATCTGACAGCTCAGTGGTGGCAACCAGCGCACCGATGGGAAATCCGCCTCCGAGAGACTTAGCCAGGGTAAAAGCGTCGGGTTTTATAGGATAGTGCTGCCAGCCGAACCATTTTCCAGTACGTCCCATGCCGCACTGCACCTCATCACATAGCATCAGAAGACCCTTTTCATCGCAGAGTTTGCGTATTCCCACCATAAATTCCTCATCGGCAGGAACAATGCCGCCTTCTCCCTGGACAGCTTCAACCATCACGGCAACCGTGCGATCGCTGACAGCTTCTTTGACGGACTCAAGATTGTTGAACTCGGCATAGGTAAAGCCTACCGGCAGAGGGTCGAAACCATCCTGAATCTTTGACTGTCCGGTAGCGGCGGCGGTTGCAAGGGTGCGGCCGTGAAAAGAATTACGCATTGTTATAATCTCAAATCTGCCGTCCTCATTACCCCACAGGCGCGCCAGCTTGATCATTGCCTCATTGACTTCAGCTCCCGAATTAGCGAAAAAGCACTTGCCGTTGAGAGAGAGTTTTGAAAGCCGCTGAGCCAGCAGTGCCTGATTTACGTTATAGAACAGGTTGGAACAGTGGCAGAGAGTCGCTGCCTGGCTCTGGATAGCATCGACAACCTTAGGATGACAATGCCCCACATTCAGAACTGCAATCCCGGAGGTGAAATCAAGATAGGTCATGCCGTCAGGATCGCGCACTTTACACCCCTGTCCGCTCGTAAGTGTTGCCGTGGGGGCATATGTATTCATTACATACTGGTTAAACAATTCCGCAATATCGCTACTTTTACTCATCAGCTATTATCTCCGTTCCTACACCTTGTTTAGTGAAAATTTCCAATAAAAGGGAGTGCGACATCCGACCGTCGACAAGGTGCACTTTTCCAACACCGGCCTCAATCGCCTCAACACAACTGTCCACTTTGGGCAGCATACCGCCTGCAATAACTCCATTCTCCTTGAGTTTCTGAATAGAGCTGATCCGCAATGAGTTTAAAAGTGTCGCGTGATCATGCACATCCATCAGCAGACCCGGCACATCAGACACAAAGGCAAGCTTGTTTACCTTCATCGCCTTGGCCAGGGCCGCCGCTGCAACATCGGCATTTATGTTATACAACTTTCCATCCGGGCAGCAACCCAGCGGAGTAACAACGGGAATGACTCCTCCGTCAATCATTTCAAATATTTTTGAGGTATTCACCTCAACCGGCATCCCGACATATCCCCAGTCCAGCTCAACGCCTGATTCAGGACAGGTGCCAGTTTTTTTTCTGACCGTGAAAATTTCATCTCCATGCACCGATTCCGCAACTGCACCGCTGTTTTTAAGTATTCTGATGACATTCGAGTTGACCTCGTCCTTGATGACACTCTCGACAACCCGTATGCTTTTATCATCGGTCACTCGCAGACCGTGCACAAATTCCGCCTCGATACCGGCATTGAGCATGCCGCGTGAAATGGCCTTGCCGCCGCCGTGGACCAGCACCACCTTCATACCGACAGCATTCATAAATGCAATATCCTTGAGAAGGCTGTTCAGATTACAGGGCACTTCCATTACGCTTCCGCCGACTTTCACCAGCACAACAGTTCCTTTAAAAGCCTGTATGTAAGGCAGGGCCTCGATAAGGACGGCCGCCTTTTTTATCGCCTGTTTCATAACAAATTCAATGCTCCCGCCTACGCAAGTTAAGGCGTGGCATTCAGTTTCAATTCTCAGTATTCGTCGCTTATCACCAAGCTTATCCGTGCCTGCGTACAGCACTCGTTTCGGCAGATTCACGTGGTATATTCCGCATTGATACTCACATACTCATGCGAAAAATCACAGGTATAAACAGTATCAGAAGAATCGCCCAGATTTAAATTCACTGTCACATCAAAGACCCGCGACTTCATCTCATTACAGGCGGCCTCAAGCATCGCCTGATCAGCAACTGTGCCGCAGTCAAACACAGGCGTACTGCCTATTGTTATCACTGTTTTCAGTTCTTCAACCTCAGCACCTGAATAACCGACAGCCGCAATGATACGTCCCCAGTTAGGATCCATTCCGTAGAATGCTGTTTTGACCAGGGGCGATCGGGCAACGGCACGGGCCGCCATGCCGGCATCCTCATCAGAGAGAGCGCCTGTCACTCTTACGGTAACAAACTTGGTGGCCCCCTCACCATCCATTACTATTTTCCTGCCGAGCTCAATGCAGACACATTTCAGGGCATCGACAAAAACAGCAAATGAAGGATGCGCAATGGTCACTATATCGTTTCCGGCTTTACCGGAAGCAAACGCCATGACAGTATCGTTTGTACTTCTGTCGCCGTCAACAACCAGACGGTTGAAACTGATTCCCACCGCCTGCTTGAGGGCATAATCCAGAGCGGAAGTCTCTATAGCGGCATCCGTGGTAATAAAAGCCAGCATGGTAGCCATATCCGGTTCTATCATTCCGGACCCCTTGGCCATACCGCCTATTACAATTTTTCTGCCGTCAATCTCAAATTCGACAGCAGACTCTTTTTCAACGGTATCGGTAGTCATGATAGCACAGGCAGCATCGTGTCCGCCGTCGGCACTCAGCGCCGCCGCAGCCTTTTCAATCCCGGAAGCAACCTTCTCCATAGGAAGTTCCACTCCGATAACCCCGGTTGAACAGACTAAAGTACAGTCTTCCTCAATACCCAGTGCCGTCGCGGCCAGACGTGTCATTGTGCAGGCATTGGAAAGTCCTTCTCCGCCTGTACAGGCATTGGCATTGCCGCTATTGATAACAACAGCCTGCGCCACACCGGATGCAGTACGCTTACGGGAGACAATCACCGGCGCCGCGACAATCTTATTTGTGGTGTACACCGCGGCAACAGGGCAGGGCTCCTCCGCCACAATCAACGCCAGATCTTTACGGCCTGCGGACCTGACACCGGCTTCCACACCGCAGGCGGCAAAGCCTGCGGACGCGGTCACACCGCCTTTGACATGTGTATAATTCTGCATCAGTTTTTACATCCGGCAACACTAATCTCCACCGTTAACCTGATAACAGCGGAGAGATTTCCTCAAAAGTCATATATATTTGAATATTCTGACTGAAAAGTCGATGAAAAACGCATATCAGAGGAAATAATCTGGAAACATTTCCCTTTGATTCCGGCTGAAAGCAGTTTTGGGTTATTCCCTGATTTCAGGAGTTCCCATCACGTTTCCGGAAATCGCGCCGCCGCCTACCGGAGCTGACGCCACCCGCCCCCGAGTGCTTTATAAACCCCTATGAGGTTGCGTGCGATAGTAGCGCGGCTGATCACCACAAGTTCCTCGTATTTCAACAGAGAACGTTGAGCATCAAGCACATTGGTAAAATCTGAAAGGCCCTGACTATACTGATCCTGCGCAATGTCAACAGCATTACGGGCGGCTCCGGCCGCCTTCTGCAGTGATTCAAGACGTTCATATTCATGAACATAAGCTGTGAGATTATTACGCAGCTCAGCAACGGCATCCAGTACCGTCAACTCATAGCTGATGAAGGCCTGCTCATGCAGAGCCTTCTGTATCTCGATATTGGCGCGTATCGAACCGCCGTGGAATATCGGCCAGCTAACAGAGGGGCCCCAGGAATAGAAGCGACTGTCTGTATCCAGAAAATCACTGCTGCTGAGCGATTCCAGACCAATGGATCCATTCAGGGCGAATGTCGGATAAAGATCGGCCTCAGCAACGCCTATGGATGCACAGCGGGCTGCAAGACGCCGTTCCGCCGCACGTATATCCGGACGTTTACGCAAAGCTGAAGCGGGAATTCCGGTCAGGGTTCTGACCGGCACGGAAAGCATTTTCTCCGGGCTTTCAACGGCCATTCTGAATTCGCCGGGCATAACGCCGGTAAGAACTGCCAGAGCGTTCACAACCTGCTTCATTCCGCTGCGGATTTCCGGAACAGAAGCCCTCGTCTGTTCCAGATTATAACGGGCCTGTTCAACGGCAAGATCATCGCCTATCCCCGATTCCATGCGGGATGACAGGATATCCAGTGTATCCTGCTGCAACTTAAGGTTGGACTCCGCCACATGCAGACGCTCACACAACTCCTGATACGCCACATAAGCATTCGCTGTTTCAGCGGCGACAACCACCCATACGTTCTCGTAAGTGGCACATGCAGCCTCGAAGTCTGCCCGGGCCGCCTCTATGGAACGTCGTCTGCGTCCGAAAATATCCACTTCCCAGCTGGCGTCGAAACCGGCCCGGTAGTTATCGCCATCAGCCGGCAATCCAGCATTATCGCTGTTGCGGTAACGACTGTAGGAACCGGCCGAATCAACAACTGGCAGCAGACCGGCGCGGCTGACACCAAGCAAAGCGCGTGCCTCACGCACCTGCGCCAGGGAATCGGCCAGCTTCAGGTTGTTCATCAAAGCGCTTTCCACAAGATTTGTCAGCACAGGATCATCGAAAACACGCCACCATAATGTAATTTCATCAGCCGTGATCTCCGCTCCTTCCTGGTTCAGCAGATCATCAACACGCAGATCCTTCCATTCAACGCCTTCATAATCAGGACCGACGGCCTTGCAGCCAGCAAGGGTCAGCATAATGGCGGCCGCAGAAATAATTGCTGCAAAAGTATAAAATATTTTCATTGTAAATCCTCTCTGTTTTACCGGGCGAATCAGATTTAATGCGATTCCATTTGATTCCCGGCTCCTGATTTCCGATCTCTACCTCCGACAGCTATCAATGATCTCCGATAATCTTCACGCGGACATCATGCATTTTTTCGCGGAAGGTCTGAAAAAGTGAATACAGCCCCGGCACAAGAGCAATACCGAAAAAAGTCGCAAAAAGCATCCCGCTCAACACCGTCACACCGATGGATTTGCGACTCTCGGCACCGGCACCGGTTGCATAGACCATAGGCAACACCCCCAGAATAAAGGTGAAGGCGGTCATAAGTACAGCGCGATAGCGTTCACTGGCTCCGCGCAGGGACGCATCAACCACGGAAAGTCCGTTTTCACGTTGAGTTTTACAAAACTCGACAATCAGAATGGCATTTTTTCCGGCCAGGGCCACCAGCAGAATCAAACCCAGCTGAGCATAGATACTCACAGGCATCTTCATCACCACCAGCCCCAGCATTGCACCGCAAGTAGCCACGGAAACCGAGGTCATCACCGGCAGAGGTATGGTCCAGCTCTCATACTGCGCCACAAGAAACAGGTAACCGAACACCAGTGCCATTGCCAGCAGTATGCCAGTCTGACCGGAAGCACGCTGCTCCTGAAAACTCAACCCCGACCAGGAGTAACCGTAGTCATCGGGAAGGATTTCCTCAGCGACTCCTTCTATCTTTTTCATCATTTCACCGGAACTGGAGCCAGGCATCAGCATAACGGTAATGCCGGCACTCGGAAAGAGGTTATAACGGGAAACAGTACGCGGACCGAAAACGGGTTCAATTGTGACCAGAGAACCTACAGGCACCATATCTCCGCGATTGCTCTGCACATAGAGTTTGAGAATATCGTCCTTATCGTTACGGGCATTCCATTCAGCCTGAATAATAACCTGGTTCACCTGTGTACCGACATTTACGTCATTGACATAACGTGATCCGAGATAACTCTGCAATGTACTGAAAATTGTACTGACAGACACATCAAGCAGCTCAGCTTTTAAGCGGTCGATATTAACCCGCAGCGAGGGTGTCTGAGCATTATAACCACTGAAAGCTGTCAGAACCTCCGGCAGAGCGTTGATTTTTTCCAGCAGGCTGTTCATCTCCTTTTCCAGACGAATGGGGTCCGAATCAGCCAGCGACTGAAGCTGAAAATTCAAACCGTTACTGAATCCCAGACCTGGAATAGCCGGTGGCAGGAAGCTGTTGATAACAGCATCGGCAATGGTTGAAAATTTTTCCCGGCAGCGATCCATGATAGCATTGACATGCAGATCAGGCGACTTACGTGTACTCCAGTCATCGAGTCCGATAATCAGCATGGCACAATTCTCAGCGCGTCCGCTGACCATAGCGAAACCGGTTACTCCGAGCACAAACTTGATGCCTTCATCATCACGGATAAGACTGGATGCCTGTTCCACTACTGCCTCGGTCCGGATTTTAGAGGCACCTTCAGGTAGCCGCACGTCGGCAAAAATCACGCCCTGATCCTCTTCCGGCAGGAAACTGGTAGGCATCATATTAAACATTTTCCAGAAGAGCAAAGCAAAAACCAGCAGAAACAGAGCGGAAAGACCGATACGGCGTACAAGAAAACCGCTCATCCGCACATATCCGTTACGGCAGCGGTTCAGGCTCCTGTTGAAAAGTGCGAACGGACCACGTTTATGCGGTTTCGGTTTACCCAGCACAGTGGCACAGAGCGCCGGGCTCAGAGTCAAAGCGTTAACGGTGGAAAAACATATAGCAGCCGACATGGTCACTGCGAACTGCTGATATATCTGGCCGGTTATGCCGGGAATAAAACCTACAGGCACAAATATAGCGAGCAGCACCAGAGTAGTGGCTATAACAGCCCCGCTGACTTCCTGCATTGTCCGCATTGTGGCATCTTTGCGCCCCAGGTTTTTCTCAGTCATAAGATGCTGGACACGCTCAACCACCACAATAGCATCATCCACAATGGAACCTATCGCCAGCACCAGTCCGAAGAGTGTCAGAGTGTTTATACTGTATCCAAGGGCAATCAGAACAGCAAAAGTAGCTAAAAGCGAAACTGGAATCGTCAATGCGGGTATAAGTGTGGCCCGCCAATCCTGAAGAAAGAGATAGCAGACCATCACCACCAGCATAAAGGTCAGGAGCAGAGTCGTGGCAATCTCTTTAATTGATGCGCGCACAACTTCGGTTGCATCATAGGACGTGAAAAGCGCCATATCATGCGGCAGTCGTTTACGGAGTTCCGCCAGCACCTTCTGCAGCTGGTCCATCGTATCAATTGCGTTGGTCCCGGGAGTCTGACTGAGCGCAAGTGAAACCGCATCCGCTCCGTCATAGTTGCCGCTGTAGCCGTAGTTAGACTCGCCATATTCAATTTTTCCTATATCTTTCAGAAGCAGAACACCGCCGGTCTGTTCATCGGCACGGACAACAATCTCACCGAAATCATCGGGATTATTAAGCCTTCCGGTGGCCTGCAGAGCGAACAGACGCTGTGCAGTATCATCAGTAGGAGCAGCCCCCACCTTACCGACCGCCGCCTGCAGATTCTGAGATCGTATCGCCGCAATGACATCATCCGTACTCAGCCCCAGGGAAGCCATCCTCCCGGCCTCCAGCCAGACACGCATACTGAGCTTGGGCCCGTAGATATCGACGCCGCCGACACCGTGAATGCGTTTGGCCTCATTCTGCACGTAATCATAGGCGAAATTACTCATTTCCAGTCGTTGGCGCGTGTTGCCGGGCGAATGAATATTCAGGAAACCAAGCATACTTGATGAACGGGTTTCAACAGTAACGCCCTGATCATTGATCTCCTCGGGCAGACGCGGCAGAACCTGCTGCAGACGGTTCTGCACCTTGACCATGTCTATATCGCGATCTGAACCGACCTCAAATGTCACAGTGAGATTATAGTTGCCGGAATCATCACTGGTGGACGACATATAGAGCATTTCATCCACACCGTTAATCTCATCCTCGATGGGAATAGCGACAGTTCGGGCAACCTCCTGCGCATTGGCACCGGGATAACGGGTACGAACCTGAATTTCAGGCGGCGTCACCTCCGGATACTGAGTGACCGGAAGATTCTTTATCGCAAGAACTCCGGCCAGCGAGAGCACAACAGAGATAACCATCGCGAAACGGGGACGTTCTATAAAGACTTTGGAAATCATATTTCGGCTGCTCCGTCGTTTACAGTGATACTTACGGATTCATGTCTGCCAGCATGTGACGGCATTTCCTCATCAACCCTCACTTTGACACCGTCTGAAAGGTTTAGAACACCTTCAACAACAACCTTTTCTCCATCCTTGACACCTTCCATCAGCTCTACAGCACCTTTAAAAGTATCACCTGTTTTAACTTTGCGTCTGACGACTTTGCTGCTCTCAGCCAAAACATACACAAAGTCACCGTCGGAATTTGTATGCAGGGCGCTTTGAGAAATAACCGGATAGGGATGCGGATCTTTTTCATCTATCATAACAGTGACATAGCTGTTGGGGACCAGCAGACCGTCAGTATTACTGAAACGTATGCGTATAGACAGGTTTGCGGTACGGCCCGACATTTCATTGTTTTCAAAATCCGGTTCACCGCTTAAATCAGGAATTTTTCCGTTTGGCAGCCTGAGCCGCAGCCGCATCGTATCCCACAGGCGTTCATGGGAGATTTTATCACGCCATTCAAAATATTCGCGGTCTGTCATTGAAAAAACAACGCGTATCGGATCCATCTGCACAATACGCACCAGTGTCCCTATAGAAGGCGCAACATAATCTCCGACAGTGGCGACGGCACGTCCTGTTTTACCGGAAATAGGCGCATGAATGCGACAGTGCTTCAAATCGATTTCCGCCATACGCACACTTGCCTGCGCCTGCACAACCCCGGCCCTTCCGGCGGCGACGTCGCTTTCCGCCTTGTCCATATCAGCCTGTGTTATACCGCGCGCATCCGAAGCATTAAGTCTTTTCAGATAGCGTTCAGCACGCTCTACCTCCGCCTCGACCTGTGCCAGCTCGGCCTTGCGCAGAGCCACCACAGCCTCATAAGGTTCAAGGTCTATTTCAAACAGCAAATCACCTTCCTCAACTGATGCGCCTTCCTTGAAATTGACTTTTGTGACATAACCCGAAACGCGGGCACCGAGATCAACATCTCTGACAGGCTCAACCCTGCCGATAAAATCAACTGGAGGATTGAGCGCTTTAAGTCCGGCCCGTTCCACCCTCACCAGAGGTTCACCGTCCTCAGCAGGCAGCAGACCGGCAGGCAGACCCTGCTCGGCATCCGGCATAATATCTTTAACCAGCCATCCGATTACAAATGCGCATATTGCGGTAAACAGAACACCAAGAAATCTGGCGAGTGGATGTTCCTTCCGCTTTGTCCCTTCTTCACTGTGTATTTTTTTCTTCGTCATAAATTTTTCCTTTTTGAAACTGTTTCCTGCTGATCAGCAGGGTTCTTTTGACAGACTGAAATCACTGCGCCCGGATATTTTTTTCAACCGAATCAATTAAACAATCGAACACCGCATCCACATCATAATCCATATCATCAGCACCCAGCCGGCAATGCAGCATGCCTATCCAGGTCAGCCCTATCATGTACGCGACATTCATCACATCCACTCCCGGACGCAGTTCCCCGCGTGCCTGCATGGAGCGGAATGCCGTGGCTGTCACATTGATCAGGGAATTATCAAGTATTTTAAGCTGTGCACCGACATTCTTCAGCGCTGGCCTCGACCAGTCCAGGTTCAACAGCATTTTGATATGCTTGCGGTTGGCTGGCACCTCAATCACACGGGCCATCCATTCCTTGAGACCGGTGCGCAACTCATCGAAATTTTCCGGCTGAGAATTAATAATACGCTGATCACCGATCGCTTCATCGACGATATACACAACCAACTGTTTCAAAAGTTCCGGTTTGCTGCTGAAATGCCAGTAAATCGCGCCTTTACTGAGCTTGATTCGGTCGGCAATTTTCTGAAAGGTTGTTTTGTCGTAACCTTTTTTGGAAAAAATATCCAAAGCGGCCTTCAATATCTTAAGCCGTGTTTTTTCAGCGTCCTCTTTGGTTCTGCGAGCCATTTCAACTCTCCAATCAGTTATCGGTCGTGGATTATACATACCTTCTGGTAGGTATGTAAACAAAAAAATCAAACAGCTGTTTGATTTTTTGAGAGAGATGAAATCGGCCTTTAACCGAATAGCGGATACAAAAACCAATGGTGTTGCGGAAGATCAGAAAGTTCATTTCTGCGGTTAGAGGTGACGTATCTCAGACATCCGTCCAGTTTCAGGTTCTATCCGTCATCGGGTGTGAACCCGGATGTATCACTGTGTGTATCATTACGGTCACCAAAACGCGTAAGCTCATCAATAAAGTTCAGACGCACTTCACCTGTCGGCCCGTTACGATGTTTGGCAACATCGACGATGGCAAGTGTTTTATCATCGAACTCATCGTCCTTCGGCGCTTTGCAGGGACGTCTCAGAAGAAGTGCCACATCGGCATCCTGTTCGATGGCGCCGGAATCACGCAGATCGGAAAGTTTCGGTTTCTGGCTCCTGTCACCGCGCTGTTCCGGATTACGGCTGAGCTGACTCAGCACTATCACCGGAATACTCAGCTCCTTGGCCATGGCTTTTATCTGGCCGGATATCTGCGACGTTTCAATCTGACGGCCCTGTCTGGAGAACTCACGGTAGTTGCAGAGCTGGAGATAGTCGATGACTATCAGTTCAATATCATAACGCTTCTTCATGCGGCGGGCACGTGCACGCATATCCATTACATCAAGGCCGCCGGTATCATCCACATAAATCGGAGCATCCTTCAAGTCGTTTGCCGCTCTGCTAAGCTGCATATTTACATTTTTCGGGTTGAGAATACCCTGATCGATCTTAAAGGACGGCACTCTGGCCATGCCGCAGAGCATACGCATAGCAAGTGATTCTGTGGACATTTCGAGTGAAAACACACCCACTCCATGTTTACGGTTATGTTCCCCTTTCATAGGCGGACCTTCAACAGTTCTTCCCAAAGCAACGCACTCCGCTATGTTCATAGCCAGCGAGGTCTTACCCATTGACGGACGGGCCGCAAGCACAATCATTTCACCGTTGCGTAACCCCTTGAGTTTTCTGTCAAGATTAGACAGCCCCGTAGGCATCCCGGCGACACCCCCGGCCCCAAGCGTAAAAAGACGGTCGATATGGGTAATCGTATTATTGACAGCCTGCTCCCAGCTCAGCCCCGTACCTTCCTGACGCTCGGAAATGCTGAGAAATTTCTGTTCTATTTCGCCCACCAGCAGATCAGCACTGACACTTTCCCTGTAACAGCTTGATTCCGCTTCACGCGCATACTGAATAATTCTGCGCAGCAGATGCTTCTGCCGGATAATACCGATATAATATTCCGAGTGGGCAGCTGTGGGAGTCTGATCTATCAGCGACTGTATGTAGCCCACACCACCGCAGTTATCCAGCTGCTTTATGGAACGCAGATGCTCGCAGACCGTCAGAGTATCTATAGTCTTTGATGCATGCGACATACCTTTGAGTGAATCAAAGAGTAATCTGTTGCGCTGATCATAAAATGTTTCCGGAACAATATGATTCTGCTCGCACAGATCCATAACTCTCTGACTGTCCAGCAGAATAGAGCCCAGAACCCCCCTTTCCGCCTCTTTGCTGCTGGGAGGAGTTCTTAAAGCGGTTTTAATATTTACGTTCTCTTCATTCATAATTTATATGGAGACATTATATATTCTGTTCACTGAAATCTCACATAAATTGAATCAACAATCTGCATTCAGTTTATCAACAGTTTGTTGACAGCTATTACATCCCGACAACTTGTTCCGCAGTGAGTTTGTATGGGCGGCATAAAGCTTATGCAGCAGTAAACTTCCGGCCCTGTTTTCAATAATTTTTTTCATCAACTCATCAATATTATCAAACCGGAACAGCTCAAAACCGCACTTGCGCTTGATTTTCTTGTATGATATCCTTAATTAAGGAAATAAGGAAGGGAATATGCTGACACTATGAAAGATGGCAATTCATGAAAGTAACTGTTTATGACAACAAGTCGGAAGTCGAAGCAGCCGCTGCCTGTCAGGCAGCCGAAGGCATAAAAACCGCGATTCTTTCAAAAGGTTGCGCCAATGTAATTCTGGCTGCGGATACCAGCCAACTCGACATGATCAATGTACTGGCATGTGTTCCTGAAATCGACTGGTCCTGCGTTACCGTTTTCGGTTTAAGTGAATTCATGGGGGTTGATGTTACACATCCTGCAAGTTTTCGCAGACATCTTACAGAGCGCTTCGTTGAACGTGTCGGCAATCTCAAAGGTACATATTTTATCAAAGGAGATTCCGAAGACCCCGAGGCCGAATGCAGACGAATGAGCGATCTGATCAGTAAAAATCCTGCGGACGTGGCTTGTGTAGGCATAGGAGAAAATGGGCATCTGGCCTTTAACACCCCCCCTGCTGATTTCACAACCGACACTCCCTATGTTGTAGTACAACTCAATCAGGAATGCCGGGAAAAGCAGTTGGGTGAGAACTCCTTCTCTGATATGGAAAGTGTTCCTCTACAGGCAATCAGTATGAGTTTAAAACAAATAATGAAAAGCCGTAAAATCATTGCCGCAGTTCCCGAAAAGAGAAAAGCCCAAGCCGTTCGGAATACACTGAAAGAAAATATAAGTCCCGAATTTCCGGCCTCTATACTGAGAAGTCACCCGGATTGTCACCTGTTCGTAGATAAACCCGCAACAGCGCTCATGTAAATACAGGGATCGTAGATAAAGTCGTAAAATTACTTAATGCGGATACGTTCACCAGCTGTTTTCCCTGCTGATTCATGCGTGGCTATTTCCACATAAAGCACCTTATTGGATATAAAGTGATTCAGACTTGCATTCTGAGTGTAGGCGCAGGGAACTCTTATTCTGCGTATGCAGGCCTGATTTTTATGCCTCATTACCAGAGTCAGGATATTACCGTCGACATTTACATCAACATCCTCGTTTTCTGTACCCCCGGGAAGAGCGAATCGTACTTCATAGGTTTCATCTTGCTCCCTTATGTCCATCAGAGGCCGCAGAGGAAGTTCAACACTTTCGGAAAAAACCATTTTTCTTGCTATCTGCGCAACTTTACCCCTTTCGTAAGCAACTGGAGCTGTTTTTATAGTTCTTCCGATCCTGTAGGTATCAACTGCGTTTTTCCGCATCTCAAGACCTTTGCGCCTGCCCACACCCCCCTCCCTTTCCCAATGTAATTTCCCAACCCTCATAAAAGTTCCCATAAGGATGAAAATCACAAGTATTAAAAGGGTGTCAAACGCAATCCATGAGTATTTAAAATGTTTTCCTGTCATCAACGTAAAAACTCCCAACAGTCCGTCGCCGCACAGTCTGTCTCAGGACTATGCAGAACTTGTGCCATCAGAACACACTTCATTTTTTTCATTATAATCTGCGGCAGAAAAGAGAGTTATTTTAAGAATTCAGGGTTTAGTGATTTCAGTATTCTCCGCGACTCCAGAACTCCACGGAACATAAAGTGTCACTCTGCCGCAGAAAACGCGTCAGAATGACGCAATAATATTGATTTCAGACAGGACTTTGTTATACTCTCAAAGGCTTGTGAACAGATGGCACAATGCTTGCTGAATGGTGGCAGAGATATGGAATTACGCAGTACATTTTATGGTGGCAAATCAGGTCTGCGGCTGGAAATCATACTTTTTGCAGTGATTTTTTCAGCCGCTTTTCTTGCTGGTTATATTCTTTTTGTTTTAAAATCGGATCATCAGGAAAAAACCCATATCGAGGCGGTTGAAAGAGTTATTGACCAGGGAGACCAGCTTCTCAAAGCACTGGTGACCCATACAGAATACTGCTGTTCAACCAATCCGACGCCTGAAGAGTGGAGAAAGTTTTCCTCGCTTGTAGACAGGATTCTGGCTGTTAGAAAAGATATTCAGTCTATATCTATACGGAACGGAGATCTTACGGTGTTTCACCGGCAGGCGGACGGCGTGCTTTACCCTCAACAGAATGCCGTCCGCTCAGAATTGTCGGACAATAAAACTATCATGTCGCGGGAGACGATAGACATCAACGGCAAGCAGGAACCGGTGTTTGTTTTTTCCAGACGCACTTCCGGCGATCCGGAGAACAAGCTTGTCCTTGAAACCACATTCACACGCGACGCAGTCACGGATAAAGAATCGATTGCAAACCAGATGATAGAGTCCTTATTCAATTTCTCACTAACAGTTCTCATTCTCTCTTCTGTCTTATCCGGCATGATTCTGGTTATCGCCCTGGCCCGTGATAAAAAACGTCAGGAAATATCCCGGCAGGAAGAACATCTGGCCTTTTCAGGTGTTATGGCAAACGGCATCCTCCATGATTTCAGAAATCCTATGTCAGCCGTACGGCTAGACGCCCAGATGCTTGAACGAGAAACAAAACGTAAGGACGGGATGCGTCAGGAACGTGTTCATGAGCTGGCGGAACGCATTGCCCGCGCAATGGGACGTATGGATAAGATTTTCGCTGAATTTCTGTATCTTGCCAAACCCGGCAATGAAAAGTCCGGGCCTCTGGACCTGCCGTCCGCACTCGATGAATGCATCGAAATCCTTGCGCCGAGAATCGAACAGGCTGAACTGACTGTCGAAAAGAAATTTGACCGGGAAATGGCCCCTGTCGCAGCCTACGCATTTGCAATTAAACGCGCCATGCTCAATGTAATCATAAATGCAATACATTTTTCACCTGAAAAAGGACGCATTCTGATATCAGCACATCATAAAAATTCCAAAGCAATAATCGAAATCTGCGATGAAGGCCCCGGAATTCCGGAGAAAAAACGTAAAGAGGTTTTCAAACTTTTTGTTTCCGGACGACCTGAAGGAACGGGTCTGGGACTCTTTCTGGCAAAAACAGCAATAACCCGATGCGGTGGTAAAATCGAGGCGGTTGACAGCAGAAATACAACCGGCGCAGCAATCAGAATTACACTGCCTTTATATACCGCCAAACAACAGAACCACCTTTCAGGAGACAGATGACATGAGTAACAGACCAGTAATATTAATTATTGAAGATGATCCTGACAACCTGCGATCTGTAAAAGACGTGGCTGAAGATGCGGGATTCAAAACCTATTGCAGTCTCAACGGGATGCAGGGCGTGGAACTTTTCAGAAATGAACTGCCTGACGTGGTACTCAGCGATCTGGTTCTACCTGACATCGACGGTTTTGAAGTGCTGAAGCGCATTAAACATATCAAAAGCTCCATTCCCTTCATTATAATGACGGCCTACAGCTCGGTTGAATCAGGGGTCCGGGCTATGCGTGAAGGCGCCTATGACTACATTACGAAACCCCTGGACATCGACGACATTCAGTCAAAACTGCGCCGTGCCTATGAAACATCATTGCTGCGTAAAAAAGTGGACAGCCTTTCCAGGTCGGTAAAAGAACGTTACGCTAAAACCGCAATCATAGCCGAGTCAATCGGCATGAAAAACGTTCTTGCCAAGATAGAAGCCCTTGCCGATACAAGTGCCACCGTACTGATTCGCGGTGAAAGCGGCACCGGCAAGGAACTTGTCGCCAGAGCGCTGCATGTGGATTCTATCCGGGGAGAAGGCCCGTTTGTAGCTGTTAACTGCGGAGCATTTGCCGAAAACCTGCTGGAATCGGAGCTTTTCGGACACGAAAAGGGTGCTTTCACCGGAGCATCCGGAACACATAAAGGAGCCTTTGAAAGAGCACATGGAGGCACCCTTTTCCTCGATGAAATCGGTGACGCACCGCAATCAGTACAGGTCAAACTCCTGCGTGCGCTGGAATTGAAAGAGGTGCGCCGGGTTGGCGGACGGGAGACCTTCAGTGTCAATGTGCGTCTGGTTTCGGCTACCAACAAAGATCTGGAAGCCATGGTTGAAGAGGAGAACTTCCGGGAGGATCTGCTCTATCGTCTTAATGTGGTCACCCTGCAAATACCGCCGCTGCGCGAAAGAATCGCGGATATACGTCTGATGACAGACCGTTTTATAGCATCTGCAACAGCCGACAACAATATACAGGTTCACCGTGTTGATGCATCTTTTTACGATATGCTTGAGACTTATGACTGGCCGGGCAATGTACGTCAGCTTAAGAATGTTATTGAATCAGCTGTGCTGCTTTCCCCCGAAGGCATTCTTAAAGCAGAATCCGTCAATCTTCCTCAGACCGCTATCCGAAAAAAAAACACACGAACTCAGGAACCGGCTTCTGACGGCATCGGGGAATTCGATGATCTCACACTGGATGAAATAGAAAAACTGGTACTTGAAGAGCGTCTGAAAAAAAATAACGGCAACCGCACGCTTACCGCTGAACAGCTGGGTATATCCCGCAGAACAATACAACGCAAAATTAAAGAGCATGAGTTACCTTACTGAGACAGCCAATCACAATTTTTTTTCCGCTTATAGTGACAGAACAGGGATATTTTTGCTATTTTCTCAAACTGAATGTTTGAGTTTCACTGGTTATTATACAACAAATAATAAAGAGGATAAGTAAGAATGCTAAATGTAAGTGACCTGAAAAAAAACTTCGGCCCTATTCAGGCGGTAAAAGGTATATCCTTTTCCGTTGAAAAGGGTGAAGTGTTAGGTTTCCTGGGGCCGAACGGCGCAGGAAAAAGCACGTCCATGCGTATGATTACCGGCTTTATACCGCCTACATCGGGTACAGTCTCTATCTGCGGACATGATATTATCGAAGACCCTGTGGCAGCCAAAAAATGTATAGGCTATCTTCCCGAGAATGCACCGGCCTATCAGAATATGACTGTTGCAGAGTTTCTGACCTTCATTGCAAAAATCAGAGGATTCAGCGGATCAGGGCTGAAGTCAAAGGTCGATGCGGCTGTCGCCAAAAGCCGGCTTGAGTCTGTTCTGAACCGCTCGATAGAAACCCTCTCCAAGGGTTACAGACAAAGAACCTGTTTTGCGCAGGCGATAATGCATGATCCCGAAGTGCTGATTATGGATGAGCCCACCGACGGGCTTGATCCCAACCAGAAATATGTCGTGCACGAAATGATCAAAGATATGGCTGCTGACAAAGTGATTATAGTATCAACTCATATCCTCGAAGAGGTGGATACTGTGTGCAGCCGCGCAATTATCATTTCAGACGGTAAAATTGTTGCTAACGGAACCCCGGAAGAGTTGCGTTCACAGGATCCGCAGAAACGTCTTGATATGGTTTTTCGCAAACTCACCATGAAAGAAGAGGAGGCAGTAAATGAGTAATCCAGCGCATATTCGTACTATCTTTAAACGGGAATTCAAATCTTATTTTAACTCCCCCGTGGCATATGTGTTTCTGGTCGCTTTTCTGGTTCTGATCGGATTTCTGACATTCGGCGTCACTATGTTCTACGAAAGGCGCCAGGCTGATCTGACCCCTTTCTTCTTCTGGCATCCGTGGGTGTATCTCCTGCTGATACCGGCATCGACTATGGGGCTCTGGGCTGAAGAACGCCGCACAGGAACCATTGAACTGCTTCTTACCCTTCCGGTAACACTGGTCGAAGCACTGGTCGGTAAATTCTTGGCCGCATGGGCTTTTATCGGAATTGCGCTGGCATTGACGTTTCCGGTAGTGCTGACAACACTCTGGCTGGGGTCCCCGGATATGGGAGCCGTCATCGGCGGCTATTTCGGATCACTGCTGCTCTCAGGAGCATGTGTGGCAATAGGAATATTTGCCTCGGCATTATCCCGCAGTCAGGTGATAAGCTTTGTTATTGCCCTGGCTATCTGTCTGTTTATGCTGATCATAGGTTTTGATCCAGTAATTAATTCCGTTGCCAAGCGGGGAATTCCTTCCGCAATTGTTGACGGTCTGGCCGCCTGTTCCCTGATGCAGCATTTTGACTCCATGCGCCGGGGTGTCATTGATTTTTACGATATCAGCTACTATGCAGGAGTCGTTATATTTATGTTAAGTGCCGCTCATTTTGTCACTGAGAGCCGTAAAGCCTCTTAATCCCTAATTTAAGGAATTGAATCATGTCTGACAAAAAACACATATCTGTTTCAAAAATCAGCGGCGGCATAGCCGGACTTATCCTGCTGCTTGTAATCATTATTGCTGTTAACATGATTATCAGCAGTCTGCCGCTTCGTATGGATCTCACCGAGGAAAAACTTTATACCCTTTCAAAGGGTACGCAAAAGATACTTGGAAAACTTGAAGACGAGGTGATACTGAAATTCTATTTCAGCAAAAGCTCCCGCGAAATGCCGCAGGCCCTCAAAACCTATGCTAATCAGGTTCAGGATCTTCTCAAAGAGTATGAAATTGCCGGCAAAGGCAATCTTATACTGGAGGCTTATGATACAGAACCTGATTCTGACGCAGAGGAGTGGGCACAGC
Organism: Kiritimatiellia bacterium; assembly: GCA_046482825.1. GTDB lineage: Bacteria > Verrucomicrobiota > Kiritimatiellia > RFP12 > UBA1067 > M55B167. The sequence goes on from JAWOEI010000093.1 coordinate 34,472, forward strand.
GTTACGGCATAGAGCCTCAGCAGACATCCATGCTAGGTTCACCTGTCTATTTCGGTATGGCGGCAATTTGCGACGATAACAAGGATGTTATCCCCGGATTCTCTCCGCAGACAGAATCCACACTGGAGTACGATATCACACGGCTGATCACACGCGTTGCCTGGCCGGAAAAACCGGTAATCGGCGTAATGAGTTCACTGAGCGTCCTGGGGAGCTCTCCCAACCCCATGATGATGCAGCAAGGTCAGAAGCCCGATGAAGGCTGGATGGCATTCCAGAATCTGCGCAAGGATTACACCGTACGTGAAATCCCCGCAGATACGGAAACAATCGAGGACGATATAAAAACCCTGATCGTTATTCATCCTAAAAACCTTTCGGATGAAGCCCTTTTTGCCATTGATCAGTTTATTATGCGCGGTGGACGTCTGATTGCGTGTGTCGATCCGTTCAGTATTGCCGATTTTGAAAGCAACGCTCAGCAGAACCCCATGATGGGAGGCCGGGGCGGTCCCGAACAGCCGGGCCCTTCCACACTCGGAAGGCTCTTTGATACCTGGGGCATCGGGTATGACAAGTCAAAAATCGTGGCTGACCTGAGTTGCGCGACTAAACTCAACAGCGGTGACGGACGCGTGGAAGACAATCCCGCGTTTCTCTCCCTTTCCGATGAAAACATGGCCGATGGCGATCTGCTGACAGCCCAACTCTCACAGGTGATGTTGCCCTTTGCAGGAGCCTTGCAGGACAACACCAGTTCAAAACTCACATTCACGCCTATGGTGGAATCCTCGGATGACAACTCCTGCATGATAGATCAGATGAATGCTCAGTTCGGCATGAGCGCAATGCGCGCGCAACTCAAGCCTGACGGGAAAAAACGTGTTATGGCGGCCCGTATCCAGGGTGAGTTCAAGACGGCTTTCACAGACGGCATGGTGGGATCCGCTACCAACAAGGTGGAAAATCTTCTCAGTTCCGGCACAAGCACTGTCATGGTTTTTGCCGATGCGGATTTTCTTAACGACCGTTTCTGTGTGCAGACAAGGAATTCTCTTTTCGGCCGTATTGCACAGCCTATAAACAACAACCTCACGCTTTTTGCAAATACGGTTGAACAGTTTGCAGGCAACGAAGAACTGATAGGCGTCCGTTCACGCGGAAACTTCGCCCGTCCTTTCACTAAAGTTGATAAACTTGAAGCAAAGGCCATGAAGAAGTGGCAGGCGGAGGAAGAACGCCTCGAGGCTGCGCTGCAGGAAACGCAGCAGCGTCTCTCCGAACTGCAGAAGCAGAAAACCGGGAACAAAAGCCTGATACTTTCGGAAGAGCAGCAGAAAGAGCTGGAACGTTTCCGCGAGCAGCAAGCTGATACCCGTAAACAGCTTAAGGAAGTGCGTAAAAACCTCCATAAAGACATCGAAGATCTCGGGAGAACAATCAAGGCAGTGAATATCGTCCTGATTCCTGTGCTGATAATAATTTTCGGCATTGTCCACGGAGTTCGCCGCAAAAAAAATTAATATGAGGATTAAAAAAATGAAAAGAAATAAACTGATAGGACTTGCTGCCGCGGCTCTGGTTCTGAGTGTGGCGGCTTATATGACAAGCAGCAGCCGAAAAGTGAAAACGCCTTCCTGTCTGGGAAAACCGGTTCTGCCGGGACTGGACCTGAGCAGGATACGTAAAATCGAACTCAAAGATAAAAATGATCAGACCCTCAAGCTGGAAAGCAGTGACAGCGGCTGGAAAATAACTTCACACTTCGATTATCCGGCCGATATACCCATCATCCGGAAACAGCTGCTGAAAATAAAAGAACTCAGAATCGGTCAGAAAGCCGATGCTGAAAAAGTGACTGACGCAACTGTTCTTGATATGCAGGATAAAACAGGCAGATCCATCGCAACGCTGCGTCTCGGAGATGAACATCTCGGTAAAGCCAGAGGACAGATGACTCAGTACAGCGGCGGCTCTTTCCCGGACGGACGCTATGTTGCGCCCGGAGGTGACGAAAAGGCATATCTGGTGAAAGAGCCTCTCAGCTCGTTTACACCGGATGTAAAGAACTGGACGGATACAGAGATTGTCGATATCTCATCATCAGATGTAAACGGCATAGCCCTTATCAAAGGTGATGAGGTATGCACTCTCTCGAAAAAAGAAGGCAGTTGGACGGTCGCCGGATTAAATACAAATGAAGAATTCGACACATCTTCATCCTATTCGCTTGAATCAGCACTGAGTTCTCTCTCATTCACTGATCTTGGTGATCCGGCCATGAGTGACAGTGCAAGCGGCATTTCAACTGGAGCGTTTTACAAAGTTACATTGAAGAACGGCGAAAGTTATACCGCATCACTCGGCAACACTACTGAAGGCAGCTCTGACCGATACATGAAAATAGCAGCTTCCTTCACCCCGCAGGGCACCAATGAAACCGTCAATACCGCAGCCCGGACGAAGATCGAGAACTTCAATGAAAAAACATCGGAATGGCTGTATGTCATTCCTTCACACAAAGCTGAAAGTATGCTGAAAACACGCTCCGACCTTGTTAAAAATAAAGAAGAGCAAGAGGAAAACAAATAATTCCGTTTATCAGGCACGTCCGGTATTTCCGGCGTGTCTGACTGTTCAACAAAAAGTTAAGGCGGAGACTGCTCCGCCTGCAATAAAAAGCATTTAACTATGGATATTCAACAGACTACAAATATGATTGCCAGACAGGCGGAAAGCATAAACGCCATACGTGAAGAGGTGAACAAAGTCATTGTCGGTCAGGAAAAACTTATCGACAGACTTGTTATAGCGCTGATTACAGGCGGCCACATACTTCTGGAAGGTGTGCCCGGACTGGCAAAGACAACTTCTATCAGCACTTTGGCTCAGGCTCTCGGTCTGCAGTTTCAAAGGATATCCTTCACCCCCGATCTTCTGCCCGCGGATGTGATAGGAACCATGATCTACAACCCCAAAGATGCGACCTTCACACCAAGGCAGGGGCCGGTATTCACCAATCTTCTCCTTGCAGATGAAATCAACCGCGCACCTGCCAAGGTTCAAAGTGCTCTACTGGAGGCAATGCAGGAAAAACAGGTGACTATCGGTGACAGCACATATACCCTGCCTGAACCTTTTCTGGTGATGGCTACACAAAATCCCATTGAACAGGAGGGCACATATCCTCTGCCTGAGGCACAGGTCGACCGCTTTATGCTGAAATGCGTTATCACTCATCCGTCACGCGAAGACGAACGCCGCATCATGAACCGCTTCACTGGAGGACAGCGTTCCGAAGTCAGATCAGTTCTGAATGCTGATGCAGTCCACTCTCTGCGCGAAACTCTCAGTCAGGTTTACTGCGATGAAAAAGTCGGTGATTATATTCTGGATATCGTATTCGCAACCCGCGAACCGACCGGAACGCATCTGAAGAAACTTGCCGGACAGATACAGATGGGAGGTTCTCCGCGCGCAACACTCTGTCTGAACATCGCCGCACGTGCCAACGCCATGATTAACGGACGTGCCTATGCAACACCGCAGGATGTGAAAGAAATTGCGCATGATGTATTGCGTCACCGTATTATGCTGACCTATGAAGCTGAAGCGGAGGAGATCACGTCTGACGACATAATCACAACCATACTTAACGAAATTCCCGTACCGTAAGGACAGGAAGCAATCCTGTCAGTGCCACCACAACATCTATACCCTACTGAAACACGCGATGATAAATACAACAGAACTGATGAAGCAGGTCGGAAGGATTAAAATTCTTACCGCTCACCTGATAGACGACCGTCTGGCCGGCGACTACCACTCTGTTTTCAAAGGACAGGGTGTGGAGTTTGACGAGGTGCGTCCGTATATCCCCGGTGATGATATACGCTCCATAGACTGGAACGTAACAGCTCGTACAGGGCACCCGCATGTAAAACGGTTTTCTGAAGAAAGAGAGCTGACAGTCATGTTCCTGGTCGATGTTTCGGGTTCTCAGATATTCGGTTCCGGCACCCGGTCGAAATCGGAACTGGCCGCAGAGATCACCTCACTGCTGGCCATGACGGCCATCCGAAATCAGGACAAGATAGGGCTTATACTTTTCAGCGACCGCATTCTTAAATCAATACCTCCGCGTAAAGGCAGAACAGCGGTAATGCGGCTGGTGCGGGAGGTACTGGCGGCCGATGAAACCCGGGAAGGAACTGACATCACCGCAGCCCTGCGTTTTCTCAACAATATCCAGAAACGTAAAGCCGTTGTTTTTCTGGTTTCGGATTTTCAGGACTCAGGTTATGAGAAAGAGTTCAGAGTTACCGCGCGCAAACATGATGTAATCGCATGTCCGATTACAGACCCGTGTGAATTGAAGATCCCTGATGTCGGACTGGTGGAAATGCAGGATCCTGAAACAGGTGAACTCCTGCTTGTGGATACGTCTTCCTCAAGTGTGAGGCGCAATTTCGCCCTGCACGCGGAAAAGGAAAAGGAGAACCTGTCGCTTTTTTTTAAACGCAACGGAATTGACACTATCCATCTTTTCACAGACAGACCTTACATAGATGATGTACGCGCCCTCTTTCACCGGAGGGCAAAGAGACGGTAGTTGTTTCATGAGAAAATTCTACATACTTATAACTCTTATTCTGACGTTAAACCTGCAAGCCCAGTTTAGCGCTGAACTCCACAAGGGGGATGTCGCAGTCCGGCTGAGTGCTGAACCGCAGACCATAGATCCCGCGCGCGATCTGATGCTGACAATCAAAGTGGCATGCCCGACAACCATGCACGTGGATCTTCCCGATCTGCAGGATCGTTTCCAGGGTTTTTCAATGGCTGAGGACTTTACTTCCGAACCGATAAACAGCGCCGGCAAAACTTTAATCACACAGCAATGGAAACTTACTCCTGAACCTGCTGCCGAACGCTACCGGCTTGCGCCCTTTGCCGTTACCGTCACTGATAAATCAGCAGATAAACCCCATAAATTTTCATTTGCCACCAAAGCTGTTGTTTTCCCGAAGCAGGAGCAACGCCCGCCTGTGACAGGTGAACCGGAAGTAACCCCCGAACCCGAGTGGATTGCCCCCCCAGCCAGGACAGTCACATTATGGATATTTGCCGCTATCGCCGGGTTATTTGCGCTTGCCGCTATTATATACGGATTAACCAGAATTTCCGTAAAAGTTAAAGAATTAAGGATGTCACCGCTTGAACGCGCCCTGGCGGAACTTGACAGACTCCTTGAACGCAACCTTCCGGATAAAGGACTGTTCAAAGATTTTTATGTTGAATTGACAATGGTTGTCAGGCGCTATATAGAAAGAGCCCATAAAGTGAGAGCGCCTGAACAGACAACTGAGGAATTTCTGGCGGCCGCCGGAAAGCATCCGGATTTTACACCGGAAGTTCTTGATCGTCTGAAAACTTTTCTGGAATCAGCTGACCTTGTAAAATTTGCCGGACAGGAAACAGATGCAGGAATGGCACGGGAAGCCACAGAAAACGCCCGCAGATATATAAATTCCGATGCTGAAGCACTCTCATCTCAGGCGGCTGACCGGGATAGAGAAAGTTAATCAGAAACACGCAGGAAAGTTATACCCGACATACGCACAAACTGGAAATCTTCAACTTTAAAACTGAAAACATTATTTTAAACTCATGCCTACTTTAGTAACACCACTTGCCCTTCTGCTGTTGATCCCCTGGCTGATTGCAGTCTGGCGGCTTTATCGTACCGGACGCAGAGCAGGCATCCTTTTTGCACCTGCCTCCCGTCTGCCAACCAGAACCGCCGGCTGGCGCGTAACCGCAGCCTTCGGCCTGCCCGCGGTTTTCCTGCTGGGCACGCTGCTGCTGATAATCGCGGCGGCCAGACCGCGCACAACCCTATCCAGAAGTACACGGTCTGTAGATGCTCTTGCGATTGAAATGGTTGTCGATGTGTCCGGTTCCATGGAAGCGCTTGATCTTTCCCCGAACAATGATTTTTCAAAAACACGACTTGACGTGGTTAAAGAGATGTTTGCTAAATTCATTGATGTCCGCCCCGACGATTTAATCGGTCTCGTTACTTTCGGGGGTTATGCATCAACCCGCGCTCCTCTCACAGCCGATCACCGCGCACTGAAACATGTGCTGCAGGGCGTGGAAATACCCAGACCCATGATGGACAACGCAGGCAATGTGACAGACAGAGAGGAAACTCTGACTGCCGTCGGCGACGGTCTTTCAACCGGCGTTGCCCGACTCGTCGATGCTGAACCTCAGACACGTATTATCATTCTGCTATCTGACGGGGAATCCAACACAGGCATTATTACACCAGAGCAGGCCGCCGAAGCAGCTGCAAAAATGAATATACGTGTTTATTCAATCGGCGTGGGCTCCAACAATCGCACTCCTTTCAAAACCCGCGACATGTTCGGACGTGAAAGAATTTCCTATGCAAATGCCACTTACGACGAAACACAGCTCAAAAACATAGCGGCAGCAACAGGCGGACGTTTCTTCAGTGTCCGCGACAATGAAGGCTTGCAGACCGCGTTAAAAGAAATCAACGAACTGGAAACAACTGAAATCGAGCGCCATGTTTACGAACGTTATGACGAGCATTTTGTGCCGTTCCTGCTGCTTGGCGCCATGCTTACCACACTCGCTCTGACTATGAATATGCATCTGACACGCAGAATGCTTTAACCGGTTGGATCTGCATTCGCGTTATTTGCAGTTAAAAAAAGGATCAATAATCAATGCGTTTAGTTTATCCATGGCTTTTACTGCTTTTCAGTGCAATACCTGTCACAGGAGTTTTATGGATATGGTTGCATCACCGTTCAAACCGTGCACTTTCAAAACTCATCTCGCCTGCATTGCAGCCTAAGCTGGTGCCCCCCAGCAGGGAATCTCTGTTCTGGATTCAGTTCATTCTGGTGATTACCGCACTCACGCTTCTGCTCTTTGCGGCGGCACGTCCTCAGTGGGGCAGAAAAGATGAAACTGTTTTTACAAAGGGTCGCAATCTTATGATAGCTCTTGATGTTTCACGCTCCATGCTGGCGGAAGATGTTCACCCTAACCGCCTTGAAAGAGCGAAAACGGATATTATCGATCTCATAGAGGAGTTGGATGGAGACCGCGCCGCACTCCTCGCATTTCGTCACAAAGCCAATCTAATCTGCCCGCTGACCACGGATTACACCTTTCTGCGCCAGGCTCTCGACGGCATCAGCATAGATTCAGCTCCGCGCGGATCCACAGATCTCGGCGATGCAGTTGAAAAATCCCTCGAAGCTCTCGAACACGCTCAGGACGAATACAATGCTGTTCTGCTTATTTCAGATGGAGAAGACCTTGAAAACAGTGCCCTCAAAGCGGCCGACAAAGCGGCAGAACGCGGAGTTCCCATCTTCACAGTCGGCATCGGAGATCCTGCGGGATCTGTCATTCCGGCAGAAGATAATTCAGGAAGTGTTGAATATCAGGGTAAAACTGTTACCACCCGTCTGATGGACAAGACTCTTTCAACCATAGCCAAAGCATCCAACGGACGTTATATTCCCCTGGGAACCGCAGGAACAGCCCATACGACGCTTGGTGCAATATACCGGCGTTATCTGAGACAGATAGCATCAAAAGAGCATAGAGAGATGCAGGAAAACCGATATCAGGAACGTTATCAGCTATTTCTCATACCTTCGATTCTTCTTCTGTTGCTTGCCGCAGGTTTCAGCCGCGGCAGATTGAACGGCGCTCTTAAACGCCGTCCGCCTGTTCCCAAGTCCGTTGCAGTGTCACTTCTTATTATACTGGCGGTTTTCCCCGCAGCTGCCGCGGGAACAAACCCGGTTGAGAAAATATCTTCCTCGTCCACAGAACCACCGGCTGTTACAGAGGTTAAACCCGGGCGGACCGGAGCTCGCAAAGCCCAGCGCTGGCTGAAACACGAGGAATGGAAAAAAGCGGCAGAGGGGTTTATCTCCGCTGCCAGAGGCGCGGATATCAAAGATGCTGACATTTTTCGTTACAATGCCGCATATGCCTACTTTAAAGGAAACGACACAACCAATGCATGCGATACTCTCAGATTGCTGCTGGATTCCAAAACGGTTGGTGTGAGGGCCGCGGAACTTCTGGGATTGATAAAATACAGAGAATCTCAAAGTGAAGCCTGTGCACAAGATCCTCAGCTCAAACTCAAACAAATGGAAACAGCGGCCTCAGCCTTTCAACACGCTCTGCGCAATGCGCCTGATGATAAACGCAGACAAGATAATCTGACCCGTTCAACCGATTCTCTTTCAGAACTCAGACTGAATGCCCACATTGCTGAAGTGATGAAAGAACACAAGCAGAGTCAGCCGGATCAGCTGATAAACCGCATGCTGAAAGAACAACGCGCCATTATGGATGAAACCTATACCCTGTTTACCAACAACGCCCCTTCTCTTATAGAAAAAGCCGAGTCCTTATCCGAACGCCAGAAAAACAATGCGGATCTTTGGATACCGCTCAAGCAGAAACTTCTCCAGGCTGTAACCAATCAGCAGCAGCAGGCCCGTCTGAATGAGCAGATAGAACTCGGACGTGACAGCATGAAGGGAGTTGCATCCGAATTGGAGGATATAGTACCGGATGCCGCAGCAGATGCCGCGCAGGTTGAACCCATGCTTTACAACTTCTGGAAAATGACTGCGGCTCCGAACGCCCTTATCGAGGAAGATATCATCTGTCAGAGCAATACACTGACTGAAATCAATCGCCGATACCTTGAAAAACGGAATTCCCAGTCGGAAGCAGAAGAACTTACATCCATTTTTATCGAACGCTTTCCGGAATGGGCTGATCAATACATAAAACAGTCACAGACTGACACCAATATGCCCCCTTTCACCGCCGAAGACAAAGCGGAGATAGAACTTCTAGCCGAGCATGTATCTAAACTTCAGAATGAAGTTGTAAATCAGAAATCAACCGGAAATAAAGCACGCCCTTTGCAGATGCAGGCGCTTAAAGATCTGCTTGAAATCCGCGATAAACTGCCGAAAAATCCGAATCAGCAGCAACAACAACAACAGCAGCAGCAACAGCAGCAACAGAAACAGCAACAGCAACAGCAGCAGCAGAAGAAGAAGAACAAGCAGCAGCAGCAGCAGCAGCAGCAGCAGCAGAAACAGGAGAAAAACCGCGAGAAAGATGAAAAACAACCTCCGCAGGATGTACAGGAGTTACTGCGCCGAGCAATGGAACGTGAAAAAGAACATGAAGAAGACAAAAAAAAGCGTATGCGTGAAATTCCACTGCCGCCGGACATGAAGGACTGGTAGCAGGATAAACTGGATTTCTTCAGCCTTAATTACAGTCACTGCCGGACCGAAACAAATGTTACGAAAACTCATATATATTCTGATTGCAAGCGCATTTTTACCAATGCCGGTTTCAGCTGAAGTCTCGCTTGATCTCAAATGTTCGCGTGCAAAAATATTTCTCGGGGAGAGTTTCAACATAACGCTTTCCGTCAATGGAGCAGATAAAGACATTCAGAAACCTGATTTTTCAACAAGTGACCCGGCTGAAATAACTTTTCTGGGATCCCATAGTAACAGCCGCTCTTCCATACAGATTGTCAACGGGAAGTTTTCCAGACAGGTTTTCCGGGGGCGTGTTTTATCATATGCGCTCAAACCGGAAAAAGCCGGTGTATTCCGAACCGGTTCAATCAAAATAAACGTCAATAACAAAACTGTCTCTCATCCCGGAACATCAGTACTCGTCAAAAAAATTGAAAAGCAGAACAACGTTATTGTTTCTGTTGATGCATCATCCAAATCAGTACTTGTCGAAGAACCTTTCGATATAAAGCTTTCCATTGCTGTCAGGGAGCTTCCGGATCCCTACTGCCAGCATAATGAACCTGTCCACCCCGGCCATCTGCCTCATATAACCGCCGGATTTCTGGAAATAAAAGACGAAAAAGACACACTGATACGTCCTGACCTGAATGAAATATTAAGTGATCTTATTGATCAGAGCGGACGTCAGCCCGCTTTCCGGATTAATGATTATAAAAGCCGAGGCATGAGTTTCGGATCCTTTTTTAATTCAGATCCCTTCCAGTCACGCCCTCTGCGCTTCCGACTGAAACAGGAAAAGAAAAAAATCAACAATATCCCGTACCGGGTTTACTCCCTTACGCTTCCTTATACAGCCACAGGCGAAGGTGAACACGTCTTCGGACCGGTTACCTTCAAAGGAAAAATAATCAGTAATGTAAAAGAAAACCGTCAGGCCGAGTTGAAAGACATCTATACGGTCGGTCCGGCAGTGACTGTGCGTGTAATACCGCCACCGGATGAAGGACGTCCCGAGGAATTTATCGGCTCAGTAGGTAAAAATATCACTGTTCACGCCCGTCTTGACACATCCGTCTGCAAAGTCGGAGATCCGCTTACACTTACTCTGGAAATCGCAGGCGATATAAGCATCTCCAATATGCGTACACCTATTTTAAATCTTCAGGAGAATCTGACGAAGGATTTCAGAATTTATGATGAGAATGTCAAAACTGAAACATTGGAAAACGGCAAACGCTTTATTTATCGGGTACGCCCTACAAAATCCGGCACCCTCGAGTTTCCCCCTGTCAAAATATCCTACTATGACACGGATGAAAACCGATATAAAACCATTACAACAAGTCCCCTGCCCATTCAGGCGGAGTCCACGACGCAGGTGTCGGCTGGAAGCGATAATTATGCTGACAGCGACGTAATAGAAATAAAAAAGGCGCTTCCCCTGCCCTGCGGTATAACACTTACGGATTACGGTCTGTCCAGAGCATCATTGCTTCCCGCAAAATGGACACTTATGATTCTGGTTTTTCTCCCCCCCCTGCTTTTTATCACTACACTGCTGTACCCCGGATTGATCAGAGTCAGAAGGAAGATAACGACTCACAGTAAACGCACAGGAGCCCTCTCACGGGCGGTAAAAAGAATCCGCCGTGCTTCAACCGCCGAAGAAATTTCCAAAGCAATACGCGCATGGTTCACAGACCGTCTGAATGCCCCCGGACATTCCCTGACATCCCGCGAAAGTGAAGAGCTTCTCAGGACACAAGGTGTATCTGAAAAAATCCGCTCAGGCATAAGTTCACTTATAACCGAGCTGGATGAAGCCATGTATCATCCTGAAGCCGAAATTGAACTTCCGAAGCGGCGCTGTGCGGATCTGCTCAGAAAAGCGGAAAACGATCTTACTGCGAAGTCAACTGACAGGAAGGATATCTGAAATGTCTGCAACATACCTGCACACTCACAGTTTGCATGGATTGTCTTATGCATTCCGCATTTTACATACTTTGTTTCGTATTCTGCCTGCCGCTATCTTTATCTGCATTGCGGCATATACCGCTTCTGCGGAAAACACTGTTGAACGCTTTATCTGGAATCAGGCCAATACCCGGATGATGCATGCAGCATCTCCTAAAGATTATCTGCAAGCTGCGCAGGGCTATCGGCGGCTCCTCCGCAAAGACATCTGTAATCCAGCGCTGCTCAATAACCTGGGATGCGCTCTCACAATGGGCGGCGATTATGAAAATGCCCTGAAAGCTTTTCGTCACGCGGAACAGTACTCAGGCACCACACCTGAAACCGCACAGGGAATATCAGCCGCTGTCTGCCGGCGGGACAAGCTCCCCGTTACACAGCTCCCCTGGCATCGCACCGCCTTCTTCTGGCACTACAGGCTTTCCACCCGTATGAGAATTATGACAGCCCTTGCTGGCTGGGCTGTTATGTGGCTTGGATTTCTCTTTTATCTTCTCCGGAAAAAAAATAAAAAAAGAGAGCTCAACATTTTTCTGAACTTCTCTGAAACTTTAATTGCAACCGGAGCTTTGATGTTTCTGCTTTCAGGCACATCTTCCTGCTTTTCCCTTTTTCAGGAAAAACAGGATATGTCCTACTGGCAGAACGCTGAGTTTTCTGCCCCGGAAATCGAGGAGGCCCTGTAAAATGCGGCAGACAGAACATAAAATGCTGAATTTTCAACAGAAGCTCAGAACAATACTCCGTCACATAACAGGCGTATCTGCATCACGGCATTCACGTTCCCCTTTTATAATTCTGCTTTCCACAATTTTTCTTCAGTGCTCTGCCTTTTGCGGGTTTGCTGAAATTTACAGCGCAGAGGTCTATACACAGCCGGATAAAATATATGTGAACCAGCCTTTCAAGCTGATTCTGGAGATAAGCCTTTCACGTGGACAGGATATCGACAACATCCGCATACAGGATCTGCCCAACGATCCTGATTTTATCACACTGGAGCCGCTTAAACAGGAAAGGGTACGCAAAACCAGACGCCTTGAAAACGGTGAAGTTGCTGATATTATGCGTTTCCAGGCTGATGCGCTGTGTCATAAAAGAGTTTCCCGTAATTACAATCCCTTAATGCGTTGTGATATTGTGGAGCGAAAATCAAGAGGATTCTTCTCTTTTTCAAGTTCCAGCCGCAGAGAAATCCGGATTTCACCTTTTACTCTCTCTGTTCTTGAATTGCCTGAGCATGGGCGGCCGGATAATTTCAGCGGTGCAGTCGGTCAATTCAGATTAAAGGGAAATCTTTCTAAAACAGCAGTTCGGCCGGGTGACATAATAACGCTTTCACTGGAATTGACAGGCTCAGGATTTACGGAAGATGCCCCGGCCCCGAATCCGGGAAAAGCGGATCAATTCAAGTCTTATCCCCCCAAGGAAATAATACGTGAAAAAAACCTGATCCGAACAGAGCAGATTTATATACCCAAAAGCACCAATGCCGTAGCCATACCTCCAGCCCGATTCAACTATTTCAACCCGAAAAGCGGACAATATGAAGTCTGTTCAACCAGCCCCTTTGAAATCACTTTTACAGCAGTCGAGAATGCTTCCCGGACAAATCGTATTGATGTCATATCATCCGCTGAATCTTCCACAGCTGCGCCTGTCAGAGCAAAAAGTATATCAAAAGAGGTTAACACCGTTTTTCACCGAATCCTGCCTGTTGTTATTGCCTGCCTTACCTTGCTGGCGGCATCATTCATATTCCTGAGTCTCGTGAAAATCAATAAATGGGCCGCAGCCGTCAGCGCGGCGCTCACCATCGCTCTAGGCGGTTTTCTGATGATAAAGGCCTCACGCTATGAAGCCGCCGAAACGGTTTTACTCAGGACTGCTGCGCAGGTTTACCTGGCTCCATCCCGCAATGCGCCGTCCATTATGCATCTCCCGGAATCAGCTGAAGTCATCCCTCTGGAAAGCACTGAGTGCTGGACACGTATTGAAGCTGACAGACATCGCGGATGGATTGAAAACGAAAGATTAAAAGAAAACTGATCAGGATATGGCATTATGAACACCAAAACAGATTTTCCTCTCCCCCCACAGCAGATGCTCTCTGTTGCCACACTGGCGGCGAGACGCGCCGGTGAACATGTAATGAACAATCTGCACCGCCGCGATGATTTTGATTCCAACCTGCGTAGCGACGTCAAACATAAACTGGATGTCGAGGCACAGGATACAGCGGAAGCTGTGATAAAAGATATTTTTCCCGCCCACGCTATACTCGGGGAAGAGACCTGTGATCAACCGCTGGACAAATCCGACTGGCTGTGGATTATCGATCCTATTGACGGCACAATCAACTTTTTCCACGGACTTCCCTGGTGGTGCTGCAGCATAGCTCTGCGCTTTAAAGGCCAAACCATTGCCGGATCAGTTTATATACCTGAAATGGATATGATATTTGAAGCGACCTGTGACGGCCCGGCACTATGCAACGGAAGACCTGTACATGTTTCCGGCACACAGGATCTCTCGCTTTCGGTACTGGCAACCGGTGCGGATAAATGGGACCTGGACAAACGCGCTTTCCGCTTCATGAAAAAAGTTTCTGAAATGGCACAGCGTCCACGTATTCTCGGCGCCGCTGCTTTGGATATGTGCATGGTGGCATCAGGCAGGATTGACGGGTATTTTGAATCCGGTATCTACACATGGGACATGGCTGCCGGAGCCTTAATTGTTGAACAGGCCGGCGGCAGAACCGATATATTGCGCCAGTATCCCGCCCACCGCATGGCTTTTCTAGCAACAAACGGACACCTGCATGATCAATGCAGGGTCCAGCTGCAACCTATGCTTGGAGAATAAACAGGTGATCAGACGGTGTGGCATGTAAAACGGCTACTGCAGGAAGAAGCGCGTAATGCGTCAGGCTGCTGCATATAGAACATTCAGAATCGTCCCATCGCCGCAAACTTCTGATATCTCTGTTCCAGCAAATCTTCTATCTCAATTGCTTTAAGTGTTTTGAGCTCCGCAAGAATTGCTTTTTTAACAAAGTTGATTGCTGTCGATGGTTTTTTATGGGCGCCGCCAGCTGGCTCTTTGATGATGGAGTCTATTATTTTAAGTTCAAGCAGATCCCCGGCAGTAATTTTAAGTGCTTCAGCCGCCTCGGGAGCTTTTTTACCGTCACGCCAGAGGATAGAAGCGCAACCTTCAGGTGAAATAACCGAATAAACTGCATTCTGCATCATCAAAACGCGGTCACCTACAGCTATACCCAAAGCTCCGCCGCTACCGCCTTCACCGCACACTATTACAATAACCGGAGTTTTAAGACGCGCCATAAATTCAAGGTTATGCGCAATGGCTTCGGCCTGACCGCGTGCTTCAGCCTCTTCACCAGGATAGGCACCGGGAGTATCCACTAAAGAGACGACCGGTAGCCCGTATTTCTCCGCGAGCTTCATCAGCCGCATAGCCTTGCGGTAGCCTTCAGGGCTGGCCATACCGAAATTCGCTTCGATATTTTCTTCCACACCCTTGCCTTTGCGGTGCCCCACAAGCACAACCTTTTCACCGCCTATTGTGGCAAAACCTCCTATAAGACCGCGGTCGTCCCCGAAAAGACGATCCCCGTGAAGTTCTGTAAAATCATCACACATGCCTTCAATATAGGCTGCGATATGAGGTCTGTCTGCATGCCTGGCCTCCTGGACAATATCCCAAGTGGTCATTTTTTTTGTCGCTTTTTTCTTAGCCATTAGATTTACCCGTAAATTGTTTTTTCTGTTTGAAATTAAAACCCGGTATAGAGAAGAACTTTACCCAGAAAAGCTTTCAACTCACTGCGGGGCACAATGTGATCTATAAAACCGTGTTCCATCATATATTCAGCTGTCTGAAAGTCATCCGGCAGTTTCTGTCTGATGGTCTGTTCAATCACACGACGACCGGCAAAACCTATGAGAGCTTTCGGTTCTGCAATGTTAAGATCGCCGACCATAGCGTAACTTGCGGATACCCCGCCTGTTGTCGGATCTGTCAACACAGAAAGATAGGGAAGTCCGGCTTCTTTCAGCTTACCGATTGCCGCGCAGGTTTTAGCCATCTGCATCAGAGATACAATCCCCTCATGCATACGGGCACCGCCGGATGCGGAAACTATCACAAGAGGAATCTTCAGCGCAATGGCTTTCTCTGTTGCCAGCAGAACCCTCTCACCCGTACCGCTACCGAGACTTCCTCCCATAAACTTGAAATCCATCACACCGAGCACAATCCTCGAACCGTCAATTTTGCAGGTGCCTGTCAGAATTGATTCATTGATGCCTGATTTTTCAGCGGCGGATTTAGCTTTGTCAGCATATGTCCCCTTTGCATCTTTGAACTTTAAAGGATCGTTAACTCCCACCGACGCGTTGAATTCGCGGAATGTTCCCTTGTCCGCAAGCAGTTTTACGCGCTCAAGACAGGTAAGACGGGCATGATAATTGCATGATGGACATACCTTGCAAGCTACCTCCCATTTTTCCTTAACCACATAGGCTTTGCACCTGGGGCAGACTGTCCATATCGCTTCGGATGGAACCCGCAACGGGTTTTCAACAGGACTTTCAAACCATGACATAACTGTAATCTCCTTATTGTCACTGAAATTCGGGCTAACATTAGCATAATCCGTGTAAATGTTGCAAGCATGAGCACCATGCCTTCAAAAAATGGTGCGCATCTGCGATTATGTTGCGCGGCGGGGTCACGGATCCCGCCCTACAGTAAAAATGCATTAGAACTGTAGCCGAGGTCCTTGACCTCGGAAGATGTATGATGCAAATTGCCGTCAAGTGATTCAATCCGGATTCTTTCCTCCAAATCAAAGTGTTTACCTCCGCGATGTTTTTTGACACAATTTGTCTGCTCCATAGGCCTCCTGGTATTTTGGTTTTCATATGACTTTATAAAACCAGTTTTTGGCCTGTGGAGCACTTCTTTTTTTCGGCCGACCCCCATGGGAGTCACTTCGGAAGTTCTCCCAAAGCGCCCTTCGGGCTCTTCGGGGCCCGGGAAATCCTTCGTTTCTCTGTTCCTTGTCCCGACTTTTGGAAAAGCGTGCGTTTTATTATGCACTTCAGGCCAGGATGATTGCCCAGTAAAATTTATTGCATTATCCTCAAAGTATGCTATCGTGATGTAATAATGAATAAAAGGAATCTGAAAATGAAAATCATAAAAAGAAATATTTTTTTCTATTGAAGAACACTTGTGTCGTGACACTGTGCACTTTATTTCTGATGGTGCTGCCAGCCTTTCCCCAGGTTGATGTTGATGATCCCGTGGCCTATTGGAGTTTTGATGATATGTCCACTCTTCTTTCAAATCGAGTGACCTCCGGTAAGTTTCATAACGCAGCAACGCTGATCGGACAACCCGGCGTCGGGCTCGCTGATGGTGCTGCTGGTATTGTAGGCAACGCTATGTTGCTGGATGGACACAGTGCCATAGACCTTCCATATCATCAGGATAATCTGGGAAGATCTTTCACTATTTCCTTCTGGTATTGGCAGCAGACGAATGACACACGCCAGTGCATTTTCCAGTCGCGGGATAACTATATTTGTTCGCATGAAAATGGCTATGACCCACCTTATGAAGAATTTGCATGTTATGTCGGGCAGAAGTATATTGGCAAAGTTTCATCAGATTTGCAGAAATGGATTCACCTGACGCATGTCTTTTCCTTAGAAGAAAATACAGTCAGGCTGTCGGTATATACAAACGGAGTACAGGCATTGACCGGTTCAGCAAATGCCATTGAAATGTTCGAAGTATATCGTTTGAGGGGATTGCATATAGGCGCTTATCGTTTTGCGAATGAAGACGAACCGGGAGGTAACCGCGCTTTCAAGGGTATGATTGACGAGCTGGCATTATGGGACCGTGCGCTATCGGAATCTGAGGTTCAGGCAATTTACCAGCGTGGAACAGGTGGGGGAAAGCTGGAGTTCACCACTGAAGATATACCGATTATCGAACTTGACGGGATAGAGCGCTGCTTTGAACTTAATGTCTCGAATGGAATTTCTGCCAGTGTATTATACAACGGCTGGCTGGCTGACAGGATTCAAGATCCGATGTATCCCAGTATTGTTGAAGATACAGCTGTATTTACTAATCCTATTCCCGACACTGCTGGTCATGTTGACGGTCCTTTTGATGCCGAGGCCACTGATTTCGGATGGCATATTCCCCTGACCGGGGCTTTTCAAACATTACCACAGTCCGATTTTACGATTGAGGCCTGGGTTCGCCGAATCGAAAGCGGAGACTATTCTAATGACATCATAGCCGGTAATTTTTTCTCAGAGAACCTTGGCGTCATTAATTTCCAACTGCAGGGAAATACTCTACGTCTCTATCTTAAGGATGCGGCGGGAACCGTGAATGATATAACGGGTAACAGCACCGAGCTTCTGGAAAGCGGTATTTTGGATGGAAAGTGGCACCACGTAATCGGAATGGTAAACGGCTCCACAAATTACCTCTATCTGGACGGCGAGGAACTGAAACGTCAGGAATCAACAATCGGTGCCTATAGCCTCGGAGGTGACTATTATTATCTTGGAGATGATGCTCGCGAACAAACTTGGGGGGAGTATGATGGTGAAATGGGAGATGTACGTTTTTGGAAGCGTGCGTTGAGCACTAATGAGATTGCGAATCTTGCCGATGCCGGCAAACCGGGATTTCAAGGTCTGTCAAAAACGGATCTTCTCGCTGAATATGCCTTGTATGAAGCTTTCGATGCTGTTAATGCTTTTCCAAAACTCAAAGTGTCTCTTGATGAACCGCTTCTGCGACAATTTACAATGACCAATTTTTCTGTCGAAGCGGTCTTTCGCACCAAAGATCTGGATCGCAGTACTCTCCTTGGGAATTACGTTGATAATAAACATAATGTCCTTAATCTCGAGCTGATAGGCACTAATGATATCAGAATCGTTCTCATAAATAATGGAGAAGCGGATTGCTTTATGAGACGTTCCCCCAATAATATTAACACGCGGGATGGGCAGTGGCATAGACTGGTTGCAGTCCGACGCGATGGCATGGCATATCTGTATCTTGACGGAGAGCAACAGGGGGAAGCGCAAAATGATTCAACCGGAGCCTTTAAATTGGATACTGACTACATCTATTTTGAAAGAGATGCACGAAATTACGCGCCCTATACCCTGGAAGAAGGTAGCGTAAGTGACATCCGGTTCTGGAATCGCGCACTGAGCAATG
>JAWOEI010000004.1:0-45728 GCA_046482825.1 Kiritimatiellia bacterium
GTATGCTAGTTAAATCTCTTTCAACATTCTCTGCATTATCAAAGGATATACTTATTTGAATATCATCAGGATATAACTTCCCTTTTTGAGCTTCTAAGTATTCTTTATAGTTTAACTCCTTTGGCATCTAAAGCCTGAATTTCGCCGGGGCTTGATCCGACAGAGCCGCCTTCAAGTTCTGAAACTCTGGCAGCCAGCGCATTGTTGCCAGCGACAAACTGTCTGCGTTCAGCTTCATAAGACCTGCGCAGCTCTGTCAGTTCTTTCTCTGTGGAAACAAACTTCTCCTTCAACTGCTGCAATGCCTCTGTTTCACGCTCTTTTTCCAGCATCCGGCTCATCAGATTTGCATAGTCCGTCTGCACAATCTTCAATTTATGAGTCAACTCTCTTTCCCGCTCTTCGTAGCGGTGCACAGCACGTTCATGCGCAATTTTCAGATTATCAAGTTCGGAACGCATACGCACCGCATTAGGATCTGATGTCTGTTCACGAAGCACACGACCGGTCATTTCCGCCGGGCTGTTACCAAGGTGGTTCTGAAGTGACTGTCTGCGTTTTTCGAGTTCTTTAAGTCTTTCGGCTTCCAGCTGTTTCAATGAATCAAGATAGGCTCGTTCACTGTCCATGGTTTTCGTAAGTGTATCGAGTTCGCGTTTCAGTATCTGATAAACGGCATTCTGATCACTGTAAAATCTGTCGGTCTGATCAGGACTGAGGGAAATATTTTGTTTCAGGGCATCTATTCTGGCCTTATATTCAACATCACGTTTGTTCGAATCATTAAGCAGCCGCGCGAAAGATCGTTCGCTTTCGCGGCACTGCTGCAATGCCCGTTCTCTGGTCTGAACAGCAGCTCTGAGTTTCCGCTCATTTTCGGCCAGCAGAGCGTTCTTTCTATTCAGCTGATTTTCCAACTTTTCAATTCTGTTATCCCTGTCCTGAATATCGCATTGCAAACTTTCAGTTTTTTTCTGAGCTGCGGCCAGGTCACATCTGAGTGCATCACTCTCATTCCGGAGTTTATGATAAACTTCACTGCTGACGGTTGCCGCATCCATACGCCTTCGTTCAAACTCAGAGCTGTGCAGATTTTCTTCTAGCTGCCGTACCTTTTTATTCAATTCGGTAATTGTCGTTCGCGACTGCTCCCTCAGGGCTTTAAGCATATCGCTTTCATCGGATTTATCCGTTCTGATGCCGGCCTGAGATGTTGTGTTTTGTTCTGTTTCCGCTGAGTCTGCCGGTCTGTCGTCAGGTACGGCGGCTTTATCAGCTGCATTCAAAGCATTTTTTACGGAATCCTCTTCCATTTGTAACATTTCTTCCCCTGCATCATCAGCAGCTGAATCATCTGCTTTTTCAATTGCTTCTTCTGTTTCCACGCTCACAGTATCCGGCTTTTCACTATTTTCTGAAGCTTCAGAGGCGGACAGGATACGGGCTTCTGCGGAAAACTTACCGTTTTCCACCAGAGTTTCAGCGGCTTTGCGGTTAAGCGGACCCTTGAAATCCCCTTCGCCGTCATCGATGAACCAGCACATGTCTAGAAAATCAACAGCGAGAACAGACTTCCAGTTTTTACGATCGGTTGAAACCTCATGCCCGGGCAGTATGCGAGCCTGTTGAGCCCAGAGCTGCAAGCCTTTTTTTTCAACCGGACCGAAAACCGCATCAGGACCGGTGCGCAGAAACCACTGATCTTCCGAAGATTTATTTTCTTTTGCAGACATAAGCAGAAATAAAACTAACAAGTTGAATTAACAGATGGCATTTTACCCCATTACAGACCGATTATCAAATCACTTATTGTTATCGAACAGGGCTGAGATATCACCGCCACCGAAGGACAAACGCTGTAATTCACTGCGGGCCTGGGCTTCAAGTTCAGCAAGTGCCCGGTGATCGATGTTTTTTTCTCCTTTTCCAAAAAGCCATTTTTTAGAGGTTTTTTTTCTGTTTTTACGGATAACAGATGCTGACTGGACGGTATTACTCTGTTCAGATTCGGTAACAATATCAGTTTTTTTGTCATTATGCACCGGAACAGGATCAGCAACAGGCCTCCCGCAGGTGTCAACCTCCTCATATTCCAGCAATGCGCCCTGACCATTGTGATTCCGGCTGTCGGATTTTTCATCAGTCTCGACATCTGTATCATCATCGACATCCCGCAGCAAAGCTGCCGCATCGGCAAACAGTTGTTTCAGAACAAGCAGCCTGCGCCTATCATTCCGGTCGCAATCCGCTGAAGCGCGCTCTTTTTCAAACGCGATGAACTCCGCTTTCTGTTTCCCGTTTGACGCGCGCAAAGCATCAATTTCCTTTAAAAGCTCCTTTTTCACCGCACACAGCTCTTCTATACGCACTTGCCGTATCTGAAGTTCAGCTTCACTATCATCATGGGCCTTTTTATTATCACGCGCGAGTTGTCTGATTTTCCCTGAAAGCTTGTCTTTTTCTTTGGAAACAAGCCTGTTAAGCTCCTGCAGGCTGCGGTTCTCATCTTGCAACGCATCGGTCTTTTCCTGCAAGCTGCGGTTCTTTTCCTGCAGGGAATGCTGAATCCGGAGAGATTCCTGACGGACAGCATTAACGGCTTTTTCATGATCCAGCGTCATTTTACTGATTCTGAGGCTGAATGCTTTTTCTTTTTCTTTCAGGTTTTCAATACGGCTTTGTAAATCCGAGTTCAGTCTGTCGGAAATGTTTCTGAGTTCAGTATTTCGCTCTTTTAATTCCGCAATCTGTTCTGCAGCATCAGCAAGCTCCTGCCGCTGGGATTCAATCTTCCGGTTTACAGTATCATCCCGACTGAAAAGCACTGCATCTGAAGGAATTGAACCGCTGTCAACCAGGTCATACATAGCCTTGTGATGAATAGGGCCGTAAAAGGATCCGGACTCAATCTGCGCCACGCAATTCATCTCAAGTTCAGCCATATTCACAGCCTGGACCCAGCTGTCACCGGCATCGACGGAAATTTCACTGAAAGGAGACAGGCGCCCGTCCTCAACCCATTCCATGAGGGTATCAAAATCCACCGGCCCGAAGACACCACCGTTTTCATCCCGCACAGTCCACTGCATTTCAGAAATATGATTTGCAATTTTTTTTGTTTTTCCCGCCAAACTGATCCCCTGTATGAATTTGCAAACGGACTGATGATACCATGAATAATCGTAATATGTCACGAAACAAAGGAAGTTTCAATCAGTAAAACACGCATTTTTTTCGGTATAGACAGACCGAAAAAAAGGCGCCCCGGTTGACGGGACGCCTTTTTAAAGGGTAAAGCGGAAAATCAGTCACGGGATTTATTCTTGGCCTCATTTGTTCTGAGTTTACGTCCCATAACTTCTTTGCCGTTAGTTGCTTTGATTGCAGCCTCGGCCTCATTGCGGTTGGGCATCTCTACAAAACCGAAGCCTTTAGAGCGCTGATTGAACCGGTGAGTGATGATACGGGCAGATTTAACAGTGCCGTATTTCTCAAACTCCTTGCGCATCTGGCTCTCTGTCATATCATAACTGAGATTACCGACATATATTTCAACGCATTCTCCATTTTTACCGACGGCACCGCCCTTGGCAAACTTTGCGACAATGAATCCTGAAATGAATCCTGCTGCACCGCAAACAACGGCCAATAACGTAGGGTTGCTGATTGTACACTGGCTCAAAAGAACCTCCTTCTCTTCTTTTTTGGTTATCACACGAAACTGCTGCAGGTCCGCACTGCACCCTGTCTCACGCATCGGGTTGGTGAAAGGGCCTGTTCCGGACGCGGGCATTGCCCGCCTGCATAATCAGATATCCAATAATACTTAATGTGCCTTCTTATACACACTCCCCGTTTCATGGAAGATGTGTACCCCCGCAAAACGGATCACCTTATACAGTTGATCCGTAACGCTGAGCAGGCCCGGTTATTGAATATCGGATTCGTTTACATCAGCGCGTCTCCAGGAAACCCTCCAGCTTGCGCTTTCGTGTGGGGTGACGCAGCTTACGCAATGCCTTCGCTTCAATCTGGCGGATACGTTCACGCGTCACATTAAACTGTTTTCCGACCTCTTCAAGTGTACGGGAATAACCATCGGTCAAGCCGAAGCGATAATCCAGCACCTGTCGTTCACGGTCGGTCAACGTTGTCAACACATCCTGCAGACGTTCCTTGAGCATGCTATATGCTGTCATCTCGGAAGGATTGTCTGCACTCTTATCTTCAATGAAATCCCCGAAGTGCGCATCATCACCGTCACCGACAGGGCTTTGCAGCGAAATAGGCTGCTGAGCCATGCGATATACAGCACGCACACGGTCAACGGGAATATCCATTTCTTCGGCGGCTTCCTCCGGCAAAGGCTCCCTTCCCAGTTCCTGCACAAGTTTCTTCTGAACACGAAGAAGCTTGTTGATTGTTTCAATCATGTGAACCGGGATACGGATTGTACGAGCCTGGTCAGCAATTGCCCGGGTCGCGGCCTGCCGTATCCACCAGGTGGCATAAGTGCTGAATTTATAGCCACGCCGATATTCAAATTTTTCCACCGCTTTCATCAATCCCGTGTTTCCTTCCTGAATAAGATCCAGAAAAGAGAGACCGCGGTTCATATACTTTTTAACGATACTTATAACCAGACGTAGATTGGCCTCAACCATCTCTGTCCTAGCACGCTGGCCCAAACGCAGCACGGCGCGCAAGTCCTTGAAATGCTCCAGAAATTCCTCCGGTTCCATACCGAATTCCTTCTCAATGGAGTCCATACGGATTTTAATCTCTTTCAGTGATGCGTCACGTTTTTTAGTCTGGCGCGATTTCTGAAGCCGTTGGCGTTCGGATAACAGATTTTTATAGGGACGATAAATTTTCGTGTTGGCCTCAGTACAGAGCCCTTCAAGAACCTTCTGTTTGAAATTCAGACTCTGAAAAACCGCCACGAGATTATCACGGGCTTTTTCAAGGGATTTTATCCGTCGCCGAAGCTTGGCTTTATCTTTACCCTGGCTGGCATCCTTCACTCCGTCATAAGCCTTTAAAAGCCTGGACTGAGCGCTTATGAGGTCTTTTTTTATCTTACCGACCCCCTCCATATAGGCATCACGGCTGTCGGCAAACTTATCGGATACAACACGATCAAAACGCTCTATACCGGTTTCAAGCCTGTCTATCAGCTCCAGATAAAGACGCGGGGCAAAACCGAACAGATTGAACAGATCACGTTCACGGCTTTCAGCTTTTTCAATGCGCTTGCAGATTTCAACTTCCTGCTCCCGTGAGAGCAAAGGCACCTGTCCCATCTGATGAAGATACATACGAATGGGGTCATCAAAGAAATCCATACGCGTACTGCGGCTGCGTTGATCAGCCTGGGCATGTTCTTCACGAAATCTTTCGACCTCCGATGCATCGATAATTTCAATATCCATGCCCCGCAGAATAACCAGACAGGATTCGATGTCTGTATCTTTAACAACCGAACTTGGTAGCACCTTGTTTATATCATCATAGGTGAGATACCCCCCCTGAGCCTCCGATGTTTTTATGAGAGTCTTGATACGCTCACGGCGTTCCTCTCGTTCGGACTGCGCCGCAACACGCTCCTCCTCCATGGTAAGGCCGGAAGCATATTCCAATGTGTAACCGTCATCCTGAATCTCGTCGAAGGTGATATCATCACGGCGTTTGGTATCAATCTCAACGCCTGTCTGTTCAATATGATGCTCTATGTTGTCCTTTATCAAATCGTTATCTATATCATCCTCGTCCTCTTCGGCATCCTCTTCAAGCACAGCTTCAAGAACTACATCAACATCATCGGTGTTTTTCCCGTCATTGTCGATAGGCACTATTACAGAATCATCAAGCTCGGCATCGTTAAACTCCACCTCTACAATCTCAACCTCTGCATTCTTCTTTTCATTTTCAGATGCTTTCTCCACCGGTTCAGGTTTCCTGTCCGGTGCAGTCTTCTTAGCCGGTGCAGTCTTCTTAGCCGATGCAGTCTTCTTAGCCGATGCAGTCTTCTTCTTTTTGTTACTGGATGTTTTTTTCGGCGCCTTTTTTGAATCTTTCTTCCTGGTTGCATTTCCAGACTGAGCAGTTTTTTTCGGTTTTTCTTCTTTTTCAGATTTAGCAGCGCGTTTTGCCATTATCTACACCTCTGAATACTTCTTCGGGTTCATCCGGATCATGTGTCTCGCTATAAAACCGGGACACTTTCACCTGAAATAAATACACTTCACCCATTATAGGCAGGAGAGCTAATATTTATAGCTTATCCGGTGAAAAATGTCAACCGCGATTTAAACAATTTATTTTTTATCCCCCCCCCCTCAGCCTCCACTTGCTGACAGATGATTTTTGGGCTATACTTCCAGACAATCACAGGAAAAAATTCGCTCTATGGATCGCATATCATACCTCATAAGACGTCTGCTGCTGGTCATACCCACTCTGCTGGGAATAACCGTTCTGTGTTTTGCACTGACAAGACTGCTACCCGGAGGCCCCGTAGAAATGCGCATGCTGAAAATGCGAGGGGTCGGAGACGCTCAAAGCTCAATGGGTGCCTCGGGATCTTCACAGGTCACGGAAAAATACCGTGAAGAACTCAACAAACAGTTCGGTTTTGATAAACCCCTGCATATTCAGTACTGGAACTGGCTGGTAGTCAACAGGATGGGCATGAAAATCCACTCCTACGACTATCCCACACGCACAGCGTGGGATCTGATACGATCCCGGATTCCCGTATCACTGTGGTTCGGCATCACCAGCTTTATTCTCAGCTACCTGATATGCATTCCGCTCGGTCTGATAAAAGCATTGAAACATCAAAGCAAATTTGACGCCCTTTCCAGCGTGATAGTAATCATAGGCTACTCATTCCCTGCCTTTGCCCTGGCTATGGTACTGAAAATGCTTTTCTGCGGGACAGTCGATTCGCTGTGGGACATATTTCCTCTCGGAGGTTTTGAATCAGAAGCTGTTGAAAACGCATCGGCGGGCGTACGTCTTGCGGACCGTGTCTGGCACATGGTCATACCGGTTACCTGCTATGTCGCGGGAAATTTTGCATTCCTGACTCTCATCATGAAAAATTCTCTGCTGGATCAGATTGCCAGCGACTATATCCGCACTGTTCTGGCCAAAGGAGCCTCACGGACCCGCGCAGTCTGGGGACATGCCCTGAGAAACTCTCTCATTCCTATAGCCACCGGTTTCGGTTCCATAATGAGTGTTCTTTTTGCCGGATCAATCATTATTGAAAATATTTTTGAAATTCCCGGAATGGGAAGACTCAGCTGGGAGGCATTAACCGGACGTGATTATGCGGTTTTCATGGCTTTACTTGCCCTGACATCCGTGATGCGGCTGGTCGGCAATCTCATATCCGATTTCTGCTATATGATTATCGACCCGAGAATCAATTTTAACAAATAAGCAGATGCGGTTCCGTAATGCGGAAACTGACTTCTGAACTCCGTTGCGATTAATGAAAATATTTCCGAAGATAAAACTTTCGCCCCTGACCGCCAAGCGGCTGAAAAACTTCATGCGTATCAGATGCGCCAAATGGGCGCTGCGTATATTGTGCGGCTTATATATCATCAGCCTTTTTTCAGAATTAATCTGCAACAGCCGCCCCCTGCTGCTGCACTGTGAAGGCAGGACCTTTTTCCCCTTTCTGAACAACCCGACGATGCAAGAGCTGACCGGTACTGAAAGTGAAACAGTGAAGGTTGATTATAAAAAATTCACATCATCACCGGCTTTCACCACCAACTCTTCAAACTTCGTTATCTGGGCGCCTGTCCGTTTCAGCCCCGGAGACACAACAGACTCGCAATCTCTCAGCAGTTACCAAACCGTTACAGTTCATATTGTTCCCCGGTTTTTCGCGGCATCTTTCAACCTTCTTCCCGACAAACGGCTGGTACGATGCATAGGATGTTCACATTTTTTTCCTGAAGGTTACGATTTTCAAAACGACACATTCAGCGACCACTGGAATGTGCCCCCTGAGATTAAAACCGCTGTCAGGGAAAGATTCACAAACCGGTATTCCGAACGGGTGGAAACTATAATCTCACATAAAACACAAAGCGGCTTTACAGCAAAAGCGACCATGCCGGAATTCCGGCCTGCGCGCACCACCCCCAAAACAGTGCGTGTTTCTATGCGTCAAGTCCAACAGGCGGAATCTCCTCTGCACATACGCTTCCGGCAGAAACCCGGTATGTTTTATCCGCTTGATAAAAAAGACTGGAACAGGATTCCCCTGGAAAAACAGCAGACAATCATCGGCCTGGTAAAAAAAAGTTTCACCGGTGAAGCCGCCGCAGCTGTCCTGAACTGGAAAGACCGTAAAGCGGATATCACATGTATCCTCAACGAAATCGCCTGGCCGTACCCGCCTGTCAAAGAACACATCATGGGCATTGATTCAGCCGGGCGTGATGTTTTCGCACAGGTACTCTACGCTCTGCGCATATCAATGACGTTCGGACTTATTTTATCAGTCTGGGCTATGTTCCTCGGTATGATCGCAGGAGCCATACAAGGGTATTTCGGCGGAAAAATCGACATATGCGGACAACGTCTCACAGAAATCTGGAGCGCCATGCCTTTTCTTTATATCATGATTCTGGCAGGTGCGATTCTCGGTCGCAGTTTTATGCTTCTGCTTATATGCTACGGACTCTTCAACTGGCTGGCAACATCCTACTACATGCGTGCCGAATTTCTGCGGCTGCGTAAACAGACCTTTGTCGAAGCAGCCTTATGTCAGGGACTTTCATCCATACGTATCATATTCTCGCATATACTGCCCAATGCCATTACCCCTATGATCACACTGCTTCCCTTCACACTGGCAGGAGCCATCGGTGCGCTGGCGGCTCTGGATTTTCTCGGGTTCGGGCTTCCGCCCCTGACTCCCAGCTGGGGACAACTCATACAGCAGGCCCAGCTCTTCCGCTGGGCTTGGTGGCTGATTCTTTTCCCGTCGCTGGCTCTCGTAACCGTAATTATGCTGACTGTAATAATAGGAGAGGGACTGAGGGACGCCTTTGATCCCAAACAGCAGTCCCGAATGGAATAGCAATGCTTTTGGAAATCAGAAATTTATCTGTTGAATTCGACAGCGAGGACAGACGAATACTCGCTGTTGATAATGTGAGCCTCACTCTTGAGCGGGGACAGGTGCTGGGTCTGGTCGGTGAATCAGGCTGCGGCAAAAGCGCCGCCTGCATGTGCATCCCCCGCCTCCTGCCGTCACCGCCAGCACATATTCCATCCGGACAGATTCTCTTCGACGGAATTGACCTGATGAAAACTCCCGTCGAAAAACTAAGAAAAATCCGAGGCAACAGAATAAGCGTGATTTTCCAGGATCCCATGACCGCACTTTCACCGCTGCACAGAATCGCGGAACAGCTGCAAGAACTGATTCATCTGCATCGCAATGTATCCAGGAAAGAATCATACACTATCGCTGTTGAATGGCTTGAAAAGGTGGGCATTCCTGACGCTGCCGTCAAAGCCAAAGCATGGCCCCATGAACTCTCAGGAGGAATGCAGCAGCGCGTCATGATAGCCATGGCTCTGCTGCTGGAACCCGACCTTGTCATTGCCGACGAACCGACCACAGCGCTGGATGTGACAATCCAGGCCCAGGTTTTGCGGCTGATGCGGGAACTGCACCGCAAAGAATCCGCTCTGCTGCTTATAACCCACGACATGGGAGTTGTTTACCAGATGGCCACACATATTGCCGTCATGTATGCCGGACAGATTGTGGAAACAGCGGAGGCAAAACGTTTTTTCCAGTCACCCCGGCATCCCTACTCGCAGGCTCTGCTCCGTGCCCTGCCTTCTTCAGCCACGCGGGGCAGAAGACTCGAAGCCATTCCAGGATATGTGCCGTCGCCGGGAAACTATCCCTCAGGATGCCGTTTTCACAACCGCTGCAGCAAAGCGATGAATAAATGCAGGGAAATTGTTCCCGAACTGACCGAAATTGCAAACGGCCACTACGCCCGCTGTCTGCTGTATGACTGAAAAACGGCGGCTGCATGGCTACGCTGACTAAACCGCCTGCACGGCTTGCTGCATGGCTTACAAGAAGCAATTCTGAACTTTTCTCCGGTATCCCAAACGCCGACACCTTAAACAAATTTACATTACTGCATTACTGCAGTTTCACAATTGATTTATTTCAGTTCTTACCGCATAATAATCTGAATATGTTTTGAGTTAATCATCGGGAAAGATTACAGAATTTCTGTTAATCTGTTTTAAAAGAAGGAGTATAGATGAAACGTCGTGATTTTGTGAAGTTGACCGCAGGCAGTGCGGCTGTTCCGTTGTTTTCCATAGGAAAACAGGTTTCATCCCGAAATAAGATCAGACTGGGGCTCATAGGATGCGGCGGCCGCATGGGCCTCGGCACCCGTTACGGCATTCTGAATAAGATGTGCGGCCCGGACGAAGAAATCATATGCATGGCTGAACCGGATCCGAGTCACTGGAACAAAATTCGCGCTGTGGTGAAACATCATAAACCGGCAACGGATACTTCGAAGATTCAGGCATTTTACGATTACCGCGAAATGCTGGAAAAAGCGGGAAGTGAAATCGACGCCGTCGCGATTGCGACACCCAACCACCACCACGCCCCTGCCGCAATCCTCGCGATGTCAAAAGGCCTCCACGTCTATGTCGAAAAACCGATGGCCCTCACAATAGAAGAGGTGCGTCTCATGCATGCAGCGCAAAAAAAGTATGGCGTTATGACGCAAGTCGGAAACCAGGGCCACAGCGAAGAGGGCATGCGCCGTCTCGTTGAGTACATTCAGAGCGGTGCGATCGGACAGATCCATGACGTATGGACTTTCGACGACCGCCTGAACGCCATGATGTACCGTCCGCCTGAAGCCGAACCGCCGAAAGGCATGGACTGGGACGCCTGGTGCGGGCCCGCGCCGGTGTGTGATTATTATGCACCGACCGAGGATCATAACGGAATGCATCCGCATGACTGGCATGCGTGGATAGGATACGGCAACGGCGCGATAGGCAATATGGGCACTCACATCCTCGACCCTGTGTTCTGGGCACTTCGCCTCGGCGAGGTTCATCCCTCAAGCGTAGAAGCCGCCGAACTCAAGTGGGGCGTGGAAGGAAGCTGGACGTGGCGCAATATTATCCGCTGGCAATTCCCCGCACGCAAGGGAATGGACGCAATGACTCTTCATTGGTATGACGGCGTAAAGGACGGCATCCCGTACGACAAAGAACATGTGAACAGAACAGGCATCTGCCGTAAACGCGAGTACCAGAACCTTCCCCCTGTCATCGGGGAACTCGAGAAAAAATACGGACAGCACCTGGGGTCTCTCGGCACGGTGTACGTGGGTGAAAAGGGCATCATGAAAATCGGCCCGCACGGTAACGGCATACAGTTCGTCCCGAATAATCTCAGACACAAGATCCCGCGTCCACCGAAAACAATCCCGCGCGAGAAGAGAATGGACCATCAACAGGATTGGCTGCGTGCTGTCCGTAATCCGGATCGTCCTGCCGGATGCGACTTCGATTATTCCGCACCTCTCGCAACAACAGTACTGCTGGGCAACGTATCAGCCCGCGCAGGACTCAAAAAACTTACTTGGGACGGCAAAAGAGTTACAAATGACGAATCCGCGAATGCGTTCCTCAAAACATCGTATCGTCCCGGATGGGAAATAAAGGTTTGATTTTCGCGATCAGGCGAACCGGAAGAAAAGGAAAAAAGAACATGAAAAGACGGAATTTTTTATCATTGGGACTGGCAAGCGCAACACTGGCGGGATGCACAACAGGAAAATCCGGAAAACGCTCCACAGCCGTTGCCAGAGCGGACGGCGGCGGCGACAAGCGTATGCGCGGGCCCTTCCCTATCCTCTCCACGCCCTACAACGAAGACGGCAGCATGGACTATGAGTCGCTCAAACGCGGCGTGCGCTTCACTGCGGACGGAGCATGTCCCGGTGTGATATGGTGTCAGTCTAACGACGCGGTCGATCTGTTGACCTTCGATGAAAAGGAAAAGGGATATGATGCATGCGCCGAGGCAATGCAGGGCGTTGACTGCATGATGACCTTCGGATGCAACGGAGTTGACACAGCGCAGATGCTCCGCGAAGCAAAAGCTGTCGAGAAGATCGCAAAGAAATACCCGCAAACAAATATCGCGATTATCGCACGTCCGCCGAGTAAAGGAAAAACGCTTGATGATGTGTATGCCTACTACGAGGCACTGGCGCACGTGGCGAAACGCCCAGTAATCATCCAGACTGTCGTAAACAAAACATGCCCGTCCCCAACGGTCGATATGCTGATTGACCTCGCTGAGAAATACCCGGATATTTACGGATATATCAAGGAGGAGTCAGGCGGATCTAAGGCAAACCTCAACATGATCCGGGAAAACGCAGCCAAACCTGTTATTCACACGGTATTCAGCGCGTGGGGCGGCTGGCAGTGGCTATATCAAAACCGCCGATGCGGATCGGAAGGGCTCATCTCCGAACGTTGCGCTTACGCTCCGCTGCTCGGATACATCTGGAAGCAGATGGAAAACAACGATCGTTACGGCAAGCTGACGCTTTCTTACGCGCTATTCCGCCTCCTGATAGATCAACGCGGTTTCCCCGGAGGTCTGCGCGGCTATTCACTTTACTACCTCCAGCGTCAGGGCGTGTTCAAAACCACGGTTTCACGTGTTTATCTCAAGGCCGAAAAGAAGGAACAGGGCATGGTTGCATCCGGCAACACCGAAAAATGGAAACTCGACCGTTTAAAACTTACGCCCCTGCAGAAGGCAGAGTTGGACGAATGTTATGACGACATGCTTCGTTTTGTAAAAGAAAACAGTTGAAGATCCGTGAGCGCCGGGATCGTATTTAGATAAGTGAATGTCCCATGTCTAAATACGATCCCTGCATCAACAACGGGAAAGCCGTAACGCTGGATAAAGTTAACACGGTTTCGGTAAATTTATCAATCTTTCAGAAATCGCTTCTTTATACATCTCATAGTCAGCGAAACTGAAACAAGCGAAGGTCACTCATAATCATCTGTTGATAAAACTCCGGCGGGATGCTAAAAATCGAATGTGGTTTTTACATTACGAAGTCTGTCGGTAAGAACTACAGCCCTGTTTATACTGACATGCTCCACGGCTTCATCGAACGAACCGTCAAAATATGAAAGAAAGTTCGAAGCCCACACATCCTGATGCAGACGATCTATCCCGGCAGGAGTGATTCCCCTGACAAGTCCCATAGCCGCGCCTGTTTTAAGCCAGGAGAGCAGCTCGAAGGCATCCGACCGACTTACTAGCAGGGAATTCTGAAGAACAGCCAGGGCACATGCAATTTTGTTGTACAAAAGCCTTTTAAGCGAGCTGTCTTTCAGAATCCTTTTACGGGCCTGTTCTTCCTGAACGACAAGGTCTGAAACAGCCTGTTCAATTTTGCTCAAGACCGTGTCTTCACTGTCAGAAACCGTCATATTGTTTGTAATGCGCAGCAGCTGTCCAAAGCCGCCGACGAGAACATCATCGGAAATCTCCGTATTCATACGCAGACCCATCGCTCCGAATGCAGAAACTGCCTGCGATATTTCATCCAGCAGTATCAGCCCGGGAATATGCACATTGACCATGACGTCAAGGCCGGTACCGCAGCACTCGGAATTGGGGAGCAGATACCCGAACTTCCTGCTCCAGGCAAACTCAAGTTCAGAGCTGAACAGATCATCCAGTTTATCAGCCTCATTCCAGGCGCGTTCCAGCTGAAAGCCGCTGCATACACTTTGAAGCACGAGATGATGCTGCTCGTTGACCAGAGCGGCCACAGAACCTTTAGGACCGGTAATAATTCCGCGGTATTTATCCCGGCGGTGCTGTTTCAGGTAATCTGAAAAAACACCGCGTTCAAAAAAATCAATAATTTTCCAGTTAGGAACATCGGTGATTTTTTTAAGATGCAGAGTTTTTTTAGGTCTTACAGCCTTCACAGACTCGCTGATTTCCTCATATACCCCCTGACGGACACCGATCGCCCGTAAATCATCGGATGAAGAGGATGCACGTTTCTGAACCTTGTCCGGACAGACAAACGGCTTATTGGCAAGATTACGGCAAAGTCTCACCCTGCTCCACAGAACGACCCCGGAGCCATCAGAGAACAAATCCCCGCTCACAACTCTCCTTCAGAACGCCGGAATCTCTGTCCCCTGCTTTCAACATCCTCAAGCGCGAGTTTCAGACGGAAAACATCATCAAAACGCTGTTCACGCCGTGCGGCTTCTATTTTACTTTTGAGAGAAATAATCTCAACACCGCTCCTGACAGGCTGAGGGCGTTTGCCGCTGTAACCGGCGGCAAAATTACGTTCGGCGATCTCTCTGCCGAAAATTTTATAACATTCCGGACACCCGAGATGCCTGTAAGAAGATTCGTTCCTGACAGTAAAGCCGCACTTGGGGCAGCACCTGCCGGATGCCGCACCGGAAATTCTGATGGTTGCATCCATGAAGACTTTTGCGTTGGGTACCTTTGATGAAACCCCGTCTGTCACGGCGCAGTCGGTCGTATCGGCTGCCGTATAACCGGAAGTTTCTTGCATAGCGCACTGATTGCAGACAAACACATCCTGCTCAGTACCGTCAATATTCTTCCGAATCACCCTGGTCACTTCATTCACCTGGCATAATTCGCATTTCATTTCATAACCTCACCAAGTTTAACTATAAATTATTGAACTGGATTGTCCTCGTTTTCTGCATACATATTAGCATAGAAACACATTGATAATCAATGAAACAAAAAACTGCTTTTCCTGAGCAGCCGAACTCTACAGCCTGAAACCCCTGGCGTCCGATATTCTGCCTGTCAGGGTGCGGCATTGTCGAAGGAAAACTGAAGGACTGCCCGTATAACTTCCGGGATAAAATCACTGTCCCTCACGCATACGGTGACTGAGCAGCACGATATCGCGCAATCCACTGATGCCTTTAGCCTCTCTCCATTTTTTCATAAATTCGGATTTCATAGCCACCTGAGCAATAGCGGAGAGCGCCTGCAGATGAAAATTGCGCTGATCCCTGGTTCCCACCAGACAGAAAACAGCATACACAGGTTTACTGTTGGCATCGGGGAAAACGATACCGGCACGGCTTCGCACCAGGACAATATCGAAAAGCCCTTGCCCCTCAACGATAATATGCGGTATTGCGAGGCCATCGGAAATAACAGTGCTACTGTCCTGTTCACGCTGCCATAGAAGCTTTTTTATTTCTTCTCTGGAAGAGTCATCACCGAGAGACAGATGTTCCACCAGCTGGTCGAAAAGACCGGCGGCGTCACAGTCGTCATCAAGATCCAGAATATCACAGCTTTCTATTATCCTGTCAAACCGGTCAACCACGATATCATCACGTTTGCGGATAATAGTTTTAAGTTCATCCTCAAGCATATGCTCCGTCAGATCTTTAGCGGTAAGCCGTTCTATTATATGCATCAGCGCATACTCCTGATTAGTGCGGATACGTCCATAAAACCAGTAGAAAAAAAGGCTGACTCCTATCAGTAACAGACAACCGGCAACAGCCTGCCAGCCCATACCAACCAGAAGAGCCAGACAGCCTATACTTCCGGCAATCTGTATCCACGGATAAAAGGGTGAGCGGAACTTCGGCTGGTAATTAAGCAGGCGGCTTTCACGCATGATTATCACGCATAGACACGAAAGCATAAATGTAATTATCAACACGCCCGAAGCCATTTTCACCAGCATTTTCAGGGGCAAAAACAGGGAAATGATAATAATTGCCGTTGTCACAGCAAGAGCAGCCGACGGCATACCGGCACTGTTCTTGCCTGCCAGTACTTCCGGCATCATCTCATCACATGCCAGTGCGTATGGATAACGGGAGGATGCCATGATACCGGCATTGGCGGTTGAAATAAAAGCAAAGAGCGCAGCGATCCCAAGAATGACGGTTCCCGGTTTACCCATAAACAAACCTGCCGCATCGGAAACAGGTGTCAACGAACCTCTGAGGTCATCACCCAGAACACCGGACGCAACAAAAACAACCAGCACATAAAGCAGAGTCACCAGAAAAAGGGAGAGCAGCATAGCCACTGCAATATTCCTTTCCGGCCGCTGCGCATCCTCCGCCACCGACGCTACTTTCAGCAATCCTCCGAAAGAGACGAAAACCATGCCAGCTGTGGTAAACACAGCACTCATGCCGAAAGGTGCGAAAGGAGTCAGATGCTGCACATCGACCTGTGATATACCTTTCGCGACGAAAAAGCAGAGAATAGCTATCAGGCTGAGAACAAGCACATTCTGCATATAACCGGCTTTCTTGACACCCAGAGTATTGAGCACCGCGAAAAAGAGAGTCAGAGCCACAGCGATAGAAGTATTATTAAGACTCCACCCATCGGGAAGCACCAGCGAAGTGAAAGAGGCCATACCAACCAATGCAAAGGCGGTTTTAAGAGAAAGTGAAAGCCATATCATCACGCCTTGGACTGTACCAGCTGCCGGCCCCATACTCCGCATCACATAAAAATAGGTGCCTCCCGCCTTAGGCATGGCGGATACCAGTTCCGCCTGACTGAGAACTCCGGTCACCGCCAGAATACCAGCCATTATGTAGGCCAGAACAACCGCCGGCCCGGCGATTTCATAAGCGACCCCCGGCAGAATAAACAGGCCGGAACTTATCATTGCTCCTGAAGCGAGGCAGAACAGATCTAGTAAATTCAGTTTCTTTTGCATAATAAAAAAGTTGAATAATTAAAAAGTCTCAAAACTGTCTTCGGAGGAAAAGCAGATTCTCCGCTAAACGGTGGATTTCGGACATAAGGATGCTTTATTACGTTGCTGCTTTGCTGCTTTGGGGGCGCATCTGCGAATTGGCGCAAATCGTCAAATTTACGGCAATTTGCATCATACATCTTCCGAGGTCAAGGACCTCGGCTACAGTTCTAATGCATTTTTACTGTAGAGCGGGGTCCGTAACCCCGCCGTGCACCGATTCGCAGATGCGCCCGCTGCTTTGCGACCTTCCACTTGCCACTTGCCACTGTTCCGCGTACAATGTTAATATAAAAAAAGGTTGAACACAAAACTAACCTTACACCCCGGAGAAAAAATTTATGTGGGATTACAGTGATACAGTGATGGAACACTTCAGAAATCCGAGAAACGTAGGCAAAATAGATGACCCCGACGGCACGGGAACGGTAGGTTCACTCGCCTGCGGCGATGCACTTACACTGATGTTCAAACTAAACGATGCGGGCAGAATTGAGGATGTTAAATTCCAGACATTCGGATGTGCCAGTGCCATTGCATCATCATCCGCCCTGACGGAAATGCTGCAGGGAAAGACTATTGAAGAAGCGGAAAAAATAACAAACAGGGACATAGCGGATTTTCTTGGAGGATTACCCGACCAGAAGATGCACTGCTCCGTAATGGGCAGAGAAGCACTGGAGGCCGCTATTCACAATTATCGTACAGGCGAAACCAAAATGAAACAGCTGGATGATCATATCATCTGCACCTGTTTCGGAATCTCGGAAAACGAGATCCGCAGAGTCATAACGGAAAATGAAATCTCGGACGTCGAAGACGTCGCCAACTACTGTAAAGCTGGCGGCGGCTGCGGCATGTGCCGTAGTGATATTCAGAAAATCATCGACCAAATTGAAAGTGAGCGTTCTGCAAAGACATCGGAAACAGCTCCGTCAGAACCTAAAAAACTTACCAATCTTCAGAAAATAAAACTGATAGAAGAAATAGTAGAACGCGAAATACGGCCCAAATTACAGAAAGACGGAGGCGACATTGACCTGATCGATATCGTCGGCAACCAGGTGATAATCGCTTTCAGAGGAATGTGCGCGGGTTGCCAGTCGTCCTCATTCACCCGCCAGGATTTCATTGAAGCCAAACTGCGCGAGTTTGTCGCTCCGGAAATAACAGTGATAGAAGAGGAGAAATAAGGGCAGCGCACAGATTT
Source organism: Kiritimatiellia bacterium (assembly GCA_046482825.1). GTDB lineage: Bacteria > Verrucomicrobiota > Kiritimatiellia > RFP12 > UBA1067 > M55B167. The sequence goes on from JAWOEI010000004.1 coordinate 18,100, forward strand.
TGTTTCTTAACATTTCACAACCTGAAACTTTCAGCCTGAAGTCTTTAAATTATGAAAACAGTATATTTAGACAACAACGCAACCACCTGCATTGCTCCTGAAGTACGCGAAGCAATGATGCCTTTTTTCAAAGAGAAATACGGCAACCCCTCCAGTATGCACGCATTCGGGGGGGAGATAGCAAAATATATCCGGGAGGCACGGGAAAAAGTCGCTGCGATGATCAACGCCGATCCGGCCGAAATCATTTTCACGAGCTGCGGAACCGAGAGCGACAACATGGCCATTCACGGTTGCTGCGATCTGATGGGGCCCGGTACAAAAATTATCACATCCAGAGTCGAGCATCCGGCAGTTCTCGGTCCTTGCCGTCATCAGCGTGAAACAGGGTTTTCTCTGTTTGAAATTCCGGTTGGTTCCGAAGGTCAACTGGATCTGCACGCCTACCGTGATGCACTCAGAGGCGACGGAAAAAAACTTGTCAGCATCATGTGGGCAAACAATGAAACCGGTGTTATCTTCCCCATGGAGAAAATCGCCGCAATGGCCAAGGAAGCCGGGGCGGTTATTCACACCGATGCAGTGCAGATTGCGGGAAAGATGAAGATAGACGTACAGAAAGTGCCAGTTGACATGCTTTCTATATCAGGGCACAAAATTCATGCCCCCAAGGGTATTGGTTTTCTCTATGTGCGTCGCGGCACTCGACTGAAAACATTCATGATAGGCGGACATCAGGAAAACGGCCGTCGCGGCGGCACTGAAAATGTTCCTTACATCGTCGCACTAGGCAAAGCTGCCGAACTGATTTCTTCCGGCATAAAAATAGAACAGACCGAAGTGGCACGGCTCAGGGACAAGCTGGAGCAGGGACTGCTGTCCTCCTGCCCGGATACAAGGGTCAACGGTGACACTTCCAGCCGTCTGCCTAACACATCCAACATCAGTTTTGAATTTGTGGAAGGCGAGGCCATACTCTATCATCTCAGTGATCTGGGCATCTGCGCATCAACCGGATCAGCCTGTGCGGCTGGCTCGCTGGAACCTTCACACGTTATAAGAGCCATGGGCGTACCGTTCACTGCTGTGCATGGGTCAGTGCGTTTCAGTCTGAGTCGTTATACTACAGAAGAAGAGATCGATTATGTACTCAGGGAAGTGCCGCCTGTCATCAGGAAACTGCGAAGTCTTTCGCCTTTCAGCAAGGATTCCATGCCGCCAGTGGGAATGTAAAAAAAATTATGAATGATGAATTATAAGTGATAAAGAGTGTTGGTTTCACAGAGTCGAGCGGATTGAGGTAATCGACTGAATCGAATGATTCACAGAAAAACACGTAGTAATATGAATAATTCAGCATTCAGCATTCAGCATTCAGGATTAAAAAACTGCACTCTCTGTCCCCGGGAGTGCGGAATTGACCGGACAAAGGGCTGGACAGGCTACTGCCGGGCAGGCATGATGCCGCGGGTATTCCGCTACGGTCCGCACTTCGGAGAAGAACCCCCGATCACAGGCAGGACAGGATCCGGAGCTGTCTTTTTTTCCCACTGCACATTACGCTGTATCTACTGCCAGAATCATCCGTGGAGCCAGACAGGCAGGGGCGAGGATCTATCGATAACTCAGTTGAGCGGTATTTTCGAACGTTTATACGATCAAGGATGTCACAACTGGAATCTGGTCAGTCCCACACCATGGCTTCCCCGGATACGTGAAGCGGTTTTGCCTCTAATTCACGCTGGCAAATCTCTGCCATTTGTGTATAATACTTCGGGTTTTGAGTCGGAAAAGACTCTTGAAGAATACAAAGAGCTTATAAACATAGCACTGATTGACCTGCGCTACGCTTCAGAGAAATCCGCTCTTGAGGGATCGGATGCCGCTGATTACGTGAAACATGCCAGGAAGGCGTTTAAATGTTTCTGGAAGCTGTTAGGACCGCTTGAACAGGATGCGGACGGAACAGCCCTGCGAGGGGTTATCTGCCGGATTCTGGCTCTGCCAGGACGGATTGATGAGGCGATTGCCAACCTTGAGTGGATTGCTGCGAACATAGGCAGTGACGTACACATCAGTGTGATGTCACAATATACCCCCGCACACAAGGCATTAAACCGGGAAGGCTGGAACTCCAGGGTTCAGCGGCGAGAGTATGAAAAACTGACGGAAGCTGTAACGGATCTGGGCTTTAACAAGGGCTGGATTCAGAAATTTGAAAAAGAAAGGCCTGCCGGTTTTATGGGGCAGGACATGCCTTCAGGAGAGGGCAGTATCGGACAGGGATAAAAGTTTCCCGGACGGTACACCAACAGTATGTAAGAAATGTATGTTGCTCCATAAGCAACAGAAAGGTAGAAGATGAGCGGACACAGTAAATGGCAGACTATTAAACACAAGAAGGGCGCGGCTGACGCCAAACGCGGAAAGATTTTTTCACGTATCGCCAAGGAAATCACAGTTGTTGTCAAACAGGGCGGAGCGGATCCGGACAACAATCCGTCTCTCAGAACTCTGATTGCAAAGGCTAAGTCGGTTAACATGCCCAATGACAATATCGACCGGGCCGTCAAGAAGGGTACCGGAGAACTGGCAGCTGACATACTGGAAGATATTACATACGAGGGTTATGCCGGAGGCGGAGTAGGTTTGGTTGTCAAAGTGCTTACCGACAACAAGAACAGAGCCGCTGCGGAAATCCGCAACATCTTTAAAAAGAACAACTCCGAATTTGCCAGCCAGGGTTCAGTTGCCCGTTCCTTTGAACGCAAGGGAACCATCATGATTCCGGCAGCTGAAGGATTGACCGAGGATCAGGTGATGGAAGTTGCTCTGGGCGCTGGCGCAGAGGATATGGAGACTGAGGAGGACGGATTCACAATAGACACCGAACCTGCCGCATTCAATGATGTCTGCTCCGCTCTTGAAAAAGCTGGCATTAAATATGATATGGAAAACTCCCAGGTCGGACTTGTCGCCATGCAGACTGTTCCGGTATCTGATCTTGGCGCTGCACAGAGCATTTTCAAATTCATCAACATGCTTGAAGATCACGAAGACGTACAGGACGTTTATTGCAACTGGGATTTGGATGATGCCATTGCCGACCAGCTCGAAGACTGATTACAGAGAGTCGCTTCGTATTGAAAAAGCACAGGGAAAACTCCCCTGTGTTTTTTTTTGCAACTTTTCCTGTCAATCCGCATCTGCCGCATTTCAGCAGAAAGAAAAAAAGCTGTCTGCTCAGCAGACAGCTTTTTTTAACTCATTCTATTTCAAAACCGTTATGCGTTCTTATAAAAGCGCATAATTTTTTATTTGCCGTATATTTCGACTTCGGTGTAGTGGTTCATTTCATTGGATGTATTACCCTTACTGTAGAAACGCACATAACGCCCTTTCACACCGTTGACCGCAAAAGGCCGGCCGTAATGCTGCTCGATATATTCTTTATCCTTACCCTTACCGAGTTTGGAAGAGTTATCGTGGTCGTTATTGAAAACAGTAATAACACCGTCGATGAAATCAGGATCGTTGGAGATCTGCACAATAACATCGCGGTAAACACGGGCTTCGCCGTGATAGTGCCAGATACAGGCGGCATAAATCTCTTTTTCAGCACCGAGGTCAACCTGAACCCACTGTGTTTCCGGACCTATCTCAACGTATGTGGCAGCATCATGCTCTTTATCGCCGTCTGTGATATAGTCGAGTTCTCCGATTATAGGCTCCATGTCGCTGGAAGTCACCTTGCATCCTGAGGAGATAACATCGGTTCCGGCCGGAACATGAATGGGCGGACGGGGTCTGTTACCACGGGAACGCTCGAGGTTAGGCGAACGGATATCCTTAGGTGTGCCGGTGAACTGAGGTTTGGGCAGTTCAATCTTCAGAACTTCCTTGCCACCTTCAGCAGCGTTGGAGATAACAGCGGCGCAGAGAGCGGCCGAAACAAGCATCATTGTTTTCATTTTCATAGTTTTATCCTTTCCTGACCTCATTCGAGATCATCGGGTTTGTTAGTCGTAACATATCTGAGATTATCAGACTCCCCGGCACCTGAAGATGCCAGTTCCTTTTTTATTCAGCACGCTTTGGGCCAACTGGCCCGCGTCTTATAAAAAAAATCATTTTTTTGAATTTTTTTTACTCAAGCGGAAAGATCCCGCATATTCTCACAGGTCGTCTGAACCTGTCCATCCACTCAGGCTGACCCCTGACCGTCATCACCCCGCTGCCGGGGATTGCATCACAGGCCGACACTATCTCTTTCCAGTTCAAACCAAGAACTGCTGTTGACAGAGCATCGGCCACCGCCGCACTTGACGCACAGGACCAGGCTGCAGGGTATCGCACAGCTGCGACACCTTTGCGCACATCAACAACATGTGCTCCTTTCACTTCAAAACCGGAGCCACTTAAAGCTCCGCCGTTAAGGCGAACCGCATCAATACCGGCCCGCTTCTGCCATTCACCGCCTACGGAAACCGGCCATCCGGGCTTATCATCCATAGAGCCATGTGCAATGACAGTACTCGTTCCTGCATGAATCAGGAAGTTGTCAAACTCCCAATCCTCAATCAGCATCCGGGCTACGACATCAAGCGCATACCCCTTGGCTATCGCCCCGAAATCAAGCCCCGTGGGCTGTTTACCTCCGGTCCTGTCCGGTGTGACTCCCAGCAGAAAATTCTCCCGGTCAATAATCAGCCGGTTCATTCCGCAGGCCGCCAGTGCATTATCCAGTTCCTCTTTTGACAGCGCCTTCCATCGATGTTTCACATCACGCAGCAGGTCCATCACTGAGCCGACGGTAACATCAAATGCGCCATCGGTAGCCGCGCAGACATCCGTAGCGATGAGCAGCAGATCCATCGTCTCGGGGGAAACCTTATAGGTCTCTCCCGGTTTCAGGCGGCTGATGATACAGGCATCGCTGCCTTCCATAAACCGACTGAAAAGCTTTTCCAGCCTGTCAACCTTCTGAAAGACTGTCCAGGCCGCGCTTTGCGCCAGGGCCTCCTCCCCGGTTTTTATCATCAGTTCAAAACCGGTGGACATAGCCTCGTGTTCATATTTATGAACTTTCATATCGTTGGTACAATCTGTTGCCTGATTATCCGGCACTGCCTGCAGCCGGGAGAAAGCCCCCGGCCCGGAATTTATTCACCAACAATGCGCATTCGCGCACTTCTTAATTTCTGCCGGAAACCAAAGTTATAAGGCCTGTTATCAGGAACGCAACAGTTGAAATTCTATGCGTCATCAGCAGCAGATACTGCCATTCCGTGCCGAAGATAGTCATCATAGGAGCAACCGCAGTGAATATAACCACTATTCCGAGAACTATCATCAGCAACCACAGCCAGCTTTTAACAGGGCGGGCGATACGATCTGCTCCGCGAGTCCAGATCAACACCACCAGGCACAATGCGAACAATCCGCCGGCAACGATATGCAGCACCAGGACATATCCCTGCATCAGATGCAGGCACCATCCCGCCAGACCGGAAACAGCCAGATACGCACTGGATGCTGTTATACCCGCATACGAAAGTCTGTCAATCTTAGTCATCAGCTGTTCTTTAGGTGTTCCTTCCTGCATACCTCCGACGGCAAGCAAAGCCGGAACTCCGGCTGCTGCGAATGCAACTGCCACCAGACAAAGGATTCCGAAAACAAACCAGAGAAAAACCTTGAGCAGCGGGCGCACTGTGAAAGTCAGGCCGAAGAGTTTGTTGTAGCTTCCGCTTACCTTCATATATTCGGCTTGTTTCCGGACCATATTTCTGGCTGTCAACAACGGACCGGTCGAGCTTACATCGGCAAAAAAGAAATCCGATCCGGCCGTATGGCAGTCGTCACATTTAATCGGTTTTGCGCCGCGGGCCATGCGCGCCGGGCGCACATCATGTCCAAGCGCCCAGCTGACAGGTTCGGCAGTCTTATGTTCTTCAGCGATCAACTCCCCGCTGTCATTAAGCATCCACAATTTTCCATGGGCCACATATCCCGGCTGGCGGCTGTCTTCTCCGTCCAGTTTTCTGAGCACAGCGGCAACCATGTTTTCGGTCAGGGAACAATCCGAATCAGCCAGTTCCGCGACATTTGAGACCATATACTCATTAATGAGCGACTCAAAACTGCCGTCCGCATAAAAACCCGCGGTACCGAAAACCGGTTGTTCGGCGACATTGGTACTGATTACAGTCTGATCCGGTCCACCACGATAATAGATATGCCCATCGAGGACCACCGCTCCATAGCGTCCGTTTGCCAGCTCGCTGGCATCCAGTGTCTGCAGCAGGTTATTAAAACTATCCTGTTTATCGGCAAACTCTTCATACTGCGGATCCGTCATTTGTGTCGTATCGGCATCGGGCTTGAAGTCAGGCACAACAGGCGGATTGTTTGTTCCTTCAACGACATACACAAAACTGAGACCTTGCAGAGACTCATCCTTTCCGACAGGCATAGCCATGCCGTCGGGATCGGCAGCAAAGCAAACTCCATCGATTGCCAGTGCCGGAAAACCGGGAATGTTCGGATCTGTCGCCAGTGCATCCAGCACAGCACCGAGCTGTCCGCGCACATTCAGTTCATCCGCACATCTTCTGTTGACCTCATCCGGGCTGAGGGGACTGACTTCTCCGTTTTCATCTGTTGTACACCAGAAAGCTGGCCACGACATGCGTCGCGGTTCTATCACACCTTTGTCATTCTGGACAAAAACCGGTTCCAGAATAAACGGGGCCGGTGTCACCCAGCGGGCACGCCCGTAAACTCCCATGCGGTTGGCTCGGGATGTTCTCACCTGGGCGAGTCTGCCTTTTTCTGTTACACCGGAATGGCAGACCGTGCAGCTCAGCTTCTCAAAGTGAATCAGCGGGAATCCTATATGTTCCGGCCGGGGTGCCCCGTGGCGTCCGGCCTTATACTCATCAGTCCCGTTATGACATCCGACACAGGTAGCTGTTTCGCGCACTCTGTCCATTACGCCTGTCGTATCCCCTTCAAAACCCCGGGCGATATCGTGTTGCAATCCGTTTCCGTGACAATCCGTACAGTTCATACCCGCCCGGAGATGCACATCGCCGTCGATATCCTTGCTTGCCATACCGGCCTGCGTAGTTGAATGACAGTTAAGGCAGTTCTCATTCCGGGGTTCGTCCACATGCAGAACAGCCCTGTTCTTCGAATCAAATCTGCTCATATCGTAGTCTATATGCGGAGGAACCTTGTAAACCTGATCATCTCTGTCAAGACCGTGCAACGGATCCCAGAAACGGGGCACGCGTGAACCCATACCGCCGATGTCACCTATACCGAGAGCGCCGGAGGCTGCCCAGGAAAAGTTCTCACGTGCCATTAGCCGCACATACTCGCTGTGATCATAGAGCTTGTCGTGAGAATGACAGGCAAAGCAGTTTATCTCCAGTTTACCGCTGACTTCCCAACGGGCGTTGGGTCCGCCTTCCGCATAGATATCCTCTGGTTCGGCTATATCGCCGCCCGGCAGGTGGCGTCCAAAGGCATGGACCCACTCCCAGTCGGTCATATTCAGATCATCCGGTTCGTAGAGTCCATCCCAGGATCGCAGGCTCATGGGTATCTGCGAACCTGTGGTTTTGTCGATCAGAAACCACGGCTGCGAAATTCTGCCGGGACAGACATTGGTGCTGGATGCATTGAAATGCCATCCTGATGAGATAGTTTCGTAATCATGGCACTGTCCGCATGTATTACGTGTGCTGAGCGGCAGCGCCGTGGGGCTGTTAGGCAGTATTTCATCATCAAAACTGTCCCTCAGCGCCAGCTTGTGAAGCGGCGTGTTTCTTCCGCCGTCCCAATGGGAGGGAACAACTCCGAAGGCTGCTGTCACCGCCGTAATCAAGAGACTTATCGCAATATTTCTATTCATTTTCAGGTCCTTATATAAAGTTACAGTTTAACGGGCGAGCCCCGGGGCGGAGTACGTTATAGAAGCTCTGCACCATCTGCTTGAAAGCCCGCACTCCCGCTAAGTCAGGATTCCGACCTGATTAAACGTGAAAATCCTCAGGCTTGAAGTAAATGGTCTTGCGCTCTGCCACGGACTGGTTAGCCGCCAGCACCGCAACAGCGGACTCATAAGCAAGATCAGCCGGACAGCTCAGAGGGATATTCTTCCTAACAGCATCAAAGAAGTTTTCCAGATGAGGCATATGCGCAGGCTTCAGAAAGTCAACCGGCAGAGGGTTTCCCGTGGCCTCAGCGGTAACACGCACATCCAGAGCCACGTTGCTGGTTACCGCGGCTTTGACCGGAGACCTGACCTCGCGGATAAGTCCCTTATCAATAAACGCATTCCACTCTTCTGTGGTAGGACCGCCCTCGCGTATTTCTTTTTGAACGGCATTGCCGCGCTCGGCTATTTCTGAAATTGTCAGTGAGGCATCTTCGCCCATGAACTGTTCATAAAAGCCGCCCCGGCTGGATGTGGTGAGCACCTGATAATAGGCCCGGTTGATATTGCCTTCTTTTGTTTTAAACTCATAAATGACCATCACATTGTCATACATCTCACGATTATAGTAGTCTTTACCCCCAACCGCTGTCACACTGACCGGCACACAGTCCCAGGCCCAGAAGAACAGATCAATCTGATGAGAACCGAGGTCCACCATCGGGCCGCCGCCATATTTGGCAAACCAGCGCCAGTTCAGAAACTGTTCCATATTCTCATATCCGTACTTCTGCAAAGTTTCGGTAGAAATCTTCAGGCGGTCGCGTACGGAAAGGAAAGGTGCTACAGAACGGTTCCACTGGCCATAGGCATGTGTAACCCGTCCGAGAACCCTATGTTTCCTGATAACGTTTTCTATCGCATGCACATAACGGGGATTGGAACGACGCTGATGGCCGATCTGCAACAGCTTACCGGTTTTCCGCTGGGTCAGCACCATCTGTTTGGCCTTCTCCAGACGGTTGGACATCTCTTTTTCGCAATAGACATCCTTGCCCGCCTCCATGCAGGCACATGCTATCTCCGCATGCATCCAGTCGGGTGTGGCAACTATCACACACTCGATATTTTTATCCTCCTTGGCAAGCATTTCGCGATAATCTTCGTAAACATTGACATCATGACCCAGAGAACGCAGGCGGCCCTTGGCCATTTTCCAGCGATAATCCCATATATCACAGACAGCCTTGAACCGGACACCCGGAATCTTTATAGCAGCATCGGTAAGGATTTCGCCCTCCGCGCCGTAGCCGACAACAGCCACGTTCACATCATCCTCTTTAGGCCCGATAGTCTCGGCGGTTCTTCCGAGCACATTAAATGTCGGCAGAAGCGATGCGGCCGCCGCCGAAGTCTTGATAAAATTTCTACGGTTGAATTTCGTATCCATATGTCAGTTCCTTATAGTTTTCCGGACATATCCAGCCGCAATGGGCGCCGTCCGTCTTTGCTCTATTCAACAAATCGTCAGTCATTTCCTAAAAAGGCAGCTTTGCCTATCTGCTGTTTCCAGCTGAATCAAGCTTCTGAAAAGAGCCTTCCCATTCACAATCGTCTTTATTAAATCACAATCGGCACAGAACGTCATGTCCACCAAATGGTCTTTTTTCAGAATACAGGGCAGACAACACGAAAAAAATGCTGATTCAGCGGAAATCGTCTGATCCAAAAAAATCGATTGTTTTGATTCACTGGTTTTCCTGATAAAAAGCGCCATTAAAGTGCTTTGATAAGCAGAGGAATGATCTCAAAAAGATCGCCGACAACGGCAATATCGGCATAATCAAAGATGGGGGCATCAGGATCACTGTTAACAGCGATAATTCTGCCGGACGATCGCATGCCCTCCAGATGCTGTATTGCTCCGGATATGCCGAATGCCAGATAGATTTCGGGAGAAACTGTTTTCCCTGTCTGTCCCACCTGACGGGCGGCTGATATCCAGCCAGCATCCACACATGCTCGTGAGGCGCACACAACCCCGCCTGATTTTTCAGCCAACTGAAACAGAAGATCAAAATTCCCGCTTTTCCGTAATCCTCTGCCTCCAGCAACAATCACATCGGCTTCAGCCGGATTAACTCCGATCTCTGAGCGAATCGATTCTACAAGCCGGGTCAGAGGGGCAGACAACTCAACTGTCTCCTTCACAACATCACCGGTTCTTTTTATATCCGGTTCCCCGCGCTTAAACACATGAGGTCTGACAGTTGCCATCTGCGGACGGTGATCAGGCGCAATTATCCGAGCCATGATATTTCCGCCGAAGGCGGGTCGGGTCTGAATGAGGTTGCCGCTTTCGGAATCAATCTCAAGCCCGGTACAGTCGGCGGTCAGTCCCGCATGAACCTTAACTGCGGCTCTGGCATAAAAGGCACGGCCGACAGCGGTTGCGGCCGCCAGAACCACCTCGGGCTTATACCGCTCCATCAACTGCGCAAAGGCCTCTGAGTAGAGCGAACTTTCAAACACTTCGAGTTCGGGTCGATCAACGAGATGAATGCAGTCCGCACCTGCTGCAATCAGCGAGTTTGTGCATCCATCTATGTGACTACCCAGCACAACAGCGTGCAGTCGGGAATGCCGGTTATCGGCAAGATGACGCCCGATATTCAGCAGTTCAAAGGCGGAGTCATGCAGCTCGCCCCCTTTCTGCTCTGCAAAAACCCAGACATTTCTGTATTCACTCAATTCAGGAGAAACATCGTCATTTTCATCCTCAATTGTGACAGCCGAAAAAGGACAGGTCTTAACGCATGCTCCGCAGAGACAGCAAAGCGCAGGCTCCACCTCAGCAACGCCATCGGTCACAGATAAAGCGCCGAACGGACATGAGGATATACACTTGCCGCAGCCGGTGCATATTTCCGTGTTTATATGCAATGGATGTTTCAGCGTATTCTCATAGCCGCCGTATCCGGAACTAAAGCCGTTTTTCACAGTCGTCCCCCTGCTGGTTCCGCACGTCCTTAAACATCTTCAACACATCACCTATAGCCCGCACAGCATCTTCCGGTTTTTCACGGGCATCTATTCTCACGCCCCCTTCACGCGCAGGGGGCGTGAAAATCTCTTTGACACGGGTAGGAGAGCCTTTCAGTCCCGTCAAAGACGGATCGGCACTGATATCCTCAGCTGACCAGGCGGGTACAGAGGCTTCCGAAGCTTTCATCCATCCGGCGAGAGAGGCAAAACGTGGAGCAGCCGCGCCTTTGGAAACCGTCATAACCACAGGAATACGTCCCCGGACAATATTTAGGCCGTCGTCCATCAGAGTTTCCGCCGTAAACTCCTCATCCGTTAACTGCAGAGACAGGACATTAGTGATCAGAGGCAGGTCGAGAAACTGCGAAACTCCGGGTCCAACCTGGGCTGTATCTCCATCAACAGCCTGTTTGCCGAACAGAATTAAATCAGGAGGTTCAGGGAATCTTTGTATTGCCCGGGCCAGCGTATAGGATGTTGCCCAGGTATCGGAACCGGCAAAGGCATGGTCTGAGAGCAGCACTGCATTGTCCGCCCCCCGAGCCAGAGCCTCGCGCAGAACACTCACGGCCTGAGGCGGGCCCATGGAAAGCACGGTAAGATATGAACCGTGAAGATCTTTCAATTCCAGAGCTATTTCGAGAGCAAACTCGTCAAAAGGATTGATAACACCCTCTGTTCCTTCACGTGTCAGAGTGTTCGTTTCCGGATTAATACGAACCGATGCCGTTTCCGGCACCTGTTTTATACAGACAGTTATATGCATGATGCAAATACGTTATTTCTTCAATAAGCCGGATGCTATGAAATCATTTTCCGTCGTAAATAACCAGAAAGTTATGTTCGTTTTTAACATACAGACCGCCATCGCAGAGATGGCAAAGCGGAGACGAGCAAGCTCTCATTCAGATATTTTTATCCGGCTTAAGCACTGTTTGAACTCCGGCTCCCGGCGGAAAGCGCCGTCCGTTACACGACGATATTCATCAACAGAGCGGCAGATTTTAACAGAATTCCATATACGTTTTCCGTCTTTCAGGCCGACATGCAGATAGCTCCAGAGTTCCTTCACCCGTCCCAGCACCTGCTTATCTCCAGCCAGTTCATACACTGAAGCATCAAGTAAAAGATCGAGAAAACGTCTGAGGCGTTCCGGATTGCGCGCCACCTGCTTTCCTCTGTGTATGGATTCCATCAGAAAAGGGTCAACCGAAAGGCCACGGCCTATCATCCAGCGGAAGATAAACGGGAACCGATGCTTGAGATACTCGAAATCCTGAAATGAACAGATGTCGCCGTTATATACCAGCGTATGCCTGCACAGCCCGGCGATACGGGCAAAATCATCCAGCAGAACATTGCCGTCATACATTTGTTCTGCGGTACGGGCATGAACTGTCACCTCGCGCAACGGAAACTGATTGAGCAGTTCCATACGCTCCAGCAGAAGATCCGGACTTTTGATGCCCAGTCTCACCTTGACCGAAAAACCGCAGGGCATTTCCTCGCAGCCGACCTCAATCATATGCGCAAAATTGTCTGCATCCATCATCAGACCGCAGCCGCGTCCTTTCTTCATGACAAACGGCCAGGGGCAGCCGGCATTCAGATCAGCACGCTTATACCCCATATCTTTGAATGCACGCAACATAACGCGCAGCTGTCCCGCATCCTTTCCTATAACCTGAGGTATCAGTTTCAGGCGCTGTTCTCTCGCGGGATCGATATCAGCCAGAAGACCGGATCTCACTTTTTCACCGGCAACAGATGCAACGAAAGGAGTAACAGCGACATCGGGAACATCAAAACACTCGGCAAGGGCATTGCGGAAAACCCTGACTGTCACCCCCCGAAGCGGCGCAAGGCAGAAGATATCGGATTGCTTGTCGGATACAGTTAAATTCATTATTTATCCACAAAAAACGCGGCCTGCTCACTGCGACAATTCCGGGGCAGGAACACACGGAAAGATCAAACCTCTGCGTTTATGCCGGCATAATAATGCAGGATATTTTTTTCAACCCCGAAGGCCAGGGCAATCAAAGCCGCGCGTATCCACATGCCGTTGCGCATCTGGCGCCAGTACATAGCACGGGGGTCGTCATCCACAGCCGTTGAAATTTCATCACGACGGGGAAGCGGATGCATGATTATTCCATGATCAGGCAGCAGAGCGAGTTCTTCCAGATCGAATTTAAAGTTACTGGTATCAATACTTTTACTTTCGCCGTCTGATTCGTCCCACTCATCCTGGATACGGGTCATATAAACGGCATCCGCACCTGGAATTACCGTGCGCAAATCCTCCGTCAACTCATACGGAACATCACAGCCGGAAAGGATATCCAGCACATCCTGGGCAACCTGCAGTTGCGGAGGAGCCACGAAGATCTGTTTGATATTCTCAAAATTTGTTAAAAGATATGACAGAGAACGAATTGTCCTGCCGCGCAGCAGGTCACCACAGAAAACCACTGTACGGTTCTTCAGCCCGCCTCTATCCTCAAAACTTCGCAGCAGTGTGTAGATATCAAGCAGAGCCTGGGTGGGATGCTGGTCCTTGCCTGAACCGGCGTTGATTATCGGAACAGGCCGATCCGACACTGAGAGAGCATGGGACATTTTTTCAGCAAGTCCCTTTTCGGGTGAACGCATTATGATCATGTCGAAATAAGAGCTAAAGGTACGTATGGAATCTTCATGCGACTCCCCTTTGAACTCAGAGGAAATGGAAATATCACGCACCTCTCCTGTCTGCAGTCCCAGAATCTGGCAGGCCGAAAGAAAGGAAAGGAACGTGCGCGAACTGGGCTGTGAAAAATATAGCATTGCCCGTTTATGCGCAAGAAGAGACCGCAGATAATCCGCACCCTCGCGGTTTTTCGATATTCGGCGTATGCAGTTGCTCAACTCCGCAAGTCTTTCCAATGTAGCGTAATCAAACTGCTGAGCATAAAGAGTATGGTAAGGAGCCCCGTCCTCACTGCGCTTCAGATAGCAGGACTTTTCCTTGAAAGAGAGCTTCCTGAAATCATTCCAGGTAATATCGCACATTTTTCTATACATTTCTCACTCCGGCGCAATTAGTTTATAATTGATGATTAACAAGTTGATAAGAAGCTAGGCCCGATCCGAGACTGTGTCCGGATCGAACGGCTCCGCTACGCGGAGCAGCAAACTGTAGCCGGGGTCAGCAGCTGCGTCACGGCGTAGCCAGCGGCGAAGACGGAACCCCGGTCCGCCCTCTGCTGAGGCCAGCTACAAACTAACGACAACATGTTCGCCAAGGACATGTTTGTCTTGCCCTTCGATGAAGGGCCTATCACATCCTACTTTCCACATTCCACATTCCACATACCACAATCTACAGTGCCGCTCCATCAGCCAGTGCGGAAACATAAAGCGCCTTGATGGTATGCATCCTGTTCTCAGCCTCATCAAACACTTTGGAAAACGGTGCCTCAAAAACATCGTCCGTCACTTCCAGAGCTCCGCATTTTTCTGTTATAGCTGTCTTACAATCGTGGAAAGCGGGCAGACAGTGCAGGAAGATGAACTCATCCTCTGGAACACCGGAAGCCCTGACCAGATCCATATTGATCTGATAGGGTTGCAGAATACTGAGACGCTTTTCTTTTTCGCTTTCTTCTCCCATAGAAACCCACACATCCGTATAAATGACATTAGCGCCCTTGACGCCTTCGGAAGGATCGTTGCATACCTCGACAGCAGCACCGTTTTCCGCAGCCATGACACTGGCCTTCTTTATCAGTTCCGGGTCGGGCATCAGCTCCCCGGGAGTGCAGTTTGCAAAATTGATCCCGGCTTTGACGCATCCCAGCATCAGTGAATTAGCGACATTGTTCCTACCGTCACCCACATAGGCGACCTTCAGTCCCCGGAGTTTACCGAACTTTTCTTTGATTGTCATCAGATCGGCAAGAATCTGCGTCGGGTGGAACTCATCGGTCAAACCGTTCCATACAGGAATCCCGGCATATTCGGCGAGAGTCTTGACTCTCTTCTGTGAAAAACCGCGAAAAAGGATTCCATCGAATGTCCGTCCCAGCACACGGGCGGTATCCTTGACCGATTCCTTAACGCCCAGATGAATATCGTTCTGCGAAAGATATTCAGCGGTGCCCCCTTCATCGCGCACCGCTATTGATGCGGAAGTCCGGGTACGAGTTGAACTTTTCTCGAAAATCAGGGCTATATGACGGCGATGCAGCAGATCCCCGCGCACACCGGCACGCCGCCGGGCCTTGAGTTCAATCGCAAGATCAATCAGTTCGAGCATCTCATTGTCCGTAAAATCCAGCAGGCTCAGGCATGACCGTCCGTAAAGCTCGGGGTTCCATTTAATCATGATCAATCTCCAAATTCATTACATTTTTTCAACCATAACCTTAACCGTATGGCCATTAAGGTCAATCGATTCTCCCTCAACACAGGCAAAATCCAGTTTTTCGCAGAGGGTTTCCGACTGGATATAGTCGCGATGACGATCCACCGCAACAGTTACATCATCATCGGCATCAGTGGTTAACGAGATACGCTGGGTCACCTCGAAACCGGCATCTTTTCTCAGACTCTGAACCCGGCTGACAAACTCCCGTGCCAATCCCTCTTCCAACAGTTCACGGGTAAGTGCGGTTTCAATACCCACAAGCAGATGATCTCCTGATGCGACAACCATACCCTCTTTGGGGGAACGCTGCACAACCACGTCATCGGGAGTAAGCTCTTCGGTTTTATCACCGACGCACAGCTGCACGTTTTTTCCAGCGGCCAGCTGTGCGGCCTGTTCACTTGAAAGTGCGGCTATCGCCGCGGCCACCTGCTTCATCTGCCTGCCGAAGCGCGGACCCAGTTTACGGAAATCCGCCTTCACAGAAACCACCGCCATCTCGGTTTCATCGCTTCCGTAAACCACTTCTTTAATATTCAACTCATCCAGAAACAGATCCTCATAACCGTGCAGCAGGACCTTTATCTGCGGATTTGCTGAAACAACATGAATTGCAGCAAGCGGCTGACGCACCTTCAGATCGTTTTCAAGCCGCAGCTGACGCCCCAGACGGACGACATTCTGAACCATGCCCATGCTCAGTTCCAGCTGTTCATCACGCACTCTGCTGTCGGCTTCAGGAAAATCACAGAGGTGAACCGACTCCGGCATTCCCTCGCCTTTCAGATTAGAATAGATAGTCTCGCTTATAAACGGCGTAAAGGGAGCAGCCACCTTGCATAGTTGCACCAGCACATAACGCAGAGTACGGTAGGCCTGCATTTTGTCTTCATCGTTCTGCGACTTCCAGAAACGGCGGCGGCTGCGACGGATATACCAGTTGGTCAGATCCGCTATGAATTTAACAAAAGGCCGGACTGAACGCTGGAGATCATAAACATCCATTGCCGCTGTCACATCGGCGATCAGGGTTTCGAGCGAACTTACAATCCAGCGGTCGAGCACATTATCATCGTCAGGGCGCTGCAGTTTTCTTTCCTCGAAACCGTCCACATTGGCGTATGTCACAAAAAAGCTGTAGGCATTCCACCAGGGAATGAGCAGATCCCGCAGAATCTGTTTCACTCCTTTTTCCGAAAAACGCAGATTTTCGGCACGTACCACGGGAGAACAGATCATATAAAGACGCAGGGCATCCGCACCGTACTGTTCCAGAATATGCACAGGATCCGGATAGTTTTTAAGACGCTTTGACATCTTTTTTCCGTCCTCAGCCAGGACCATTCCGTTTACAACCACATTTTTATAGGGGGCCTTGTCGAAAAGGCAGGTGCCAAGAACCATCAGGGTATAGAACCAGCCACGCGTCTGGTCCAGCCCCTCCGCAATAAAATCGGCCGGAAAGAAGCTCTCTTCCTCACCCTCACGTTTAAAAGGATAATGCTGCTGGGCGTAAGGCATGGAACCCGATTCGAACCAGCAGTCCAGAACCTCGGGGGTGCGCTGATAACGTTTACCGTCCTTTTCAATTACAATTTTATCAACAAAATGTTTGTGAAGGTCGGTCACCCGTTCTCCGGACAGCTCTTCGAGTTCATCCACAGATCCCACGCAGATCATATCCTCGGGATCATCCTCATTGATCCATACGGGAATGCATGAACCCCAGAAGCGGTTACGGCTGATATTCCAGTCCCGCGCATCCTTGAGCCAGTTGCCGAAACGCTTGTCACCCACATAGGCGGGCATCCAGTGCACAGTTTCGTTATTGGCTGTCAGCCTATCGTGCAGATCCTCAACCTTCACATACCAGGCCTCGATGGCACGGTAGATCAGGGGCGTATCAGTGCGGTCGCAGAAGGGATAACTGTGAACTATGGTTGACTGATGCACCAGTTTGTCGTTGTTCTTCAGCCAGCGGATCAAATCCCTATCGCAATCCTTACAGAAACGCCCGGCATACTCCGGCAGTTTTTCAGTGAAATTACAGGAAGCGTCCAGCGGATCGGCTATCACTTCTATGCCAGCCTCGCGGCAGACCCTGAAATCGTCCTCGCCGTAAGCTGGCGCCATATGCACAAGACCGGTGCCGTCGTCTGTACTCACGAAATCATCATTCAGCACGCGGAAAGCGCCATCTTTCGCATATCCGGAAAAGTACGGGAAGATCGGCTCATAGGACCAGTCTTTGAGATCCGTCCCCTTGAGCCTGGCAACAAGCTCACAGCCCCTGCCTTCTTTATAATAAACATTCAGACGTTCGGACGCCATTACGTAGCAGCGTTTTTCTTCGATATCGCGTACAACCACATAATCAATTTCCGCTCCGGCACAGATCGCCAGATTCTCCGGCAGTGTCCACGGTGTGGTTGTCCAGATCAGGAGGAATGTTTCACCCCATGCGGGATCGGCCCCTTCCAGAACCCCTGCACGCACGGTGACAGCGGGATCCTGCACATCCTTATAGTTGTTACCGGCCTCAAAATTGCTGAGCGGGGTACTGAGCATCCAGCTGTAAGGCATAATGCGGTAGGATTTATAAACGCGTCGTTGATCCCACAGCTGTTTAAAGACCCACCAGATGCTCTCCATGAAGTCGGGATCCATAGTTTTGTAGTCATTATCAAAATCAACCCAGCGACCCATGCGGGTAACAGTTGCACGCCACTCGGCAACATACTTCATCACCATGGAACGGCACTGCTCGTTGAATTTATCGATACCCAGTTCCCGGATTTCATAAGCGCCGTTAACCCCGAGAGCCTCCTGAGCCAGAGCTTCTATAGGCAGGCCGTGGCAATCCCAGCCGAAACGGCGGGCGACACGATGTCCGCGCATGGTTTCATAGCGGGGCACGATATCCTTGATAGTACCTGCCAGAAGATGCCCGTAGTGAGGCAAGCCGGTGGCAAAGGGAGGACCGTCATAAAAGACATAAGGCTTATTTTCGGAGTTGCGCTCCAGGCTTTTCCGGAAGGTATCATTATTCTCCCAGAACTCCAGGATTTTCTTCTCCATAGCCGGGAAATCGGTTTTATTTGAAACTGGTTGATACATTACTATTATCTCTTTCCCATACTTAACCATCAATTGAGGGTTGGTTATTATACAAAAAAAGGACACATTTCCGCAACAAGCGGAAAAAGAAATGTTCTTTTTGAGCAAAACCCATACAACTTCCCGCTCTCCGGCAAGAAGGAATCAGTAAACGATCACAGGGGTTTCGGTGAAATCCGGTATTTTGCCGGGTATTTCTGTGACGGGTTCGCAAGTCTAGCGCACTTTCATCAGAATGACAAACAGTAGCGGAGTGAGAAATGATTGCATCAGAACAAAACGGATCAGCACCTGGGAATTGCTCCAGTGAAGGTTTTTCCGGCAGTGATCGTGCAGCGGAAAACGAATGCTGTGCAGAGATTTCACCAGTACATGCTGTTTCTCGGCCTCTTCCGGCGAAAGACGGTGTGTGACCCGCACATCAAAACCGAGTTTCCGCAGAACAATCAGAAGAGTCAGCTTTACCAAGCCGATACCTCCATTAACAAGCACTACAGGAGCGATTACAAAAACCAGAAAGGGATTACCCGAAACCAGAACGGTAATTCCGACCAGCAAGCCTAGAAAACGCGATCCTGCATCACCCATCAGCACCTGACTCGGTTCAGCGTTGTACCAGAGATAACCGGCCAGTCCTCCGGCCACCGAGGAGACAAGTATGGCCCAGCGTGCGGCATTGGGAGATGTGGGAATAAGCAGGTAATCAGCGACGGGCTTATAGCCGACAACCCCGTAAAGAAGTCCGGCCATTGCAAAGAGGGAAAGCAATGTCAGCGAACCTGCCAGTCCATCCACGCCGTCACTGCAGTTAGTCGCATTGGTTGTAACCCACAACAGAAGAACAGCAAGCGGCAGATAGATATAAAGAGGAATCATGACACCGTGTTTAACCAGGGGTAGCCACATCTCCGCACCGCAGGAGGCGTAAACGCATAAGGCGGCGACAACGGAAACAGCGACATCGAGCAGTCCCTTCTGCCAACGTCCCCATGGCACGGCACTGCGGTCATCGAGATAGCCGAACAACATACTCAGACAGAGACAGCAGAGAACCCCGAACTGCCAGAAATCCAGCGGAACGAAAAGTACTATCACAGGCAGCACCAGAATAGTAATCAGCACACCCCCGCCCGTAGGTTTTCCTTTGGATGCCGCCCCGCCGTCAGATGCAAGTGCCTTCCCGCTGTCACGCGGCAGCCTGTCCCAAAGTCCTGGCATAAGCAGCCATACTGTCAAACCCGCAACCAAAGTCCCCATTGCCAAAAGCATTAAATGTGAAGTAAAAAGACGGAAAGGCCCCCATATCGAAACCAGTCTTTCCCCCAGATAGTAAAGCATGTCTTAATTCACTTTCTCAAATTCATAATCCGGATCAGCGTAACCGGAACTGATACCGTGAAAGAAAAAATAACAAAAAAAAAGAGCGATGCGGATTCTCAACACATCGCTCTCCTTAAGCTAACAAACCAGATCATCTTATTTTTTCTTGGCTCTGGGAGGCACAACCGCATCCTTGCACGCCTTTGCCAAGCGGAACTTTACAACTGTCTTGGCAGGTATTGTGATAGATTCGCCTGTAGCCGGATTACGACCCTTCCGGCGGGGGCGTTTCTGCTTGATCAGTTTGCCGAGACCGGGAAGCATGATGCCTTCGGGCTTTTTCGCGCCAGCATAAGCGATCTCAAGAAATTTCTCATAAACAGCTTTAGCCTGTTTCTTATCAATTTCGCCAGCTTCCGCCAACGCCGCAATAATCTCACTTTTTGTGCGTGGTGTAGGTTTTTTCGCCATTTTATAGACTCCTTTGTTAATCAATATTTAACCCAACAACTTTAAAATAGACTAATCTCAGCGATAATCAATAGAAAAATACCGAATAAGCAAACTTTTTTGTAAAAATTAACTGCGTCTTCAGTCGGAAAAATATATTCAAAGCCTTTGCTGAAAGGCCTGGTTATAAGCAGAGGGGGATAAAAGAGAGTCTGAAACCGGCCCGCATAAAATTGCTGCAACCTGAAGCACGGCTGACAAGAACATCCCTGGACAAAAAATATTCTGATTGACGCTGAAGAAGTTTGCGCTAAACTGAACGGCATGTTAAAAAAATCCTTATCTTTCATTCTGCTGTTATCAACTGCTGGCTGTGTAATGTTCGGCTTTAAAACTGAACGGGCATCCCGCTTTGTAGATGTCGACAACAATCTGCTCTATGTTGAGTACAGCACAGAACAGAGAACTGAATCTCTTCCCAACGGTGCTGAACTGAATTACGATCGCAAGGTCAGAATAACCCTGCCAGACGGCCGAAAAAAGGTGTTTTACCAGACCCTGTCGAGAGTCGGAGTGCGGTATCATACCCCGGATGACAGATATGTATTCGTTGAATGCGGCCCGTGGTGTCAGTTGATAAAAGGGGGAAAGGTTGTTTACAGGGGGCTGTTCCAGAAAAACTGCACTCTGGACTGAATTTGCATTCAGTTGTCTGCGGGTTCGGGGAAAACTCATTTTTTGTAGAAAATCATAGCGCCGACAGGAATATTTTTATCGTCAACTTTATCTCCTGAAACCAGCACACCAGCTATAAGGAAAAAAGTATCCTTCAGTTTCCAGCGATTGCCGCAGATATGACTGGCACTTTCTTCTGCTGTGACAGGACCGCCGACAAAATATCCGACCAGCACTTTTGTACCGTACGGAAGCTTCACTACATCCGTAGCTGTCAACTGATGCCCGCGCCGGTAACGGCCGTTTTTGAAAACATAAACAGTTGAAGACAGACGCACCTCGTCCCCTGCAATTTCCTGCGCCTTTCCATGCATTCCTATCACCTTGTAATCTTCGGCAGGATTATCCCCCTGGTTTCTCACGATAACCCTTGTGCCCGCTGGCAGAAGCCTGAAATCAACAATCTGGTTACCCTGCTTGCGACTCTTATCGGGGAATATATACGTGGTATAAGGTGATTTATAGGCATCGCGCGCAATATCCCACGCACTGCGGTATTTTGAGATAACATTACTATCAGGCGAAGTGAAATGTTTTATGGCCTGTTTATTCTCTCCGGCTGAACCATAGAGCACCTTGGCCAGATAGTCATCACCCACAGCAAGGCGGCCTGCCTTTACGTCCGGGTCATAAAGAGGGCGGGATGTAAGATTGATCTTTCTGCGATTTGAAGGGCGGGCCAGCAGCATGGCACAGCGCTTGCGTCCCCGATGACTGCGTTTATGCCACTTGTTCGGAGCCCCGTAAGCCACCTGGGAATGAGTCAACACACGATAATCAGGTATCTTGTAAATATACTGCAATTCGCCTACGAGTTCACCAAGAGCGCGATACTGTGCTGAAGTCAGGGGTTTGTTATGATAACCGCTGCACTCGATACCAACGGAAAAATTATCCACATTGGTACGTCCCTCCCACATACTGCGACCGGCATGGAACGCGACCCGCCTGTGATCGATGATGCGATAGACAATCCCGTTTCTGGCAACATAGTAGTGGCACTCTCCGTTATCCCGGAGTTTTCTCAGCGCCCCCACCGCAATACATTCGGTTGTATGCAGAATAATAAGTCTGGTGGACTTACGAATATTGCGTTCTCTGTTCCGCGGGCTGCGATAGCTGTTTGAAAATCTGAGCGTCGCCTGCACCGGAGAAACCATCCCCAGCACAACAGCTGTCAATATTAATATTTTTAGAAAACGAAACATCTGCTTTACGATTCTTCCTCAAACAAAGTTACATATACTGCTTCCGAGTTATGTGACCTCGGAAGCGGGATCACGGATCCCCCCCCCCCTGCAACAATAAAAAGGTCATTTACACGAGTAGATTTTCGGCACTCATCTCTGTCGGAATATCCAGTCCCAGCAGGGCGAGCACTGTGGGAGCCAAATCTGAAAGTTTTCCTGCCGTGAGCAGTTTCTTTCCCTTACTGTCCCCGGCAACATAAATACATTCAACCTCGTTGAGGGTATGGCTGGTCTTGGTCATGCCTGTTTCATAATCCTTCATCTGTTCAGCATTGCCATGATCCGCAGTAATCAAAATGTGGGCATCCAGTTCGAGAAGGCGGGGCAGAATCTTACCGATACATTCATCCACAACTTCCACAGCCTTTGTGGCGGCGGCCATATCTCCGGTATGGCCTACCATGTCGCAGTTGGCATAGTTGACAGCGACAAAGGCATACGGATTCTTCTCAAGGCGTTTCAGCAACTCGTCCGTCACATTGCAGGCCTCCATTTCAGGATGGCTTGCAAAAGTCGCGGGATCAAAACGGCTGGGAACATCAACCTGATCTTCACCGGTATAGGGCATAGTGGACTTGCCGTTGAAAAAGCTAGTCACATGGCGGAATTTCTGGGTTTCAGCAATACGCAGCTGCCTGAGACCGGCATTGGATATCACCTCGCCCAGCAGATTATTCATCCCGCCGCCACCATCCATAGTTTCCAGCAGGAAATCAGTAAACTCATTCCAGTAGCGGGTAAAGCCGAGATAAACAATCTCAGGACGCACGTCACGTTTTCCCGGATAATCGTCACGGGTAAACGCCTGGCTCAGCTGTATGGCTCTATCCTGTCTATAGTTGAAATGCATAACTGAGTCGCCATCTTTAACTCCGTCATACCCGCCGATAACGTACGGCAGGATATATTCATCAACCATGGGGGTGTTATCCGGGGTCAGGTCGTTATCGTAAGATTCTTTTATCGCATCCTCAGCAGTAGCAGCAGTGCGCCCGTCGGCCTGAACAATGCATCTGTAGGCGATATCTGTAAGATTATAACTTCTTGCGCGGTCCATAGCATAGTAGCGTCCCTGAATGGTTCCCACAGAGCAATTCCCGACCTTTTCCATCTCGACGTTCAGGCGGGCAATATACTCAAGCGTACTGCGCGGAGGAGTATCACGTCCGTCCAGAAAAGGATGGATCACTATTCTGCCGTCAGGATTTTCATCGCGGGCACGGCGCATAAGTTTGAAAAGATGCTCCTGATGCGCATGTACACCTTCATCCTGCAGCAACCCCATAAAATGCAGGGCACTGCTGTTGTTTTTCCAGTTTTCGATTAACCCCTGCCACTTGTCGGAATCAAAGATTTTTCCGCTGCTCAGGCCGTCATCAATACGTTTGAGTTCCTGAATCACAATACGACCGGCCCCCATGTTCAGATGCCCCACTTCACTGGAACCCTGATAGCCGTCCGGCAATCCCACAGCTTCACCGCTGCATGCCAGGCGGGTCCAGGGATACTCGGACTTCAGTCGGTCTATCACGGGGGTGCGAGCTGCCGCAACGGCATTACCGTCCTTTTCGGGATTCAGTCCCCAGCCGTCTCTGATAATTAAAACTACCGGTCTCATTGTTTTTTCTCCTTGTTTAAAAATTCCTGTTTTTAAAAAAATAAGGGAAGCAGTAAATCATACTCTGCAATATGCAATCCGTAATTCACAATCCATCACCGTAAAATTCACATACAAAAGCTGTCGCGCAGCAAAATCCCCCGCGTCTTCAGATCTGCGGCATTCAAGGCATAGGCGGGATCGATCTCCAGCGGAACAACCGGGCAGCCATCATCATCCAGCGGCACTTCAACACCGATCTCTCTGAACCAACGCAGCCATTTAAGCTGAAGATCACGACGGCAGGTTGCCGGCGAATCACCGCCCTCGGCATTTTTCACAGGCGAAAACTCCTCAGCCCGATCGAAAGCCAGATTCACAACCTTTTCCGCATCCGGCAAAACATCGAAAATAAATTTTTCAAACTTGTATCCATTGGGCTTATCAGGTGTGGTTACATTCCCTTCAGAGTCAATCACCGGTATTTTCTTGTGCGCAATATGCAGCGGCATATCCCGCAGGGCTTCCGCCTTAAGAAAACCGTATGAAAACACGTGAATTGCAACACTGCCGTACTTGAAATAAAGTTCTCCGTTATCATCAAGCTGGCGGGCCTGTTCATCAGTCAGCTCGGTATACTCCACCATTTCATAGTGTCCATCCCGTTCGACCACAACACCCAGCCGCTCCAGAGGATCGCGCTTAGCGCAGAGCTTGATTGAAAGATCGGCTTTCTTACGAACGTGCACACCGATAAAAGCGGGGTCAGCAATTTCCACCAGAGGGTTATCAACCTGGAAGAAGAAAATATGCTGTATGCCCCGTTTTTCCATATTGTCCAGACAGCCGCATCTGTTAAGAGCGCTCAAAGTTCCTCCGTGGCCGTCAGGACTCATAAAGATATGTCCCGGGCTGTCCATCATAATCTTTCCGTCAGCATTCAGGGCTGGCCACATCCCCTGTGTAAAGAAAATGACATCATCAGGATTAAGTCCGAAATATGAATGTTTTTCAAAGTGCTCTCTGGTGGCAGCATCGTTCACATCGCTGGTCATGATGTAAAAGGGTATGCGCACACTGTATTTTTTTGATAAAGCAAGAATCTTGCGGGAATGAAAAAAGAAAAGAGACGCATCACTCAGCGGCCCGATACCGTAAGCACCCTTAGGACCGTCATATCCCAGCCTCGAGCCCTGGCCGCCTGCAACCAGCAGAACACCGACTTTACCGGCTCTGAGTTCCTCTTCACCCGCAACAACAGCGGCAACCTGATCGGAACCTTCCAGTTCCAGCACCTGTGGAGCAAGCGGCTCACCGTCATTTTCACTGCCTGCAGCCGTTTTATCGGCATTCAGCATTGTCCGCATTCTGGCGATACTTTCTAAATCAAGTTCACTGATCTGTTCCAGCAAAGCGGCCTGTTCATCGGCATTCAGTTTATTCCAAAAAGCCAGCACATGCTCCTGAGCGTTTTTTTTCAATATCTCTTCAGTTTTTTCTAAATTCATAGCACTGTATTTCCCTGGTTTCAGTACATGGGTTCAGACTGCCGCATGCACAGCATTACATTCCGCATTCCGCAAATCGCTGCGGATACCCCCTCCCTAGGATTTTACGGCATTCTGTTTGAGATAGGCTTCGATGAAGGGCTGAAGGGCCCCGTTCATTACAGCCTGCACATTGCCCGTTTCCTCTCCTGTACGCAGATCTTTTACCATGGTGTAAGGCTGGAAAACGTAGGAACGGATCTGACTGCCCCAGGCGATTTCCCCCTTTTCCCCGTAGAAACGCTCCATTTCCCTGCGTTTCTGATCCTCGTAATATTCATAAATCTTAGCCTTGAGCATGCTCATTGCACGCGCTCTGTTTTTATGCTGCGAACGCTCCGACTGAACAGCCACAACAATACCTGTGGGAGCATGTGTCAGACGGACAGCCGAATCGGTTTTGTTGACATGCTGTCCACCCGCTCCGCTGGCACGATAGGTATCAACTCTCACATCCTCATCCTTGATTTCAACATCCACATCATCCTCGATCTGAGCCACCACATCCAGAGAGCAGAATGAGGTATGACGTCTGCTGTTGGAATCAAAAGGGGAAATCCGCACCAGCCGATGAACTCCGCGTTCAGCCTTCATATAACCGTATGCATAAGGTCCTGAAACCAGAAATGTCACGGATTTCAGACCGGCTTCATCTCCAGGTTGTGAATCAAGAATTTCACAATCGAAACCATGACTGTCGCAGTACATCCTATACATGCGGAAAAGCATATCAGCCCAGTCGCAGGATTCCGTGCCGCCGGCACCTGAATGCAGAGTCAGGTACGCATTACAGGCATCAAGTTTTCCTCCCAGCAGCGACTGCAGCCTCAATTTGGAAACCAGCCTATGAGATTTTTCAAACATGGGAGGAATTTCGGCAAGAGCCGCCTGCTGTGCCTCGCCGGATTTTTCCTCCCCGGCCAGCTCCAGCATCAAATCGATGTCATCTATCAGAGCGGCCAGCTCATCATAGGGGCCGACGAATGCACGCAGAGTATTGGTTTTAGAGATTACATCGCGGGCGGCATTCTGATCATTCCAGAAATCAGGCGTGGAAGCTTCCGCTTCAAGGGTCTCAAGTGAAGCACGGCGGTTATCTATATCGAGATAACCGTGCATCTCGCCGAGCCCCCGCCTGAGATTATCCAGATTGGCTTTCAGAGTGTCAATTTCTATCATATTAAATCCGTCATTTAAGCATTAACAGGCTCAAAATCCTTTAAATTCAGCTGATTCGTGCCTGAAATATATATTATTGCATGTTAGAGCAGGCTTCGCAAGCATGTGTCTCAAGGATTTTAACCGGAGAACTCTGACGGTCAACGGTCTTCGAGCTGCCTGCCGGGACCGGAAGCGCATCCGGTTCCGACCTCCGCGGGCATTGCTCCGGCCCGTTTGTACACCGTTACACAGCGAATACAACCAAAGCTGGCATCAGCAGCATAACGCGGGAATATAATTGATTCCGCAGACTGTATAAATGCCCGCTTATTCAATAAAAGAATCAAAAAAAATGCGGTTTGCCAAGCAAACCGCATTCTTAAAATTCGTATATTGTAAAAAGCTCAACTCTCGGGTTTAGTCTTCCGCAGACCAAGTCCCCTGTCGCCATCTTTCCATAAACCCCGCTTTTTGAGCTGGTTTATGCGTTCAAAACGCTTCATAACGTTACGTTTGGCGCTAATTTTTCCTGAACCTCTCAAACTGCTATGCTGACTCATTGTTCAAAATCTCCTCTTCATCTCAGCCTTCAAAACGGGCAAAGGACGCTGAATATAGCATAACCCGCCACATTATCAACCGTAAAATCCAATCGTCTTTCTCAAAACAATCCGGTTCGGACGCAAAAAATGGTGGGCCCAGCTGGACTCGAACCAGCGACCTAAGGATTATGAGTCCTCAGCTCTGACCAACTGAGCTATGGGCCCGTACTGAAAAAGCTTTGATAATTTATCACATTGCCCGGTCTCTCTCAACTCAAAATGTGAAGTTTTTACAAAGAAAATCCGCATGTCCCGCATATCACTGGGGCGCAACTGCGAATTGGTGCAAATCGTCAAATTTACGGCAATTTGCATCATACATCTTCCGAGGTCAAGGACCTCGGCTACAGTTCCAATGCATTTTTACTGTAGGGCGGAGTCCGTGACCCCGCCGTGCACCGATTCACAACTGCGAATTGGTGCAAATCGTCAAATTTACGGCAATTTGC
>JAWOEI010000002.1:0-13575 GCA_046482825.1 Kiritimatiellia bacterium
GCTGCTTGTCCTGGTAGGCGGCTGCCTGACGCGGACTCGTTGTCAGGAGATCAATGCTAAAGCGGTACATGTGACTATCAACAGCAACCATCCTGATAGTTTGGCAGAAAACGCATATCCTCGCAGTATGCAGATCCTCTCTCAGGATCAGATGGTCGAGGGCGGTGCGGATGACATTGCAAGCGGCAATAAAACTGATCCAAGCTTGTCGGTGCCGATGGGTGACAGTGCGCTGGGGGCTGTCGGCGCAATGATTGGTGGCGCTGTCAAGGGCTATGGTGAGGATGAGTCGGAACAGGATGAAGCAGAAAAAGAAGAGTCGGAGCCGGAGGCGCATGAGTAAGGGCGCAAACATACTAATAATGACAAGCCGACCTGTTAAAATGCTGACACCCCCGAAAAAAGCGGTTGACAAATTAAACGGTATTTGATACATGTTATTTAGCAAAAGGACTTTTAAAGCCTATGAATATTGACTTAAAAGGTGTAGATTTTGATAGATTGACGGCTGCTGTTGAATGGTCTTCAAAACAACTTGAAAATCCAAGAAAAAACCGCCTTGATGCTATTCGTCAGTTTGTCGGCAAGCATTATGCCGATAACGGATCTGATCATGTTGTTCCTACAAATTATCTTGAACTGGCTGTTACAATCTACACCCGACTTTTGGCCGCCCGTGCTCCAAGGGCTACCTTCAACGCACTGAACTCTTCTCTGAAGCCATTTGCCAAAACAACTGAACTGGCTCTGAATCAGATCCCAGACGAGATAGGGCTTGGCGAAACGTTGGCGGAATGTGTTCTGGAAGCACTCTTCAGCTTTGCTGTGGTAAAACTTGGGCTACGTGCGGGAAAGCGCAGAGTTGACGGCATTGACCCTGGTGAGCCCTACGCAGAGACAGTCAGTATTGACGACTACTTTTGCGATATGAATGCTAAGAAACGCAGTGCAATCCAGTTTGAAGGAAATGATTACTGGATGATACTTGACGATGTTCTGGCGACCTACAAAATCAGCAAAGAAGATATTTCCTATGACGATCCTGAAGTAACGGGCGAAAACGGAGAACCGAGGGCAGAAGGAATCAGTACTGATGAAGGCGGAGACGTTTACTCAGACCGGATTAAACTCCGTGACGTGTGGCTTCCGCGTGAACGACTGATGGTAACGTATGCCGTGAAATCCAAAACGCTTTTGAATGTTGCGGACTGGGATGGACCTGAACACAGCCCGTATCATGTGCTGGGATACTCTCCGGTTCCGGGAAATCTGCTTCCGCTTCCTCCGATTGCGTTGTGGATGGACATGCACGAATTGGCTAACAATATTTTCAGGAAGCTTGGCAAGCAGGCAACCGACAAGAAAACAGTGGTGGCATTCAGCGGGAATGACGATGAAGGGCCGAATACACTCAGGGCTGCCAGTGACGGTGAAGGAATCAAGTACAACGGCACCAAACCTGAGAACATCACAGTCGGCGGCATTGATCAGCAGTCATTAGCGTTCGGGCTGGTGGTAGGTGATAAGTTCAGTTACTTCGCCGGCAACCTTGACAGTCTTGGTGGACTCGGACCTTCAACCGATACAGTCGGACAGGATAAACTGATCAACGAGGCTGCCAGCGCAAGGCTTCAGGGAATGACAGACCGGACATTAAAATTTGTCAAGGATATATTCAAAGCACTTGCCTGGTACGAGTGGACAGATCCAATTCGTGTCAGGAATGTCAATAAGTCAGTTCCGGGTACCGACATCGGCGTTCCTGTCAAGTGGAGTCCTGAAACAAGGGAGGGTGACTTCCTTGACTTCAATTTTGACATCGACGTTTATTCGATGCAAGACGACAGCCCATCTTCAAAACTACAGAAGATAGGACTGGTTTTTGAACGGTTTATAGTTCCTTTGCTGCCTAATCTGGAGCAGCAGGGAATTGTTGTTGACGGCAAGGGCTTCTTATCGGTAATATCTAAATTAAGCAACCTGCCTGAGATCAATGACATTCTGATGTTTTCAGATGGAGGGCTTGAGCAGAATCCGGTTTCCGGTAATGCCAACCCAGTGAACAAGCCTGCCAAGACGACGCGGGAGTACATCCGCACCAACAGGCCTGGAGCGACACGATCCGGTAAAGAGAATGTAATGGCGCAGCTTTTGATGGGGGGCAAGTCACAGCCCTCAGAGATGGACGCACTAACAAGGGGAGTAACGTAATGCCGACGTATTGTTATGAGGATAAACGAGGGAATGTGCATGAGCGTAATTTTCAAATGGGAAAAGCACCTCGCAGCATCCAGGTTGAGGGAGTTATCTGCAACCGTTCGCTTTCTGCTAAGTTTATGCCTTCTGTGCCTCCATGCTCCGGTTACCCGTTTACCTGCCATGCCTCGGGGGTCAACTCTGATCAGGCGGATGAACTGCGTTCTTTTTACGCCAAGAAGGGTGTTCCGACCGAAGTGAGTTCTGACGGAGATCCTATTTACAGATCACCTAAGCACCGGAAGCAGGCACTCAAAGTCCGTGGTCTGCATGACCGGGCTGCATATTGCTGAATTATACAAACCACACATAAGGAAACAAATGAAAACAGAAAATTCAAATGAACCCGTTGAATCGACCCCTGATGCCAAAGTCAGCCCTGACTTCATGAAAGAGGTTGAAGTTGCCGTTGAACAGTCCGTTCCTAAACAGGAAAAGGACGTAAAAACCGATTTGCCTTTGGGAGAGGAAAAGCCTGCCGATCCCAAAGATGTTGACAAAGGAGGCCAGTCCCCTGAAGAAAAGAAAGGCAAGACCAAAGAAGAGAAACCGGAACCGATTTCCGATGATCTTCTGACACGTGCAGTTAAAGCAGGCATGACTATTGCTGAAGCCCGTGCTATTCCAGACGCTGATGCTCTGGAAGGTGTGTGTTCCAAGCTTGAAACTGCGCAACCAAAATCAGATAAGTCAGAATCCAAAGCAGAGATTAAAGACGATGCTGATGACGAAAATGATATTTTCAAGGACCTTCCGATACTTGATCCCGACGATTATGACGAAGGGGTTATTAAACTATTCGATGGTTTGAAGAGTATCATTAAAAACCAGAATAAGCAGATCAGCACTTTGGAAAAAGGTGGGGAGTCTGAGGTTAGTTGGGTGGATGCAAAGATTGACGGACTCGGAAGCGATTTCGAGGAAGCAGTCGGCGTGTCCGGTAAAGTTCTTCCTGATTCAGCGCAGGCAAAGTCCCGTGCTGATGTTAAGAAGAAATTTGACGTTCTTTCCGCTGGCTACAAGGCCGCTGGTGAAACTGTCAAGCCCAACGATGTTTTTAACGAAGCCATTCAGTTGACATTGGGAGATGTCGCCGCAGCCGCCAAGGCCACAAAAGTCAAGGCAGCCGCAAAAAAACGAAGCTCTCATATTTCAGTGCCGCCTGGCGGACCTAAAGGCAAGGCCGATTCGCTTTCGCCGGAAGACGAAGCAGTTGCTATGCTTAATGAGAAATTCTTCAAAAATCAATAAATGAGGTATATTATGGGATTAGCCTTTAGTGAAATAGATGATGCTGTTCTTGCAACGCAGAATCTTCTTGTCAAACGCGGAGCGTTTGTCAACATGCAAACAGATCTTCAGGATCATATTGCTGTCCGTGAGATGTGGAAAGACCGCCGGAAAGTTTTCTCCGGTGGAGCGAACTGGGAACTTGAGTACCAGATGGACCATAATCACAGTGCCAAACCTGTTGGTCTGTATCAGCAGGATTCGTCCAGCATGATTGATACCCTTGCCAAGGGTGAAGTGCCGGTGCGTCATGTCAATGCTCATTACGAGTACGACAAGCATCTCAAGGCGTTTCAGCGTGGCGGGACTGAGATCGTCAATCTGATCACAGCCAAGTACAGCGAGATGATGGTGTCTTTGTTTGAGATGCTGGAAGAACAGCTTTGGGGTAAACCCGAAAACTCTTCTGATCTGATTACCCCTTGGGGTATTGCTTACTGGGTCACCCGTGCTGCAACCGAAGGATTCAATGGCGGCAACGCCCCTGGATTCAGTGATGGTCGTGCCGGAATCAGCACAGCCGTGTATCCCCGTTATGCCAACTATACCGGGGCATATACTGAGATTACTGCCACTGACCTTCTGCGCAAGATGCGTAATGCTCACCGTCGCACAAAGTTCCGTTCTCCTTTGTCTCATTCTGAGCCGATGGTCGGAAAGATGGGCAACGGAATCTACACTAATGACTCTGTTGTGGGCATTCTGGAAGAACTCCTGGAATCACGCAACATGAATCTGGGCACAGACCTTGCGAAGTATGAAGGAAATGCCGTGTTCAAGAGCACTCCTATTCAGTGGGCTCCGTATCTGGATAATGATTCAACCAATCCGGTTTATATGCTGGACTGGAAAACTCTGGCCGTCGGCGTTATGGCAGGCTGGGAGGGGAACCTCGGTGCTCCTTATATGGTACCTGACAAGCATCTTGTCAGCCGGGTGGATTACGATGCGTCACTCAATATGATCTGCACCGATCCTCGCAGACAGTCCGTGTTTTACGTTGCGTAAGGCATGAACTGTTGTTAAATTCAATTTTTCTTTAAGGAGAAAATTATGGACAGAAGTAATAATGGACCGTTGGCACTTGCCAACCGTGTCGTTTCCGATGTTTGGTACAGCGGGACCGATGCCCTGAAAAAGGGTGAAGCAGTATGTTACAACACAGATTACGGCACCCCCGCAACATTCGTGGCAAGCCGTGGAAACCGCGTCGAGCGTCCGAGCTCCAGTAACAACATGGCGTTTGCCGGTGTTGCTGAACGCAACTATCCGGCCCGTGCCGGTGGTCAGATGATTACGATCAACTGCCCCGGTTCAACCGGGGTTGACGTTGCTCTGGGTGCGAATGTGACAATCAATGCCGGCATTCTGACATTCACTGTTGGTTCGGGTGGTGTAAGCCGCTTTGTCAAGGGTGGATTCAAGGGACGCGGTTCGATTGTTCCGCGTCAGACGGTTGCCGATGCTGTGATTGAAGCAGACATGACTGGTGCATGGTCGCTGTCAACAGATGGTTTGACTTTGACCGTTACCGATGCAACCGGGTTGGATGCAGGTGATACTGTTGTCATTCTTGGTGGTGAGATAGAATCTAGCACCAAGTATGTTGTGCCCGGTAAATACACCATTTCGAGCATAGACGGGAATGATATTGTTCTCACGTCCTCGGCTGTTTCGCTGGCGACGAGTGCGGCTGTAACCTGCACGGGTTATGCCTATACCGGCAATCCGACTTGTCAAGCCGATCTGCTGGATGGCGACGAGTCAGGGGGCGTGGAGTTCCTGAGCCCCCCGAATGCCGGAGTTGTTGGTTTGTCTTATATGACCAACGGCATTTCATACATCTGCGGAGAGGTAACTCTAGCTGCTGATGCTGACATCACGTTTGCTGACGGTACGGTTTACGGAGAGCGTAAGGGGTTCATTTGTCTTGGGACGATGGCTACCAGTGAAGTGACCGTTGACCTTGCCACCGAAGGCGTAGCGCTGGCAGGCAATGCCTTGGTAGAAATCAACGCTATTGATGCAGCCGATGATGGAGCAATCCTTGAGTGGAACGGCGAATGGCGCACAGTTTCATTACTGGGTGCCGCTGCTGAATCGAATGGAACATAACTGAATAAAAACCACCGGGGGTTCGCCCCCGGTGCTTTAAAAACAACAGAGGTTTAAATGGCTAAAACAAAAAAAGACGAGCAGAAAGCACCTGCCGCAATCCCTCCTATTACAGATGATATGACTGAGGGTCAGAAACGCAGGGCCATTGCCCGTGCGAAACGCTATGCTAAACAGGCATAGATTTTAACTACCGATTGTTTAACCACGCTGAAAGAGAAAAACAATGGAACCAAGAGAGACGAAAAAAAAAGTACTTGAAAATAGATCAATCGAAAATGATGAACGCCTTATATCCCGTGAAATCGACATGTTCAAACACATGGGATATTCGGAACGCCTTTCTGATAAAGCAGTTGTGATACTCCGTGCTTTTAAGAAGAGAAAAGACTTGCTTCATCCGGGTCCTATGACTGCTGAAGCTTTTGCATTTGTCGCTGTTCTGGCTGATATGGCGGACGGGACACTTGACCTTTCAATCAAAGAAGAAGATTCTAACGAGGATTAAAAATGTCAGAATCAACTCTTTCAACGACCTATACGGATCTGATGAACGCAGTCAGAGTATTCCTTGGCTATGCTTCAGACGATTCGGTGAACGATAAGGAAGTCAACCTTTATGTTCAGTCAGGAATGAGACAGTTCTACTATCCTGATGCGGTGGAAGGGGTTGATCCTGGCTTTGAGTGGTCTTTTCTGAAGCCTACAACAACTCTGGACACAGTTGCTGATACAGCTGCATACGTCCTTCCTGATACGCTTGGCCGTGTCATAGGATGCTTTCATTTTGAACCAAATATACATATCAGGCCAATCTCTGTTGTTTCTGAGGCAATGGTTCTTTCAAAACAACAGGGATCTTTGATTGCAGGAGTTCCTGTAATAGCCTGCATCCGGCACACGGACAGCACCGGAGCATCCGGACAGCGACAGGAGGCAGTGTTTTGGCCGACACCGGGAGCCGCCTACACCTTGACCTACCGTTTTGAGGCATACGCTAACAAACTGAGTGAAGACAACCCGTACCCTCTTGGCGGCATGAAACACTCTGAACTGCTTCTTGAGAGCTGCCTTGCTATTGCTGAACAACGAGCCAATGATGAAGCAGGTGTCCACACCGAAAAATTTCATAGGATGCTGATCACAGCAACCAAGCGCGATCTGAAGAACGGAGCCGTTTACTACGGTAATATGGGGCAACCAGATTCAGATGGAGAATACCTTAGACAGCATTCTTCAGGAGTTATAACTTACAAGGGCATGACCCTTTAACAACAAAAAAACGAGGTATATTATGTTATCAAGAGTAGCAGCATTGCTCAGAATGAAAGCGCCGGACCAGAGCGCCAGCGGACTGATGCAGTCCAACGGTGCAACCGTCCCGGCGGACGGAACAGCCGGTTATGCAACCGCTTGCATTTTTCAGCACACCGACGGCGGCAACGGAACGGCTCTTTATGTAAATGAAGGCACCGCAACCAGCTGTAGTTTCAAAGCAGTTACAACCGAGGCATAATTGCTATGTCGAGACCCGTTAATAAGACTCTTTCATTTCCGATTGCCGGAATAGGGCGTAGACTGTCATACGACAAACAGACTCGCCCTTATTCAACCCCTTATGCTTTGAACGTAAGGGGTATCGGCACGTTGGAGAGAAGAAAACGAGGCGGGTCTAGGCCGGGGCTTGCTAAGCTTGTCGATATGGGACTTGATTCGGCAATAACGGCAATCAATGCAGTCACAACCGTTGATGATTCCGGTGTCCGCCTACGCCATATAATTGCAGTGGCAGGCGGAAAGCTTTACGACTTCGACGGCTCAACCTTTGCACAGAATGCAGCTGAGCTGTTATGGGACGATGGCAATCAGATATTGTGGGAGGATGGGTCAACCATTGTTTTTGATTCAACTGTTACCGCTGTCAACCCGGTTGCTTCGACCGGAGCTCATCAGACAGCAGAATACAATGGAAAACTTTATTTGGCTGACTCATACTTAATGAGTTATGACCCGCTGACTGGAATAGTGGAAACTGTTTCCGCAACGCAGGGAGTTGTGCCGGCTGGATGCTCTTTGATATGCACATACAGAGACCGGATGATACTTGCTTCATCTCATTTATGGTTTGCATCCCGCAGCGGTGACTTCACTGACTGGAATTACGGATCGACATTCGAGGATGAATCACGTGCCATACTTGGGCAGGTAACTTTCTCAGGAATAATCGGAGAGCCAATCACGGCTCTGATACCATTCCGTGATCAGTCCCTTATTATTGCATGTAAAAATTCTTTATGGGTGCTTAAAGGCGACCCTGCCACCGGTTCAATCGTAAATTTAAGCTCCGAAGTTGGAGTGATTGCGCCGGACGCATGGAGTCTTTCTCCTTCGGGCATGTTGGTGTTTTTGAGTAACGACGGTCTTTATATGAGTGGAGTGGATGACACCCCTGTTCGGGTAAGTGAAGAGCGGGTGCCTTATGAACTCAGAAACGTAAATACGGCAGCCGGAAACATATCAGTTGCGTACAATCCTGTTGAGCGTGGATTCAACATTTTTATATCAGCGACAAACTCATGGTTCTTTGATTTTGAACACAAAGCCCTCTGGAAGGACGTGTATCAACCCTCGCACTTCCCCGTATCAACTACGCTGAATGACGGCGACGGGCTTCGTACCGTTGTTCTGGGATCAACTGACGGCTATCTCAGGGTTTTCAGTTCAAGTGCAACCGATGATGACGGAATACCCTTCACAAGTTCGGTGGTTGTCGGTCCATTCAGGATTGCAGCGGATGATGTCAGAGATGCAATACTGTCTGAAATACACGGCATACTGGCAGATAATTCAGGATCAGTTCGCTGGTCGGCATACATGGGCGGCAGTGCTGAACACGTTGCCGATATGTCTGAATCCATTCATAACTCGGATGCTTCTGGTATCTGGACAGAAAATCGCAACCGTGTTCAGCGTCCTCGGTGCCGGGGTGCATGGTGCGCTATCTGTTTAACATCGTCTTCAAGATGGTCATTTGAAGCTGTTTCTATTACGGGACGGCAATTAGGAAGGTTAAGGTAATTTATGTCGGGAGTAAAAATTTCAGCGGTAGCCGAAGACACTTCAGTAACTGGAGTTGAACTTCTTCCGGTATCAGATAACGGAATCGCTAAGAGTGTTAAAATTTCTGATATCAAAGATTTTGCAATTGATCAGATTGAGGCTATTGCGGCTGGCTCTGCAATGACCGAAGCGGACAGTGTGTTTATCCTTCAGGGCGGAGTATTGAAGCCGGTTGATATCAGCTTGATTGTTTCCTATGCCACAGGGATTATCTGGGGTAAGACCGCCGAAAATGCTCCTGACAGTGCTGACTTAATGACTTTGAAGGATGGAAGTACCGAAAAGACCGTCACGCTGGCTATTCTGGCTGAATATGTACGTGCCACTATTGAGGCGGCCATACTTGATGTTTCTAATTTGACCGCCACTTCCTCGATTGCATCAGATGACAAGTTGCTGGTTACAGTTGGGACAACCGGAAAATACGTCACATACGCAACGCTGGTTGCTCAGGTGTATAGCTCTCTAGCTGCGTATGTGACGGAGTTGACTGCTGTACCCGCTGGAGCAGACGGTGATGTTCTTTATGTTCTGCAAGGAGGAGTTCAGAAAAAAATCACTTTGGAGCAGATCAAAACGTATATCGGGATTGGATCCGTAGCGAAAGCACCAGAAGTGACAACAGCCGATTCTCTTCCTCAGTGGGCCAATACTACCGGAACTTTGAAAGACGGTATCGTCATTGCTACCACTGTCGATGACTCTGGAACTCACCTTGAAATCCCAACTTCTAAAGCTGTATATGATGCTATTGCCGCTTCTGCTGATACTAACGACGCGACCTTGAATACGGATGCGGATATTTCTGGTAACACATGGGTTATTGATGAAGATGACTTGGACAGTGATCTGGATACAAAGGTTCCGACTCAGCAGAGTGTCAAAGCGTATGTTGATGCACGGATATTGCAGTCTGTTGACGGTACGCTTGCCACAGGCGACAACACTTCTTTTGATCCGACAAAGCTGGTTTACAATAAAACCTGCTCTGATTCGGGAGAGGATGATGTAATTGGCTTAAACGACGGAACGGTTATTGGCCAGATTCTCACTATTTATCTTGGAACTAAAGACGGTGATGACAATGCAATTATCACACCTGCAACTGCATTGAGTTATGCTACCATAACCCTTGATGCAGTCAACGAGATTGCCACACTGCAATGGCAGGGTGCTACCGTAGGGTGGGCGATACTTTATTCAAACGGCACAATAGCGTAAGGATAAGCATTATGGATTTACAGAAAATAAACCCGGCTCGTTACATAACCGACACCGATCCTATCAGCGAATCAACTGTCAATGTGTCGGGATGGTACACTACCGAACATTGCTCTACGCAGGATCATGACAGTATTCCATTCCTTATGGCTCAGGGTTGGAGTGTTACTAATCATCGGTCGGTAACCTATCAAGACGGAACCATAACTCACTACTATACCTTGTCGAGACGCATTCTTCAGACAGAAAAGGTTCTTCAGGCTCTTATTACGTCTCAGACCGGAGCTTACAACGAGGGACGCAGGCTTAACGATATGCGGTATGACGACATCGTTACTCTTTACTCCATTATGCTTGACAACACCGAGACTGAGCTTAACGGCATAAATTCAGCAGACTCGACGTACGAGGATCTTGTTGATGCGATGATGGATGCACTGGATTCGGACTTTGACGAGTATAAGCTTTCGACCTCTGCGCTGATGGATGGATTCGGAGTTAGCGAGCTTGAGCGAATCAACATCAAATTCAACGCTTTGCTTGCCTCTTCTAAATCAGGTCTCATTAACAGAGGCATGTATAGCAGCACTATTTGGGATTCAGTTAGTGCAGGCATAGAGCGTGAAAGAGCTTTTGCCATTACAGATCTGAATGACAAAATCAATGAACGCCAGCTGACAGTCGAAGAGCGTATATTCCGCGCACGGATAGACGTGCGTCTGAAAATCCTTGCTGCCCGAGACAGACTGCGTGAACAGCTTTCAAAAAGCGAAGAGGGTCACGTCGTTCTTCGCAATCGTGTACTCGATGCCCTTCTTGGCTTCATGGAGCGGCGTACAGACTCATATCCTGACCTGACAGCACAGGCTAAAGTAGTAAGTGACCTTGGAGCGGGAAGCGTGTCTTACCCGGCCCCCTAAAAAAATGAATAGAATAAACTCAAAGCCGCGTAGACCTGTTATGTTCAGGTCAATGAGCAATACCCCGTTTAATCCACAGACGGGTAAGTATTGGGAGATGGGTTATCCTGATATGTTCAAGTCGTTTTTCGTGCGAGAACAACTTAGCGGTGATATTGTTCTGTGCGAAGACGGAAAGGGCAACTTAGTTCAGGTTGGATTGCCTCACAATATGCAGCAGTCAGTGTATGAGGCTTATGATACACCTGAATTTTCGGACGGGTTGACTTATATATGGGGAAGTGTGGCAGAAACAAAGAACGCTGCCGGTAAACCCATCAGCTGGCAGCAGTCTCGAACTGTTTTAGGTGAAAGCTCTTCCACT
The DNA here is from genome assembly GCA_046482825.1 of Kiritimatiellia bacterium. GTDB lineage: Bacteria > Verrucomicrobiota > Kiritimatiellia > RFP12 > UBA1067 > M55B167. The sequence continues at coordinate 11,287 of JAWOEI010000002.1, forward strand.
GTTCCATTTATAGAAAAGATTACACCGGCATACAGAAAGGGTGAATCTATCCTCTGCATCAAAATATCAAATGAAAAAGACTCAAATATTCAATGGCTTGACATAAATACAGCCGGGAGATGCTGGGCTAAGGATTCTGAATGCTTCCCATATCGTGAATCAGATCCATGGGCGGTTATTGTTGACGATCACAATGCGAAGGTGACCGTTAAGAATGCCGGACTAACAGGAATTGCCGGCGCATGGATGGAGGCGCCCCCGCTTGATGTTACAGCGGCAGGCTATGTGTATGGAATGCTGGTGGAGACGACTCCGGGCATGTGGACATTCTCTATCCATTTCACAACAAACCAAGCCGATACCGAGGAATCTATAGCCGATATCGAAGCTGAAACAGTAAAGGTGAAGGCATTTGAATTTGAATTGGTTCCGCTAACCTCAACCACAAATGGAATCAGGATAAAGCGCGATTGGATTCATGGAGGTGTTTATGTTGACCGCTCTGGCAGTCTAAGCAACGAAATTCCGTTAGTTGATAGCGCTATAGGTTTATCCGGTGACTCAATTGGTATATCGCGTGATGATCACCAGCACCCGGTAAATGTTGACGAAACGTTGCCACTTCCTATAGGGCCAGCAGGATTGGCCGGAACTAGCGAGGTTTATTCAAGAGTTGACCATGTACACAAGGGCGTCGAACTGGCCGATACCGTGACTCCTGGAATGGGATCTTGTGGGGATTTGGAATCTGGAGGTTTTATAGGAACGTCAGATAAAGCGGCGCGTGCGGATCACGGCCATTTTATCCCTCTTGCCTTTTTGTTCATACCGTCCCCCCCCCGTACTCTTTTGCCGGATGTGGATGTGACGGGAGGAGAAGTTGGAACAAGCACGGAAGGTGCTTGTCTTGATCATCAGCACCCGGTAAATGTTACACACGACAGTAACCTGGTACAATCTGTTGGTGCAGCAAACGATGCCGGAACATCATCAATTTATGCCCGTGTTGACCACGTGCATGAGGGCGTCGAGCTGTCCGATACCGTGACTCCTGGATCGGGATCTGGAAGTGCTATAGGAACGTCAGATAAAGCGGCGCGTGCGGATCACAGCCATTTTATTCCTCTTCCCTTTTTGTCCATTCCCCCGACATCTTCCCGTACTCTTTTGCCGGATGTGGGTTCGTCAGGAGGAGAAATTGGAACAAGCTCGGAAGGTGCTCGTCTTGATCATCAGCATCCGGTAAACGTTACAAGCAACGATAGCCTGGTGCAATCTGTTGGCTCAGCAAACGATGCCGGGACATCATCAATTTACGCACGCGTTGACCACGTGCATGAGGGCGGCGGTGAGGGTGAGCTTGAATCAAATCTCACCCCTCTGATAGATTATGAAACTGGATCGCCGGGATCTCCAGCCGCGACAACCGCATCGAAGTACAATCATCGTCATCCGTTAAATGTTACAGACGACGGTAACCTGGTACAATCTGTTGGCTCCGCAAACGATGCCGGGACATCATCAATTTACGCACGCGTTGACCACGTACATGAGGGCGGTGGAGGCTTAGAATTGCCATCCTCCCCATCTAACCCCTCTCCATTAACGACTTATGGCAACAATAATACCGGTGCGGCAATTAGTACAACATGGACTGCCGGCGGCAGCAATTATCTTAAAATATGGCGGCAACGCTGGCGATACGTTGACACAGACGGCGACGAAGAACTGCAAGGTATTCAACACTATGAAATTTACGACAAGAACACGGGCGGATTGATTTATGTTTCGGCAGAAAGTGTTTTCACGATCCACACACCTTCGGAAGGAGTAAACCCTTGGGAAATTTAACCTTTGAACCATCTACAGGCAAACTGATGAAGGTTTCCGATCAGTTTGCGCAAAACTCTAATGGCGATCTTGCGTTGGGCACATGGCGGCGCATTGATGCGCCCCCGCCTAATGTCCCCAATAACATGAGGTGGGGATGTTCATGGGGGAGGGTTGACTCACCGAGTAATGTGTCTGAGGCAATGGGGTATGCTTATAGCAATGCCATGTACGGGACGGAAAAATGGGATGATATTGGAACATATCCTATATATATATGGTGGCCATGGGCTGGCATTTTTGTTGATAGCGGCACTGGATGGGGAGAGTATCAGTTTTGTTGTTGGTATGTCGATCTGATGTTTGTTCGATACCCATTACCGTCAGACGTTCGCGCAGCCGACATTAAAAAGGTCAAAATTTGGTGGGGGTTAGGCGGAGGCGGGGCAAGGCCATCAC
>JAWOEI010000041.1:0-4007 GCA_046482825.1 Kiritimatiellia bacterium
ATGATTTTGTTGACCGGCATGGTGACTGGGGGCGGGATCTGGCTCTGTATGCAGGACGGGAGAGATGCGGGTTGTCACTGACGGAACTTGGAGAATTTGTGAGTTGCAGGAATCAGGCGGTTGCTCAGAGCAATATGAGAATAAGAAAACGACTTAAGCAGGATCAAGAGCTGAAACAGAACTATGAGAGGCTACTCAATATACTTGAAGAGAGCTGATATATGCGATATGTTATATATTTAAATACGACCCCTGGTGTTCTATCTGTCACGGTCGATATCAGTGACTTTAACCGCGCATCCCTCACTCAACCGCAGACCGCAGGCGTAGATCAGCTTCAGACAGGTTGAATGTCTGACCAACCGGATTTTTGAGAGAATCAGGCGGACCTCCTGACTTGAAACAATCACAGGGAGGAATTTCTCGCGTTTCGGAACCGGCACACCGGTCAGCGACCAGTCGCGTTTGAGCGTCTTCTCATAAAAGAACTTGATGCCGCAGAGCGCAATCGTGACAGTGGGGCGGGCCAGTTTACGTTCACACGTCAGATGAACAAAATAGCTGCGGATCTCCTCTTCAGTCAGCAGGTCAGGACTTTTCCTGTAGTGGCAGGCCAGCGCGGTGACCGACCTGACATAAGAGTCCTGAGTCCTGTTTGAAAACCCGCACAGGCTCATATCCTCCACCATGCGCTTCTGCAGAGCGGAGACCGGTTTCCATTCAATGCCGCGAACCGTTTCAAAAAAGAAACGCAACGAGGCAGATGAGTTTGCGTACACGGATTTTGAGATGCCACTCTGCTTCAGCTCTGTCAGATGACGTCTTGCATCGACACGAGTGGCATCAGCCGGAGTTTTCCGGTCCAGACGTTTTGCGAACTTATCGAAGGCCCGCAGATAGACTGTCTGGGTACTATCGACATACTTAGCTTTTGCCAGAGCTTTCTTAAATTCAGCACGCTGAATTGAAATGGGATGACTTTTATCATTCGGTTTGCTAATGTTATCCATGGTCAGTTTCCTTGTTCCCGGAGTACCATATCCACACCTTGTGAATATTCGCTCCGGGGCAAGGGGACATTTTACACTAATGCAGAGACCACTGCCGCGTAGCGGCTTAGTTCAACATAACCGGTGGGATGAACTGTATGTCTATGTGGATGACGGCAGGATAGAGATAGACAACAACCTTATTGAAAACGCGATCCGTCCGAGTGCCCTCGGGCGTAAGAACTGGCTGTTCTTCGGTTCAAAAAGCGGTGGCTGGCAGAATGCCGTTATGTACACGATCATGGCGAATTGCAAGATGCACGGGATTAACCCGGAAGAGTACCTGAGAGATGTTCTCAGCCAACTGCCTCACATTACCGCTGAGGAGGCCAGACAACTCACACCGGCTAAATGGCTGGCCGCCCGTCAAGCGGAAATCCGAAGCGCGTAATCTTATCCGGCGTTGTCAAGCAGGTCAAACTCAAGCCGCTTACGCTATATCAAACGTATTGGATGCTCTTCTCTGCATTGACGGATTCGGAAAAATTCCAGCACTGACACTCTCACCGGTTTTGATCCCGGCTGCATCACGGGTGATGGTGCGACCTGTCAGAGTTGAACCGGACTTGGAATATTTCCAACTTGCCAGTCGGTGCGCGGCATCGTAGGTGTTTGTGCCGACAACTCCGTTCGGGTAAACCAGGCTTGCCAAGCGTCCAGCTGCATCATGCGTGAAAGTGAATGTATGGCTGTTCCAGTCTGTGATGGAGATCAAGCGTCCATCTGTATCATAGGCATAGTGGAGGGTTTTACTGCCGGGATAGACGACATTCGTCACGAGTCCGCCGGAATCATAAGAGTAAAAAACCTGTTTGTTGATACCTGATGTCTTCCACTTGACACCAGATCCTGTAAGCCGGTTCATTGAGTCATAAACAAAAGAGTTGCTTATGCTTCCGTTGTTCGCAGAAATCAAATTATTTGTGCCATCGAATTCAAATTGCGAATTGTTGAAGGTTGAATGTGCAAGATAATGCTGAGCGAGTAATTTCTTTTGAATCTCAGCGTATTCTTTTTGACTGAATCCTGAAAACTGATGACTGGGAACTGTACGCTGACTGACAACTGTAGACTGTGAACTGTCAACTGCTTCCAATCTTTGCGCCTTGGCGCCTTGGCGGGAGAAACATCTCTTCTGCATAGAAGCGGACTGATTACAGGTAGAGCTGTACGCAACCGCCTGCGTTTTTAATGGCAGCAGCGTTATCAAACTCAATAAAATTGTCAGAAATGCTTTCATTTACCTTTCAAATGTAGACTTTTGAACTACGGCTCCTTTGCCCTCTATGATCTTCTTCCCATCAATTAGGATAACATCTTCACTTTGCATTTTTATTTCCAGTTGAGTTGCTCCCTTAGTTATCTCAATTGTTTTGATTTCGTTTACGGATGACGACTCACCCCAAGGTGCCTTTTGGGGACAGCTGAAATTCTTTACCCCTTTCACAATTATACAAACTAACAAAGGCTTTTCGCTACAGATCAACATCTCTATATTTACGGTGTGTGCAATCCAATTTATTTGGATCATTTTTAGAGTTGCATCATGATAGTTATAGTTCATTTTTTAATTCTCCTCTAGGATATAAACAGAGGAACTTGCCAGTGAAATCAGGAACACATTACTAAAAGTATCACTGAGAAATATGCGTAAAGTGTCGGATAAACCCCTTTGCATTTATTCATGAATAACCTCTGAAACAACTCCGGCATCTGATAAATCGCGATGCCACCAATGACTACAGCCATTTGCACATTCCGTCTGTCGTCTATTACGGTCCGCAATACTCAGCAGAGACAACAACAATCGAAAAGCCTTTTCGAACTCATTCTCAGGAAGATTGATTATTTTTGCCGTCTGCTCTGCTAGATTGTTACTTTTCAACATCAAAACACATGGAGTATAAGATGGCTTCAACCCTGACATTTCAATGCATTCATTCACAACCTCAGTACTCGGATGAGCCTGTAAAGCCATATAGTTCACATCTCGCAATGTTTGCCGCTGATCGCCCCGATCGAGTCCGTTGAACCACTCCACTGCTTCTTCCATAGGCTCTAGGCCCTGAGCTACCTGATTTATAAATACCTCTATCTCTCGTTTCATACGACCTCTCATTTTGCTAAGGGTGTAAAAATAACATGAGGCTTAGTTGAATCCAAAGTCGTGTAATTAATTGCATTCGGATTGTAATCTTGCCAAACGTCAATACCCGGAGCATTAATTTCGCCTCCAGACATACCACTTGGGACCGAACTTCGCACAGAATGTCTCGCACTGGAATTGCCGGACATAATGTAATCCCAATCTGATGCCGCCGTCGCAGTTCCTTCGGCTCGACTTCCAACAACGGTAATCTGCTGCCCAGTTCGGTTAGCAGCATTTTGTATACGCTGCGCCTCACCTGGATTGATACCAGCTTCCTGCCAAGTATTCACCCCATTGTTTGGAGAACCACCTGCAACCGTACCGCCAGATACCCCTCCAATCGGAGTTGTTAGCACCGCCCGTGTACTCGGCACAGTCATACCCGCAACAATACCAACATTGATGACGTTAACCCCATCCATAATCATACCAGGAGCATTCTCCCAGCTTGGATCACCAACAAAAGTTCCAGTTCCTTCGCCTAAATGTCCATAAGCAGAAGGAATGCTCCAGATACCGGCACTAACATCAGCAATTGTTCCAAGTGTTCCTGCTAACCACCATGGATATGTGTCGTTATAAACATCTTTTGCCCATGCAGCTGTATCACCTGCAGTTAAAGCTAATTCATCATACCACAGCAGGCTTTCCCCGCAAAGTCCTATTGGATTAATATATGATAACCATTTATTCTTATAACGGATACGGCCCTGAAGTTGATGTTTGCGAACGGATAGTGTAAATTGTTTTCTGTAAATTCAAATTTCTACTGAAATTTGTTTCTAAATGAAACACCGGTTCCCCGGGTA
>JAWOEI010000013.1:0-11485 GCA_046482825.1 Kiritimatiellia bacterium
TCGGAAGATGTATGATGCAAATTGCCGTAAATTTGACGATTTGCACCAATTCGCATCTGCGAATCGGTGCACGGCGGGGTCACGGACCCCGCCCTACAGTAACAATGCATTCGAACTGTAGCCGAGGTCCTTGACCTCGGAAGATGTATGATGCAAATTGCCGTAAATTTGACGATTTGCACCAATTCGCAGATACACGCGCCGCCCGAGAGTTGCAAAATCCTGTCTTGACTCTCCGGCAAACAAAATATAATCTGGTGTTACTCTTTATAGAAGCTGTCAGCCGCCGAGCACAATCGGAAGACCGGCTCAGAAAACCATGCTGCCGCTTTTCGGTAAGAGCCGGTGATAACCCCACATGAATGAGGATCAATGATGTTGAGTGAACAGATAAAAGTTACTTTGAACGAAGATGAACTGCCGAAGCAATGGTACAATCTGGCTGCCGATTTCAAAAACCCCATGCTGCCGCCGGTGGATATAGGAGGCAATCCCATAGGCCCGGATGCCCTTGCCCCCGTTTTCCCGATGAATCTGATTGAACAGGAGGTCAGCACCGACCGCTGGATTGATATTCCGGAAGAAATTCGCGGATACCTCAAAATCTGGCGCCCGACCCCCCTCTACCGTGCCCGGCGTCTGGAAAAAGCACTCGGCACACCGGCAAAGATCTACTACAAAAATGAAGGTGTCTCACCGGCCGGAAGCCACAAACCCAACACCGCTGTCGCCCAGGCCTGGTATAATAAACAGTTCGGCATCAAAAAACTGACCACCGAAACAGGTGCCGGTCAGTGGGGTTCCGCTCTTTCTTTCGCAACAGCGCTTGTCGGCCTCGAATGCAAGGTTTACATGGTCCGCATCAGTTTCGACCAGAAACCTTTCCGCAAACTCATGATGCAAACATGGGGCGGCAGATGTGTGGCCAGCCCGAGTACAGAAACTGAAGTGGGACGCAAAATCCTGGCGGAAGATCCCGACACCCCCGGCAGCCTGGGAATAGCCATCAGTGAAGCCATAGAAGAGTGTGTGCAGAGAGAAGACACCCGTTACGCCCTCGGTTCCGTTCTGAATCACGTGATGTTACATCAGACCGTTATCGGACAGGAAGCACAGGCACAGATGAAAAAAGTCGGCGATTATCCGGATATAGTTATCGGCTGTGCCGGCGGCGGCTCCAATTTCGCGGGGTTGGCCTTCCCCTTTATCAACGACCGCATGAACGGCAAAAACATCCGCATAATCGGAACCGAACCTGAGGCATGCCCGACTCTGACACGCGCCAAGTTCCGCTATGACTCCGGCGATGTGGCCATGATGACTCCGCTGCTGCCTATGTATAGTCTGGGCCACACTTTTGTACCGCCACCGTTGCACGCCGGTGGCCTGCGCTACCACGGAATGGCGCCTATGGTAAGTCATGCTCTCAAAGAGGGGCACATGGAAGCAGCCTCCATCGGCCAGATAGAATGTTACGAAGCCGCTGTTCTTTTCGCACGCACAGAAGGTTTCATACCGGCTCCGGAAACTTCACATGCCATTGCCGAAGCCATACGTGAAGCCAGAAAAGCAACTGAAGAAGGCAAGGAGAAAACAATTCTCTTCAACTGGTCCGGACACGGTCTTATGGATCTGAAAGGTTATCAGGCCTATTTCAAAGGTCAGCTCAATGACTATCCTCTACCGGATGAACTTCTAGAAAGATCGGAAGCCTGCATGGACGGTCTGCCCATGCCGAAGTGATGCAAGGAAACAAGGTTTTCAGGCTGTAAACTATTCTGCGCGACGAAGAAGAGCCTGAAAGGAATATGTTTCCGCGGCTATGCGAGAAATAACATGAAATTTTTCCGTCAAAAAAAACCGTGGATAACTGTTTCAATATTGTTCGTATTCGGATGTGCAACAACCAAGCCTATTCCTGACCGTAACCTGATAGAAGATCCGGAATTCACCAACTGGTTCAGCATACGCGGTCTTGGAGACGATGCTGATCCGGACGCAACTCAGGGTGTTTTTCCCAGTTCAGGCGAAAACATAGGCAAACCTATCTGGCGCATTGCGCAGTGGGGATCAAAATACAGCTTCAATAATACGGCAGTAACCGAGAAAAAAGAGATATCCGGACATGAATTCCTGATTGAAAACCCGTCCAAACGTTTCAAGGTAAACAGCGAAAAGGGGTTCGTGGAAATGGGGCTTTTTGCTTCGGCCTGCTATGACAGACCTCGCAGACAGGATGAAAACTGGCCGCATCTGCTGATATCCTGTCCCTTCACCGATACGGAAATACCTTCAGGACACTGCCGGCTTCTTTTTATGAAAAAGCTTTCTCTCAACCTCAACTGCAAATTGCTGAATTTTGAAGACAGACACCCCGGCGCCGACCCGTCAATACATGCAGCATGTTTTTCAGTGAACATCATTGTACAGAATCTGACCAGAGGTGATGACGGTTGCGGCGACACACTCAGGATCAGTGTCCCCGTTTTTGACAACCGCCATGAAATAATCCGGGAACACTTCAGCAGGGATCAACGCAGACAGGACACCACCGACAGGTTCATATTCACTATGGACCATGAAACTCTCAGACCAGTGGAAAACACCTTCTTTAAAAACGGGAAAATTGCTGCGGGAGAGAACACAGATACCGTAGCTACAGATGTAAACCTGCTTCCCTGGATACACTATGCCTTTCAGCTGGCCCGTAAAAACGGCACTCTGCAGAACAGCTCGTTCCGCGACCTTCATGTGAGCGGCATAACCCTCGGATGGGAAATGACAGGCATTTACGACGCAACCATGCGTGCAGGCGACCTTGCGCTGATAGCAGAGTACTGATTGTTACTATTAACACGGTGACACCCGGCGTCGTACTGCTGTCGCGGAACTATGCCAAGGCACAGCGCTAACACAGAGGAAACTGTAGAGTGGGCTTTCAGAGCCAAAAAAGGCGTGGTCAGCAGAACAGCCGGGATGACCGATATCCAGCACAGCAATGTAGTAGCCGCTTTATAAGCGGCACAGCCAAGCGTAAAGATGTCGTTTATAAAACGACTACTACACGGGAACATGTCGCTTGTCCACCTTTTTTCATCCGGGAAGAATTAGTTGGTGCGCCGGGTCGGGGACCCGGCCTACAACTGCGCAGCCGTCCGATCCGAAAAATTAGTGACCGGCTTTAATTTGATTCGTGCTGATTCGCGTTATTCGTAGTGAAAAAAATTAGTTGCAGCTTCGCTGCTCTAAGTTATTCAAGAACTTTGTGGTTAAAAATGATAATACCTTACTGTCTGAACATACATCCGGGTGAAACCCTTGAAGATATCCGCAACGCCATCACCGCTTATGCGCTGAAGGTCAAAGAGCATATAGCCCCGGATCAACCCTATCCGCTTGGACTGCGTTTAGGGGCGGGTGCCGTTGATAAAATTACCGAGGCCGACAATACGATGCTCTTCAAGCAACTACTGGAAAAAAACAATCTCTATGCCACCGGAATCAACGGTTTTCCTTACGGAACATTCCACAACACCGCTGTCAAAAGTGCAGTTTATCAACCGGACTGGACATCCAGTGAACGCCTCAACTATACAATAAAGCTGGCATCCATTCTATCGGACCTGCTGCCCGAAGGCATGACAGGCAATGTTTCAACCGTCCCGCTGGGTTACAAACTCGACAAAACTGCAGCCGAAGCCCATGACTGCGAACAGCTATACGTTAAGAATACAGCAAAAGCGGCCGAATACCTGCGGATTCTGCATAGGGAAACAGGGAAAAAAATCACTCTGGCCATTGAACCCGAGCCTGACTGCGTGATAGGAAACTCCACAGAGCTGCTCAACTGGTTCGAGCGCCTCTATGATACCGGTGATGCCGCCCGCGAATACATCGGTGTATGCCTGGATACATGTCATTTTGCCGTGGAATATGAAGATCCTCTAGAGGTAATACATAAACTGGAAACAGCCGACATAAACATTGCGCGCATTCAGCTCAGTTCTGCAATCTCAACAACAATTTCCGGCAATTCCATAAACGCACTGCGTGCCTTCATTGATACCGTATATCTGCATCAGACAAAAATTCAGACAGCTGAAAACAAAATTGTCTCTTTCCCCGACTTGACGGAAGAGGTGCTGAAAATTGCACTTCAGTATAAAGACGCCACGCTACGTACACATTTTCACGTCCCGCTTTTTTTTGAAGGAACACAGCTTCTGCAATCCACTCATGATTATCTAAGCCCTGAATTTTTCGCTCATGCGGTAAACCAGAAATATCCACTCGAAATCGAAACCTACACTTTCGATGTTCTTCCCCCCGAAATCAAACCGGCGAACATTATAGACTCCCTTGTGACTGAGCATAATTGGGTGGCGGAACATCTGTGAAATCCGGTAGCAGGCAGAACTGAACTTTCACGGCTGGCCCCTCTGTCTTTTCACCGCAGTCCACAAAAAAACGCGCCTTCCTGAAAGAAGACGCGCCCTGTATTACACACTCCGGATGCCGCAGTGCGTAATTCTGAATACGTGAATTAACCAGCCGCGAATTGTTTTCAGAACAATCGCGGCCGGATCCCGGGAAAACGCTTATGCATAAAGCGGCCCGTAGGCTGCGCAGGCCCGATAATCAGCGCTCTCAAGATTGTCAGTTCCGAAAAGCCCCCATGAATGCGGGCGGAAAACATCCTCATCCGGAACATTGCTCATTGCCACCGGAATACGAAGCATAGACGCAAGTGTTGTCATGTCAGCCCCTATGTGTCCGTAACTGATAGCACCGTGGTTGGCACTCCAGTTTGCCATTACGCTGTAAACATCACGGAAGGCGCCCCTGCCGGTAATGCGCGGGACGAACCAGGTGCAGGGCCAGGTGCTGTTGGTGCGATCCATCAGCGTTTTGTGAACATCCGCTGGTAGTCTGGTTGACCAGCCCTCGGCAATCTGAAGCACAGGCCCGAGTCCCTTCACTCTGCTGATACGGGTCATAGTCAGCGGCATTCCTCCTTCAGAGAGAAGGCTTGATGAATAACCGCCGCCACGGAAATATTCAACCTCTGCCGGACACCAAACCGTTGAAGCCAGACAGGCCTCAGCCTCTTTCTTCCTGATATCCCAATAGGGTTTCATGGCCGGTTTGCCTTTTAAGCGCTGTTTGCCGCATGCATCAAGGGTGGCGGCACCGGAGTTCAACAGATGGATGAAACCTCCGGCATTCCTGCCGGTCATCTTTTTACCTGTCACACGTTTTACGGCTTCAGGACTCCAGTAAGTGCGCACATCCGCGAAAATCTGCGCGCGGCTGGTCAGCAGATACATGAGAAGCATGCAGACCCCGTTAAGTGAATCATTCTCCGTGGCCACAAGATAAGGTGCCCGGATACCGTTCCAGTCAAAAGAGCTATTGAGCATCGCTTCAGCAAAATCCCCGTTGGGCCTATAGTCTGTCCATTGCCGCTGCCCCTGAAAACCGGCGGCAATAGCAAAACGTCCAAGTGCTTCTTCGGGAAATCCCATTTCAGCCAGTTTGGGATTACCAACCATCATATCGCGCATGATCATGGTCATCTTGACGACATATTCCCAGTCGGCATCCTTCTGTGCGCGGTTACGCCTGACAGAGCGTTTGTTTGTATCTTTGGCCTCTTTACAGAATTTTTTCGTCCATTTCAAAGCCTTCCTGAATTCATCGGGATCAAAAATGCCGAGTTCAATACGGCGATCGATTTCACACATATCCATGTTTTCGGCACGGATACCGAGAGTTGAACGGAAAAAATCACTGTCAACAAAAGAGCCGGCGATACCCATAGAAGAACTGCCTATTGAAAGGTATGACTTGCCGCGCATCATGGCGACAGCCAGGCCGCCCTTGACAAAACGCAGGATCTTCTCTTTAACATCCCCGGGAACAGATGTATCGTTATGGTCCTGCACATCTCTGCCGTAAATACCAAAAGCGGGCATCCCCTGCTGGGCATGAGCTGCGAGAACCGCTGCCAGATATACAGCCCCCGGACGCTCCGTCCCGTTGAATCCCCAGACAGCTTTCGGAATGGAAGGTGTAAGATCCATTGTTTCAGAACCATAACACCAGCATGGTGTTACAGTCAGGGAAACTCCGACATTCTCGCGGTTGAATTTTTCAGCACATGCCGAAGCCTCAACACAACCACCTATACATGTATCGGCAATCACACACTCCACCGGCGTACCGTCAGGATATTTCAGACTGGCACTGATAAGCTTTGCAGCGCGCTCAGCCATACCCATAACCTGACTCTCCAGAGACTCACGAACACCATTGCAGCGCCCGTCTATAGCCGGACGGATACCGACTTTCGGAAATTCTGATTCCGTCCACACAGTTTTACTCATTTTGCAATCCCTTCATCTTAGTTAATTAAACCGAATTTATAATGTATATGATATTATATAACATCATACGCTGTAAAAGCAACTTATACAAATATGTGACTGGATTTTCTGTTTTCTTGACGGCCATCATGTCCGGCATAGCTCGGAGAGCGACGACGGAAGCCGAAGGGCGAAGGCTGTTTATGGCAGAAGTTGATTGAACAGCGACCAAGGAAGCGGAAAGGTGTCGCTTAAAACGCGCAACGTTTTTTCATTTTTTTGCGGAATTCCAGAGGACTACAAGTGTAGAATACTTTGAACTGGTGGTTGAAATGCGAGAGGTTGCTGTAACCTGATGAATAAGCAATATCACTTACAGACTGTGTTGTTTCAATTAACTGACGTCCCGCATAGTTGAGTCGTACCTGCATCAGGAAACGAGTGAAACTTTTGCCGGTGAGTTTTTTGAAATGACGCTCGAAGGTCGCCTTGCTCATATGGGTTTCGAGCAGTATGTCGCTGAACGTCAGTTGTTCCTGAAAATTCTGAAAGATATAACGTATAGCTTTCTGCAAACTTTTATAGGTGGACCGCCTGATTAGCGGTGCGAATGCTGTGCTGGAGAGTGTCTGCCTGTTGCTTTTCCCGGTTATGGAAAGTTTGTTAAGAATATCCATAAACCGAATCATCCTCTCCATACCACCGCATTGCACAATCTTCTTAATGGAACATGCGGTTGTTTCAACAATGCTTCCTGACAAATGAATTCCCCGTTCAGCATCCTTCCAGAGCCTGTGAAGTTCGTGTGTTTCCGGAATACGCCAGAAGGAATGCTCCGGATCAAAATCAAATTGGAGCGCATATCCGTTTGAACGTGAAAATACATGCCAGTAATGGGGAAGGTTAGGCCCGATCAGCACCAGATCCGGTGCTTTGAAGTGAGTTATGGCATCACCGATAAACAGTGTTCCCTCTCCCTCACTGAAGAAAGTCAACTCCATGTGTGAGTGATAGTGCCACTGTTCTCCAGCCCCTTTGAATGGACGCCTCGTGCCGTCTCCGCCAACAATTTCAACATCATGAATATTATGCTTCCATTGCAGAAGACGGAATGATTCATCAGGCAATAATTGTATTTTTTCAGCTTGAGGTTTCATAATGATGGTTAATAAATGATGCCATAATACAAAAATATGATGCCAGAGTAAAAGACTCTTTAATTATTTTGCGGTAACATAATCTAACCTGTTGGTATGGAATTTATCAGAGATCAACACTCCCTCTTTTGCGTTGGGGAGAGCTGGTTTCCGTATCTGTCTGCGAAGATTCGCGGACAAAAACCGAATAAAAAAAGGACACAATCATGAAAAACGATTACAGATTCTCATTTGGGCCCTGGAACATACACGAGGGAGCCGACCCTTTCGGGCCGCCTGTTCGTTCAACTATAGATTTTTCTGAAAAGTTGAAATTCTTTCACTCGCTGGGATTCGAGGGAATCCAGTTTCACGATGATGACGCTGTTCCCGGCTTGAATGATCTTAATGGTAATGAAATTGAGAAGCATGCGGCTGAACTTAAAGGCAAACTGGATGAAACAGGCCTTGTCGCTGAATTTGTGGCACCGCGACTCTGGGAGGATGAGCGCACGATAGACGGAGCCTATACTTCGAATGATCCGGACACCCGTGCTTATGCGATCGAACGTTCTCTTAGAGCTGTTGATATTGCCAATGCCCTGGGAACTAAACTCATTGTCCTCTGGTTTGCGCGTGAAGGCACCTATATCCGTGAATCGAAAGACAGTCGGAAAGCAGTTGAACAGATTGTTGAGGCAATTAACATGATGCTTGCGCATGATCCTGAAATCCGCATTGCCATTGAACCGAAACCGAATGAGCCTGTTGATCAGACATACATTCCTACAACAGGCCATGCAATCGCGGTTGGCCACCTCTGCTCCGATCCGTCCAGAGTAGGTGTGAATATCGAAAGCGCACATGCGATTCTTGCCGGGCTTGATCCCTCTGATGAAATGGGATTCGCATTGGCACATGAAAAACTTTTCACCGTACATCTGAACGATCAGAATGGTTTGAAGTTTGATGAAGACCGCAGCTTCGGCAGCATTGATCTGAGACGTGCCTTCAATCAGGTGCGCATACTCGATAAATACGGTTATGGAAAAAACGGAGAATTCATCGGCTTAGACGTAAAAGCAATGCGCACCCAGAAACTCGATGTAAGCACGAAACATCTCTCCAACAGCCGGACATTTTTCTTGGCTCTTCTGGATGTTGTCCGCGGTTTGGATCAGGCGGCTGTCGATGAACTTATCGCCGAGCGTGATTATGAAGAACTGGATCTGTTGATTGTAAACACGCTGATGGGCCGCGGATAGGTCCTATACGCAAAGGCAAAGAAAGTTTTCAGCATGTCATTGTATGTGCATTTCGGTGCCGGTAATATCGGACGTGCCCTTGCCGGGCCTATATTCAGCCGGGCTGGATATGAGGTGGTTTTTGTAGATGCCTTTCAGCCCGTTGTCAATGCGTTGCATGAGCGTGGTTCCTACTGCATTGTTGTTAAAGATGATCTTCCGCCCGGGCAACCGGATAAAATTAAAGTGAGCAGAGTGGATGCTATCTCTGTGAATGATGCCGATGCCCTCAGGGATGTTGTTTGCAAAGCGGATCTTGTCGGTACAGCAGTAGGCGCAGCTCATGTCAGCAGCGTTCTGAAATGCATGTTGCCGGGTATTGTCGCGCGTGGAGACCGGCCGCTTTCAATTTTGTTCTGTGAAAATTTTAATGGAGTTTCAGACTTTGCGAAGAAATTTCTTGAAAGCGCTTTGCCGGAGGATTTTCTGCTGAAAGAACGAATCGGATTTGTGGAAACCAGTATCGGAAAAATGGTGCCCATTATGCCGGATACGATCCGGCAGGAAGATCCGTTGCTGGTCTGGACCGAGGCATATAATAAAATTATAGCTGACCGTAATGGCTTTGCGGGCTTTGTGCCGGAAAATATTCAGGGGCTTGAATTAAAGGATTGTTTTCAGGCTTATGTCGAACGCAAACTGTATATTCATAATCTTGGACATGCAGCCTGCGCCTGTCATGGTTTTCTCAAAGGATATTCGCTGATATGCGATGCTGTAAGGGATGAGACCATTTGTGATCTGACAAGACGGGTTATGATGGAATGTGCCTCTGCGTTGACAAAACGCTGGCCCTCTGAGTTTCACGCGGAAAATCAGAGGGAGTATGTCGAAGACCTGATTAAACGTTTCGGGAATCGGGGACTTGGCGATACAATCTTCCGTGTGGGAAAAGACCTTTTTCGCAAATTATCTTCCGGAGACCGTTATATCGGAGCTTTGCAGCTTGTGCAGGAGGCAGGAGGTGATTGCAAGCCTGTTTATCAAGCAATAGCGGCTGCTCTGAAATTCAAAGCAGTTGATGAAAACGGCAATATGTTTCCAGCCGATGATTCATTTCATAAGCGTCTGGCTAAAGAGGGTGTGGAACACGTTTTACAGGATCATTGCGGATTAAGTATCTGCGAATCCCAGAAGGTTTCTTCGTTTTATTAAAAGAATTATGGACAGGCTTTAATTTATTTATAGTTCCGCTTGCGGGACGACGGCGGATGCCCTCACCGGGCGTTGGTGCGCCGGGTCGGGGATCCGGCCTACAGCTGCGTAGCCGTTCGATCCGAAGAATTAGTGACAGGCTTTATTTTGTTTCATAAAAAATTAAATTTCCGCTTGACTTTTTATTCCATCTCCCGCATATTCAATATTATAAGATAACTTAGTACTCCGCTTTCATGGTTTAGTTATGGGCTGTTTAAGCGGGGAGTTAAGTTGTTCAGAGTGTTGGATAACTCTGCACTCTTAAAAGTTTCTACATTGAATTATTTAAAATTGTGTGAAGGAGTTTGCTATATGAAAACGATTGTGCTGTGTGGTTTTATTCTCGGTTTGTGTTGTTCGGTCTTGGCGGTGGAACGTGTTTGGACAGGCGGTGGTTCGGATTCAAACTGGAGTACTGCGGATAACTGGGGCGGTACAGCTCCTGTCGCTGGAGACAGCCTTGTCTTTGCTGGCACAACAGGACTCGTCAATACTAACGATTTTCCCTCCGGCACGTCTTTCGCCGGTATAAAATTCAACAGCGGTGCCGGTTCATTCGTTCTCAATGGAAATAAGATAATCCTTGCAGGTGAGCTTATCAGTGAAGATGACAGTTATCAGACTCTGAACCTGCCGGTGGATTTAATCAGTGATACTACTGTTATCTCGAACAATGTAAGTGACAGCCGGATTGTTCTTAATGGACACATCGGCGGCAACGGCGGCATTTTTAAAGATGGTGATGCGTATCTCGAGATAACTGCATCAAACAGTTATGATGGTGCCACGTTGATTCAACGTGGCCGTGTTATTGCCAAAGATTCCTTTGCTTTCGGTTCAACAAACGGTATTACTACGGTGCATAGGGTGGAGTCAGGTAATGGTTCTTTAGAAATCGATGGCGACGGGATGAATATTTATGAATCTTTTGAATTCCGGAATGTCGATACAACAGGTTACAGCTTTATCAACAGGCAAGGCAGTAATACCCTGCACGCCGCTTACACTGTTCAGGGCGGGCGGCATTTCTTTGACAGTGGTACGACTTGTGTTTTCAAAAAAGGAATATCCCCTATCGGCGACCCCATGACGATATTATGTGGAAGCGGAACGATAATTTTCGACGATAAAGTCAATCTGGGTAGTGACGGCCGTTTTTATGCTGATCAGTGGACCAGAATATACCTTAATGTCTCCAGCAATATTTGGGGATTGACAACCTTTGGCAGAGGTCATTTGATCATGAATGCCGTCAATGCCCTGCCTGAGAATACCAGTTTTAAGTTGGCTCTCGGTTATGGACCTTACGGCACCCTTGATCTAAGTTGGCTTACCTGGACGTGATCCATCCTGCAATGGCAACAGGGGCGGGAACTGTCAAACGCGGATACGGGCAGCCGCCCTTTATAAAACCTGGCCACTGCCAGTACAGTGATTTTTGGGAGGATTAATCAGCAGGGAATGGCACAATTGTCTTTGTATG
>JAWOEI010000035.1:0-42411 GCA_046482825.1 Kiritimatiellia bacterium
GCGGGTACAAGGTTCAATCGCGCCTGGCGGCGCTGGTTCAATCGCGCCTGGCGGCGCTGGTTCAATCGCGCCTGGCGGCGCTGGTTCAATCGCGCCTGGCGGCGCTGGTTCAATCGCGCCTGGCGGCGCTGGTTCAATCGCGCCTAGCGGCGCTGGTTTAAGGGTTTCATCGCCTCGCGTGGCGGGGCTAATAGAAGTGGGATTGAGCAAAGTGAAAAGAAACGTAATGAATATGAAGGTGATGATGGCGCTCATCTGCGTGTGCTCCATTTGCGGAGTGGCGCATGGTGCAGAGCACCCTGGGTTGACTGTTCAAGACGGACGTTTATACAGAAACGGCCAGCCTTACCGGGGTATCGGCGCCAACTACTTTGATCTTTTCTTGCGAATTTTGATTAACGCAAAAGACACCTCCAGCCTGACCGGTCTTGCGCGTATCGCGCAGGCGGAGATTCCATTCGTGCGTTTTTCCGGACCCTACTCGGCTTCGGATTGGCGGCTCTATCGTGAAAACAAAGAGGAGTACTTTCGACGTTTCGATCTCGTTGTGCGCACAGCGGAGCAGCATAACATCGGTCTGATACCCTCGCTGTTCTGGACCTTAAGTCTGTGCGAGCTAGTTGGCGAACCGCGTGACCAATGGGGTAATCCGCAGAGCAAAACAATAGCACTGATGCGGCAATACACTGGCGAGGTGATGAACCGCTATAAAGCATCCCCTGCCATTTGGGGCTGGGAATTTGGGAACGAGCACAACCTGCTTGTCGATCTGCCCAATGCGGCACAATTCCGTCCGAAAAGCGGAACAGGAACTGAACGCGATGATGTGACGGCTGAAATTATGACGGTAATGTTATCTGAATTTGCTAAAACAGTACGCATGTATGACAAGACACGCCCCATCTTTTCCGGCCATTCGCATCCGCGCCCTTACGCATGGCACAACTCAAACAGAAGAAGCTGGACCTTTGATTCGCCTGCCCAGGCACGGGAGATCATTCTGCGCGACAATCCTGCGCCGTTGGACACGATCACCATTCATTTCTACGGCATTAAGAATGTAGATACGGAACTCGGCAAATGGGTGCTGAATCGCCAGCATTATCTGATGTGGTTGCGGGAAATCGCCGACCAATACAAGCGGCCGATCTTTGTCGGGGAATTCGGCTTGGCCGACAAAAGCGACGGTCCGCCGTCGCGGCCGGTGTTTGAAGCGCAACTGGCGGAACTGGAAAAAGCCGAAATCGATCTGGCCGCTTTCTGGGTGTATGACCGCGTGGGCGGTGGTGGCGGCTGGAGTGCCACCTTTGAAAATGAGCGCGCCTATATGATTACGCTGACCGCTTTGGCCAATCGCCGGTTGCAGACGCGCCGCGATGGCCAGACAATAAACGGTCTGACCTTGGAACAGGAATAGAAATTTATTGATTCCGTGGAGTATTGTTTTATTTAATATATTGAAAAATCAGCCACGGTTGGTGATAATAATATATATATTCCAGATGAAATATCCCTCAGAAAGTGCGTTTATTGGTATTTAATGGTTGCAAAAGGTCAAATAAACTTTATGAAAGATCCTAAACCGATAGATATTCTGAAAACGCAATTCGGCTTCGACGCTTTTCGGCCGGGGCAGCTGGAAACCATCGAGGTTTTGCTGGCCGGAAGAAGTGCCGTGGCCATTTTTCCTACAGGCTCAGGCAAGAGTCTCTGCTATCAGCTGACCGCTCTTATACTGCCGGATTTAACGCTGGTTGTCTCGCCGCTGCTGGCGCTGATGAAAGATCAGATCGACGTTCTGCAGGGCAGGGGCATCAAGGCGGAGCGTCTTGATTCAAGTCTGACCGAGGAGAAATATCGTGAGGTCTCCGTTGCGATTCGCAATGGTGCCCTTAAAATGCTGTTTGTTTCGCCTGAGCGACTCACGAATGAGCGTTTTCTGAACCTCATCCGAGGTCAGAAGATCTCCTTACTGGCGGTGGACGAGGCGCACTGTATCTCGGCCTGGGGACACAACTTCCGTCCGGATTACCTGAAACTGGCCCAGGCGGTTGACTCGCTTGGTGTTGAACGTGTACTGGCACTAACGGCCACAGCCACTCCGAAGGTCTGCGATGACATGGTGAATGCCTTCAGGGTTAAGCCGGATGATGTCATAAATACCGGATTTTATCGGCCTAACCTCGAGTTCCGTGTGACCACCTGCCAGGGACATGAACGCGAGCAGCTGTTGGTGGAACGGTTTAAAGAGCGCCCAGCCGGTTCGGCAATCGTCTATGTTCACCTGCAGAAGGATGCGGAACGCATTGCCGAACTGCTTGTCGCGAATGGCTTCAATGCCGCGCCCTATCATGCTGGATTGCCGACAGAACAGCGCGTTTCCACCCAGGAGGCATTTATGGCGGGGAATATTCCGATTATCTGCGCCACGATTGCATTCGGGATGGGAGTGGATAAAGCTGATATCCGCTATATCTATCACTTCCATCTTGCCAAGGGATTTGAAAGTTACCTGCAGGAGACCGGACGTGCGGGGCGCGATGGGGAGCCCTCAGTCTGTGAACTGTTTGCCTGCACGGATGACTGCACCACCCTTGAGAATTTTGTGTACGGGGATACACCTGACTCTGCAAATGTTACCTCTCTTGTGAATGAGGTTCTGGATGAAGGTGATGAGATCGATGTGACCTGCCGCGAGCTTTCCCGAAATCACGATATCCGTCAGCTGGTTGTCAGCACCCTGCTCACATATATGGAGCTTTTTGGAGTGATTACATTCACTGGCTATTACTACAGTGAAATCCGTTTTGAGTCGCATAAACCCGGCAGAGAGATCCTTGCAGATTATAGTGAAAAACAGGCGGCATTTCTGAAAAAAGTGTTCGCTTGCTGTAAGAAGGCGCGCAAATGGATCACTCTGGATATGGAGGCGGCAATTGAACAGACCGGTTTTGACCGCAGTGTGATTCTCCGTGCCATGGAGAACCTGCAGGAGAAGGGGCATATCACCTTGCAGATGGCCAGTTATCGTCAGCGTTTCCAGCGGCTTCAGCATGAGGTTGACCGGG
The DNA here is from genome assembly GCA_046482825.1 of Kiritimatiellia bacterium. Classification (GTDB taxonomy): domain Bacteria; phylum Verrucomicrobiota; class Kiritimatiellia; order RFP12; family UBA1067; genus M55B167. The sequence continues at coordinate 3,069 of JAWOEI010000035.1, forward strand.
CAGAGTTATGCAAGCGGTTGACATCTCTCTTTGAACAGCACGAGAAAATGGAAATAGAACGGATCAACGCAATGGTGGACTATGCCCAGGAGGGTAGCTGTCTTACAAAATGCCTGCTCACCTACTTCGGAGAAGAGATCACTCCCTGCGGTCATTGCGGGGTCTGCATGGGTGATGCGCCGGGCATACTGCCGAAAAGACATGTTTCAGAGATTGATCCGGCAGTGCTTTCTCAGGTTGAGGCGCTTGCAAAGGAATATCCGGATGCTTTGAGTCATCCTCGTCAACAGACCCGTTTCCTCTGCGGTCTTAACTCGCCGAAAGTGAGTGCGGAACGTCCTTTGCGCGGAAATCCGCTGTTTGGCTCGTACAGGCATATTCCTTTTAAGCATGTTCTGGAGTTGTGTGAAATAGCAATTAGGAGGAAGTGATGGGGGCGCGGGAGGAGTGCTGAGTGCTGAATGATGAGTTTGGGATTTTTGTTGCGTGTCATGCTTCGCTGGTAATGGGGGATTGTCTTTTGCCTCGCACCAAAGTTGCTTCCAGCGGCAACCAAACTGAGATTGTGTGATATGCGTAGTCGTAAGCGTCTTAACTTTGACCTACTGGTCTGCCACCGGTGATCATGTTATAACGGGTGCATGAAAAAATAAAGTAGGAAAAAGGATTTCCCGGTTGAGTTCGTCGAGGTGGAGCTGCCGGATGTGAAGCGAAAATCCGAAGCGCGTAATTTTATCCGGACGGTTGATCGCAGATCAGCAGTTAGAGTTTTTCTTGATTGAATGAAAGGAAGGACAATATGCAAAAAATAAATATTCTGTTTCTCTGCACTGGCAACTCATGCCGCAGTCAGATGGCTGAGGGTTGGACCCGCTACCTCAAGGGGGATGTTATCAACGCATACTCAGCCGGAATCGAAACCCACGGTCTGAACCCGAACGCGGTAAGGGTGATGGCGGAGGTCGGTGTGGATATTTCAGGACATAGATCGCAGAACATCGCGGAGTTCAAAGATGTGCCGCTGGATGCGGTGGTCACCGTCTGCGGCCATGCCCACGAAACATGCCCTTTTTTTCCGGGGAACTGCAAGGTGTTCCATGTCGGGGTTGACGACCCGCCTAAAATGGCGCAAGAGCTTGCCGCACAAGGCGCTTCGGAGGAGGAGCAGCTCGATTGCTACCGCAGGGCACGCGATGAAATCAGAACCTTTGTCGAAACCCTGCCGGAGTCGTTGGTGCGATTAGAGAAATTAAACACGGAGGCACGGTGACACAGAGGAAACTGTAGAGTTGGCTCTCAGAGCCAAAAAACGGCGATGAGCTGCAGTTAGCAGTTTAGCTGGTGTGGCACACTGTAACGCAGCAATGTGGCAGCCGCTCTGATTCGCGCAGATTCGCATTATTCGTAGTTGTTAAAAGCAGATAAAAGATATTGAGGTTGACATATTTTCCCCCTGTGAGAGAATATTCTTTAATCGGATAGGGTGTCCGGCAAAACTTGTTTTGAAGAATAAGGGGGATGAAAACATGAATATCAATCGGAGAGTTTTTATCAAAGGTGTGGTCGCCAGCACGGCATGGCCTTTGTTTGCCGGACAAAATTCGGAGTTTGACGACAATCTGGTGGCGTTGCTGGCGGATACGCATATTCCCGGATCGGTGTCGCCAGAGTACCAGCGCGACGGTCTGATCAAAACTGTGGCTGATATCCTGTTGCTGCGCCCTTTGCCGCGGAACGTTCTGATCCTTGGCGATTTTGCGTATCTGTTCGGCAAAAAGGAGGATTATGCAGCGGCCGCTGAAATCATCGCGCCGCTGTCCGGTGCGGGCATCAGGGTCACAATTGCGATGGGCAATCATGACCGGCGGGCGCCGTTTCTGGAGCGATTTCCTGAATACGCGCAAAGAACACAGGTGCCCGGACGCATCGTTTCCACGGTGCAGACTCCGCACGCCGACTTTATCCTGCTGGATTCCCTGGACGATGGGAAGGTTGCTGGCAGACTGGATGACGCCCAGAAAGAGTGGCTGGACGAGACGCTGAAAAATTATCAAAAGCCTGTATTCGTGACGGCACATCATCCTTTCCGTGAACTTGGCATTTCCAAAACACTCACCGCCTATCCGGCGACCGCCGGATATCTGAACGGCCACAATCATGTGTGGAGACGGGCGTGGATCAAACGGAATTGGCAGGAGCACTATATCCTGCGCACCCTTGAGTTGCCATCAACAGGACACTGGGGGGATATCGGTTATGCGCTGATGCGTATCCGGCCCGGCCGGGCTGTGGCTGAACTGCGGCAGCGGGATTTCTTCTATCCGAAACCTGCGAAAAGCGCGGCTGAAGCTCCGCCGGAATGGGCCGCTATAGTCGAGGAGAACAAGGGGCAGACCTGTACGTTCTTTACTTCGTGAGGATTCCGTAATGGCGATGGTTCGGACGCTCTTAATGCAGAATGCCGTCGCTTTTCAACGTGGCATTTTTAACACAGAGACACCCGGCGTCGTACCGCTGTCGCGGAACTATGCTGAGGCACAGCGCTGACACAGAGGAAACTGTAGGTTTGACTCTTAGAGCCAAAAAACAGCGATGAACTGCAGTCAGCAGTCGGTCGTCACCAGTCGGCAGTTTAGCTGATGTGGCACACTGTAACGCAGCAATGTAGTAGCCGCTCTGATTCGCGTTATTCGTAGTTGTTTCGCATGCGGAGTGATGACACTGAAAAAACTTGAAAAATAAGTTTGCTATCACGATGTGATATTGTGTATCTTATGTATTAAGAATAAATTAAAGGAGAAATAATATGCGGAAATCAATGAAACATTTAAACGCAATGGTACTGATGTCAGCACTGCTAATGGTTGCGTTGAGTCCTGATAAATCTAATGCCCACTGTCAGATTCCCTGCGGAATCTACTCTGACAATGTGCGGGTGGTGATGATGCTGGAGGATGTTGAAACTTTGGCGAAATCAGTTGCAATGTTGAACGAGCTGGCGCCGAAGAACGATGTGCAGTCAAAGGCACAGTTTGCCCGCTGGGTGACCAACAAGGAGCAGCACGCCGAGAAGATTATTTCGACTATCGCGAATTATTACCTGACACAGCGCGTAAAACCGGCGCAGGATGATTATGTCGAACGCCTCAAGGCGCATCATGCGATCATCATCAATGCCATGAAGGTCAAACAGAACACCGAAATGAAATATGTGAATACGCTTAAAGACAGTGTTCAGGCGTTGCTCAGATACTATCCCGCCGAGCATAAGCACTAGATACCTGCTGTGAAGAATGATGAAGTCGGTCGCGATGCGGCCGGCTTTTTTTTTGTTCTTTTTGCGTGTCAAAACGGGACTTTCGTGACAATATATAAACGATGGATGAGAAACATTTAATAGTTGCTGCACGGAAGGGTGAGTTAGCCGCCTTTTCAGAGCTTGTCAGGCGCCACCAGGCAAAGGTGCGTGCAGCGCTGGCTGTACGCATGCAGAGAGTTCATGATGCGGAAGACCTGGCGCAGGAGGCATTTGTTATCGCCTATCGCAAACTGCCTGAGTTTGATATTGAACGTGAATTCGGGCCCTGGGTGCGCTCCATCGCTTTTAATCTTCTCAAAAACTATTGGCGCAAGCATCGCGACGAACCGGCAGGCGGGACAACGGAACTGGAGGTTCTGATAAACCGCCAGCTGGAGACCCGCAACACGGAAAGGGATGAATCGGTTAAGTTGAGCGCTTTGCGATATTGCATGACCAAATTAAGCGCTGACTTTAAGACACTCCTGCATAAGCACTATGTCAAAGGGATGTCGGTTGGAGAACTTACACGGGAGTCAGGCTTAAAGCACTCCGCCATGACTATGCGTCTGCATCGTATGCGCGATCAGCTGCGGCGCTGCATCAGTGAACAGACAACTTTCTGGAGAGTACAGTAAAATATTATTTTTCGCTCCTTAAAGGCCTATAATTACAAATGAAAACAATTCATACAGATAAAGAGTCTTTGATCGCCGCCTACATGGCGGGTGAGGATGTGGCCGAAGAGTTGCTCCAGCTTTGTCGCAGTGTCCCTTCAATTGCCGAAGAACTTGCGGGTCATCTGGAGGTCGAACGCCTGTTGCACCTGAATGTGCTGTGTGAGCAGGAGGATCTTTTTGTAAAAGAGCTTGAAGCACGTCTGCAATGCGAAGGGGATGATGGTTTTGTAAAAAATATTGAAAAATCACTGAAAGCCAGTTCGGAGGTATCATTCAGACGCTTGTGGAAGTTCTCCGCTGTCGCCGCCCTGATGCTTTCGCTTGCCGGCTGGTTTTTGATGAGCACGCCATATTCCGTGTGGGCTGTGGTTTCCCGACAGCGTTCCGCTGTCTGGCATGGACGCTCTTTTGTTGCATGCCAGAAGATCCGCAATCGGTCGCTGACTCTTGACGAGGGTTATGCCGAACTGAATCTGGTCAACGGTGTGCGGTTGATTCTTGAGGCGCCGGTCTCTATTGAGTTTGAGAAGCATGACAGGCTTATCCTTAAAAACGGCAGCCTTGTGGCGCGTGTTCCTGAACAGGCGACAGGCTTTACGGTTCTTACACCCAGCTCGGAGGTTGTTGACCTCGGAACCGAGTTCGGAGTTTCTGTTGATGATGCCGGAGCATCGGAATTGTGTGTGCTTGATGGCGAGGTCAAGGCGCGTGGATCCAGGGAACAGGATTTTGTACATATGACAAAAAATGAGGCTTGCGCCTTTGATGTGCAGCGGCAGATAAGGATGATAAAAAGCGATCCCTCCCGGTTTGTTCGGGCGCTGCCGGGACATTCTCCGGATAACCCCGATTACCTGCACTGGGCTTTTGATGGCGGTTCGGATGTTGTTGTCTGTGGTGGAAGGGGAATTCAGGGCAGATGCTATGATGGACGGCTGAAGGCATTTGACGGAGGCGAAGGGCCTCTGCGCCAACCTGGTGTTTTCGGTAAATCCATTTATTTCAATGGAACGGATGCTTACATCGAAACAAGATTTCCGGGTATCGGTGGACATGCTCCGCGTACCGTGGCTTTCTGGGCCAGGGTTCCTGAAGGAGACATTGAAGACACTGGATATGGGATGATTTCCTGGGGTCTGATGAAGCCCGGAGCCGCCTGGCAGATTTCTCCCAATCCGTTTGAGCCTGAAGGTCCTCTCGGCCGTATCCGCATCGGCACAATGGACGGTTTTGTCATAGGCACCAAGGATCTGAGGGACAATCACTGGCACCACATCGCTATTGTGATGTACGGAGGTGATGCCGCGGATACATCGACTCATATTCTGATCTATGTTGACGGGGCTCTGGAAAAAACATCCAGAAAATCTATTATTAGTATTGCCACCAGACTGGACAGCCGTGAATCGCAGGATTTGCGTTTTGGCCGCAATCTGGGTTTCAGGGGGGGTAACGATCGGCGTAAAGACCGGTTTTTTCATGGCTGGCTGGATGAGGTTTATATCTTTGATGCCGCCCTGGAGCAGCAGCAGATAGAACGGCTGATGAGGCAAAACGAATTTTAGTGAACTTGAGGTGTCGGTTTCGCATCCGGTCAAACATTCGGAGGACAGGGGGTGGAGATAAAGGGAGCCCTGTAAAAAGAACATCAGGCCCATTACGCAGAATAAATACGAAGACTTTATGAAACAAAAAAACATTGCATTAAACCTGTTCGTTTGTATCTTCCTTGCCGGATGCTGGACATTGTCCGTTTCGGCTGTGCCGAAACAGATCTCCGGGATTTATCCCCATCTGACTATGTACAACAAGGAAGGGGAGTGCGGTACAGGCGCGGTTGTTCCCTGGGCGGATCGTTTGTGGGTTATTACCTATGGCCCGCATCTTCCTCGGGGGTCATCAGACAAGCTCTATGAGATCACTGCCGATCTGGAACAGATAATCCGGCCGGAGAGTGTCGGAGGAACGCCTGCCAACCGCATGATTCACAGGGAGAGCAACCAGCTGAATATCGGTCCTTACCTTATTGATGCCGACCGCAATGTGCGCGTGCTTGATCCGGAAAAGATGCCCGGACGTCTGACTGGCACTGCGCGTCATCTGAGCGATCCTGAAAACAAGATTCATATCGCCACCATGGAAGAGGGACTCTACTCCGTCAATGTGCATACACTTGGAATTGAAGAACATATCAGGGATGGCAACGGTCAGCTGGCGGTACAGAACGGTATTCCCTCGAAGTTACCCGGCTATCATGGCAAGGGTCTCTATTCCGGTCAGGGTGTACTCATTTACGCTAACAACGGAACACGCGGGAAATTTGCCACAATCAGACCTGATATCCCTTCGGGAGCACTGGCTTGCTGGAAAGGCAGCGGTGACTGGGAGATGATCCGCCGCAATCAGTTTACCGAGGTTTCCGGCCCAGGGGGAATCTACGGCAATGAAGATCCGGAAAAGGATCCTGTCTGGTCGATGGGCTGGGATTACCGCTCTCTTATTCTTATGCTGCTGGACAAAGGTAAGTGGCATGCCTGCCGGCTGCCCAAGGGAAGTCACTCCTACGATGGCGCCCATGGATGGAACACTGAGTGGCCGCGCATAAGGGATGTTGGAGAACAGGAGTTGCTGGCAACGATGCACGGCACGTTCTGGCGGTTCCCGAAAACGTTTTCATTCAAAAATTCAGCAGGCATAAAACCGCGGTCCAGTTATTTAAAGGTGATCGGCGACTTTGCCCGCTGGAATGATCAGATTGTGTTCGGTTGCGATGATTCAGCTCAGAAAGAGTTTCTTAACAGTCGTCCCTTTAAATCCTCCAAAGGGGCACCGGTGCAGTCTAACTCAAATCTCTGGTTTGTAGAGCCTGAGCGTATCGACCGACTCGGCTCGGCCATCGGCCGTGGGTCTGTATGGTTGCATGATGACCTTAAAGCCGGGGCTGTGAGCGACCCCTATATGTTCTCAGGCTATGATTACCGCATGATGGTTATCCGTCATGATAATCCGGAGCCGGTAAATTTCACTCTCGAAATTGATCGCAAAGGTGATGGCCAGTGGTCCAGACTAAAGACTTTTAAGGTGGATAAATCCCAGATACATGTTTTCGCTGAATCTGAAAAGGGTGCCTGGGTGCGGGTATCTGTTGACACTGATGTCAAAGCGGCCTGCGTTCATTTTAACTATCGCAACAAAGATAAACGCGGTAATCAGAATGGCGCAGTTTTTGACAGTGTTGCCGGGATCGGCGAAGTCCAGGATTCAAAGGGTGTGATCCGCAGCAACCGCAAGGTGCTGAGTATGCTTGCAGGTGGTAAATACTATGAGCTGAATGACAAACTGGAACTGGCTGCAGGAAAAAGCCGAGGAGCCGCACTGGTTGCCCAGGGAGCACAGCCGGATAGCAGAATCCGGGTGGATGCCGCCTCAGTGATAGTTGAGGAGGATGGCAGGACCTATCGTATCCCAAAGAATCCCGCTTATGAGGAGGCTAATACTGTAGCCGAGGGCCATGACCTCGGAGGCGGGGTCCAGTCTTCGCCAAGGCTTCGCTCGACAAGCACGGACCCCGCTCTACAGAAAGAAAAACCGCGTGTATCACTTGAGGACTATCTGCCACAGAGTCTCTCAAAGGGGGCCGCAGTTGCAGTCAGCTCAACCTACAAAGAGTTCAAGGCGAAAAATATTGTTGATGGCAGGTTCGATGAAGATTCACGCTGGATTGCCGAGGGTGAAGGGAGCTGGCTGACTGTGGATATGGGTGCGCCGAAAACTTTTCGCAGTGTATGTATTGCAACCGGATGGAAACGGGAGTCACAGTATGCCTCAAAGAACTTTGATGTTCAGGTGAAACAGGAGAATAACTGGGTCACGCTCCCTGGAGGTGCGGTCAGAGGTAACGGCAGCATAGTTGTTGTGGTAAACTTCGATAAAGCTGTAACGGCGCAGGAGCTGAAGATCGATTTCAAGGATGGTGGTTACAACCGTATATATGAGGTAGCCGTTTTAGAGGATCAGCCGGATATCAGCAGCAATGACAGCGCAAAGCTGCAGTTTGCCCGTGTCTGTCGCGAGATAGCCACGGAGCGGGATCTCTTCAACTTCCATGGCACCTTCTATGAACTGCCGGCACGCAATGCCCAGGGCTTTGCCAAGATACGCCCTGTGGCAACCCATAATCTACAGATTCACGACTATGCCTCTCACTTCGGCATGCTCTTTTTTACAGGACTCAATGGAATTGAGAGTGAGCGTGTAATCAAAAGTAAGGATGGCAGGACAGCTCTCTGGGCCGGTGTGGTTGATGACCTCTGGCAACTGGGTAAACCGCGTGGCGAGGGTGGTGTATGGAATAAGACCGCTGTTAAAGCTGGTGTCCCCTCAGATCCCTACCTGATGACCGGTTATGACCGCAAGTCCGTAACCCTCTCGGCAGATAACAATGCAGATATCACCCTTGAGATCGATATTGACGGTACCGAAGTCTGGGTGCCGTACAAAACTTTCGCTATCAAAGCAGGTTCTGCTCTTACGCATGAATTCCCTGTGGGTTTCTCCGCTTACTGGGTTCGTGCTGTCAGCTCGGCTGATACAAAAGCGACTGTGATGTTCAGATATGACTAATTTTTCTCCACTACATCTCATTTTCCTTATAACTAAAAGAGCTCCGGTCATTTGGCCGGAGTTTTTTTGTTAGTCTGCTGTGAGAGTTGTATTAGCACTTCCCAATAAAAAACAAATCCTAGTTTAACAGAACCTTTACAGAACATTCACACAGAGATGATTTAATAACCACGTTTTCTGAAACAGAGGCGTGGTATCTTCACTGATTGCTGCTCCTCAACAAACCAAAAAAACTAGGAGTTGAAAGTGAAAAAGTTACTTCTTACAGCATTTGCAGCCTCACTGGGGCTGATGGCGGTTAACGCCGCTGTTATTGATGTTACAGGTGACATTACAGTTTCCACACAGTGGACAGCTGATAACGAATATATCTTGAATACAGTCGTTTACATCCGTGACGGTGCAACACTCTCGATTGAACCGGGAACCGTTATCCGTGGTCTTGCTGAAGATTCGGGGAGTTCGGGTAACACTACTGCTCTCTGGGTTTGCCGCGGTGGTAAACTTATTGCTAAAGGAACAGCCGAAAAGCCGATTATCATGACAGATGAATGGGATAATAACTTCCCCTGGGTTGATCCGGCAGACTTTGAGTGGGGTTATGAGACCATCAATCCGAATGTGGATATGCCGACAAAAAGTAAGCAGTGGGGCGGATTGGTAATGTGCGGCCGCGCTTACATTACTGATCAGACTGTAAGTACTCCGACTTCACATCCGCGTATTCTGGAGTCCGCAGCTGAAGGTATCAATCCTGACGCTCAGGGTTCTACTCTATACGGCGGAAGCGATGATGACGATTGCAGTGGCGTTCTCTCTTACGTTTCTGTACGTTACGGAGGATATAAGCTGGAAGAAGCCAGTGAGGTGAACGGTATTACTCTTTGCGGTGTCGGCCGTTCAACACAGATTGACCATGTCGAGGTTATCGGTAACCAGGATGACGGCATCGAGTTCTTCGGTGGTACAGTTGATACTAAGTATGTCAATATCTCTATCATCGGTGATGACAGTTTTGACGTTGACCAGGGGTATCGTGGCCGGTGCCAGTTCCTGTTCATCATGCAGGGTTTCTGTAACACCGAAGACGGTAAGTTCGGCGGTGGTTGGGGTAACCACGCTTTTGAAATGGACGGAGCAGAGGACTACAACGAAAACCAGCCCTGGGGCATGCAGCGTTATGAGAACGTTACCATCATCGGTATGAATACACAGGGCAAGGGAACCGATCCGGACTATCTTGATCCGAAGGATGACAACTCTCACGCTATGCAGCTGGATGACAACGTTCGCGCTCAGTTCTTCAATGTTATCGCAACGGATATCCAATCATACTTCGCTGTTGTTGAAGACAGCGCTGGTGCTGTTGACAGTGCTGAAGGCCTGACAACACTGGCTACAGCAGGCAACCTGCCTGCGGTTCAGAATGTTGGTGCCGACGTTGCGACATATGCCCCGTACTACTACCGTTCACAAAATACAAACTACAACCAGACCTGCTTTCAGAATTTTGTTCTGTACAACTGCTACGACGACGGCCTGGCCGCTAAATCCGACAGCTCTAATGTTCCGCAAAGCCTGATCGATACTTCCAGCTGGAACTGGAATGTCGCTTCAAGTCTTCCTATTCGTTATATGGAGCGTGAAGTTGTCAGTACTGACCGTCCGATACCTTCCGGTTATATCGGAGATCCTAATGTCAAGCTGATCGACCCTCGTCCGGTTGCAGCCTGGACAAGTTCTCCGTATACACCTCCTGCCGATGGTTTTGCCACTCCGGTTAACTATTATGGCGCATTCGCTCCGTCTGGTCCTACATGGCTTGATGGTTGGTCCGCACTCAGCACATCCGGCATGCTCACCAACGTTGTCGACGAGACAAGCGCTGTTGCCCTGGATTCAGCCGGATTTACAGTCAGTGCGCAGGATGTCATCGTCGGTGTAGAGTACAAGTTGCAGGAAGCTGCTGATGTTGCTGGTCCCTGGAGTGACGTACCTGGTGCTGTAGCCAGGGCTGCATCTACAAGCATCTCTCTGACAGACTTCGGTGTTGCTGGTGAATCCACCAAGTTCTATCAGGTCATTACGGCTGACTGATTATCACAATTGCACTGCATGCCCGCTATCCCATGCAGTGTGGCCGGAGGCAAGTCTATTGCCTGTCTTCGGCCAACTTTTTAAAGCAATCCCGGGTAGCAAATACTGTGACAGCCTGCAACGGCTTGACTATTAACCGTAAATAAAAACACTTCTGTTTGTAGTTAATGTTTTCCTGCATGTCACGCAAAAAGAAAGAAATATTATGGATAGCAACATGATAAAGGGTGTAAAAGCGCTCAAACTGATTTTATCTTTTACCATGGGCTTATTTCTGATTGCCGGGTGTGATCAGGATGCGAAAAATGAAACTCCCGTCCATTCTGCTGTGCCATGGATTATGGAAGCAGTGTCAATGGCGGAAAAGATTCCCGTGAAATTGCATCAGATGGAACATGATCGCTGTCTGTCTAAAACAGCGGCGGTTGCACTGGAAGTCGGTGTTTTCGATCAGACCGATAACATTCTTAAATCTATCAGATCCTGGCGCAAAGCTGACCTCTATGCAAAGCTTGCCCGAAGCTGCTATTTAAAGGATAAAGTTGCCGAGGGTGATGAACTTGTTAAAAAAGCACGCGATTATCTTCAGGGGAACCAATTTGAAGACTGGCAGGTGAGTCGTGTTCATGTCGGTCTTGAACAGGCGGGCCATGTTAAGGGGAAAAGAACCGATGCAAATCTTCTGACGCAGTTGAGACGGGCAGATCAGGCAAAACTTCTTCCTTCTATGGTTCAAGGCAACGTATCAACAACCAATCTGGTTGACATGCTGACCCGACTGGAGGCCAGCACGAACTCCGTAATGGATATCGATATAGCTGCTGCCACCATTGACACATACAGAATATTGTATGAAAAATCACAGGAAAAAGAGGATCTGAAGGATTTGCGCAAACGCGTGATTGGCGGAGTGGAGAAAACTTTTCGAAATGTTCACACTTCTATCGCATGTTATAAACTCCTGGATTTCTGCAATTCGGCTGTTGCTGCCGGAGATAAAAATTTTGTCGGTTATCTTTCTGATATGCTGGAAGATCGTCTGGGTATGATCCGCGTAGACATGCGTATACCGGTTCTTCTGAGATACTCTGAATTCCTTATAGAGCAGGGTCATAAGGAAAAATCCCTGGAAAAACTTCGTTATGTTGAAGATAAGATTGATGATTCTGCAATCTTTTTTGCTGACAAACCTGTTTTTCTTGCCAGGTGTGGGGTTATATACGGTAAAACCGGCAATACGGAAAAGATGTTGGAGTTGCTCAAGAAAGCTCTTTCTATGTTGAATACAGTTAAGAATTCCCGGCCTCGTGCTATGACGGCCGTTGATTTCTGTCATGTCTGTGCGCGTGGGGGAGTGGAATCTCCTGAACTTCTGCAGTCAATGAAAGAGCTTAACAGCAATCTTTCTGATCCGTGGTGATTCAGCGCAGTCTCTATGCCGGTCTATGCTGGCTTTCTTTCTTTATGGCTTGGTGTTTTATGAATAAGAAATTACAGTTAATTGCTGTTTCAATAGCTTCTCTTTTTTCAGTTTTTCTTCCTTCTATGTGTCTTCATGCCCAAGATGCCGATTCAATGGGAACCTTGCGTGTGCAGGTAATTGATGCGGACTGGGAGGCTCCTCTGGCAGGTGCATCGGTTTCTGTGGTGGAGCTGGATAAGCTAAGCAAGACAGAAGATGACGGCAGTGTTTTGTTTAAAGAAATTCCGTTTGGAAAATATAATCTGCTTGTCAGTTATTCCGGTTTTGAACGCCAATTGATGCGCGGTGTGGTTGTTAATCCCGGGGAAGTGCAACAGGTTGTTATCCGCTTATCGCCGATTTATACCGATATGGATGAGCTGGTGGTACGTGATTTTGATGTTTCCATGGGCAGTGATACTGCTTTGATCGAATTGAAAATGGATAGCGTTGCTTCCTTTGACGCTGTTAGCGCAGACACTATCAGCCGGGCCGGTGCAAGTGATGCCGCATCAGCACTTAAGTTAGTTTCCGGTGCTACAGTACAGGAAGGTAAATATGCTGTTGTGCGTGGTCTTCCTGACCGCTATGTTAACTCGCAGATCAACGGAGTGCGCCTGCCTACAGCTGACCCGGAAAAGCGTGCTGTGCAGCTTGACCAGTTTCCATCAGCCATGATTGAAAGCATCCGTGTTTCTAAAATATTTATGCCTGATCAGCAGGGGGATGCGACTGGTGGTGCTATTGATATCAGGCTCAAGCGTATTCCTGATAAGACAATTGCCAAGGCTTCTATAGGTATGGCATGGAATGATAATATTACGGGGCATAACCTATTAAGCAGTAAAGATGGCGGAGTTCCGTACTGGGCTGATGATAATGGGGATCATGCGCTTCCGGTCGGAGTAGATGCCTTTAATTACTTTGAGGACCTGGAACCTGATGGTCGGGAACCCACCAGCCAGCGGCGCTGGGACAGTATTAGCAGGGATCCGGATGAAAATGCGGCCCTGCAGGCGGCATGGAAGAATTACTGGGGAGCAAAAGCCAATCAGAACAACCTGTTTTCGGATGCGATAAGCCCGATATATAAAAAAGCGGATCCTGGAACGAGTTGGTCGGCTGTTATCGGGGATAAATTTGACCTTTCTGACGATGTTCGTTGGGGATTTCTGGGCACTTTTTCTTATAAATATGATGTATCCGGATATCGAAAAGGCAGGCTGGAGAAACATATCGTCAGAAATGAGGGTACAGAAGAGGACCCATCTCTAGTAATGGATGATTGGCACTATTTTGGTCGTTCCTCAACCTATGACGTTGAAAAGGGAACGGAATCAGTGCTGTGGGGTGGAGCCCTGGCAACCGGGTTTGAATCCCCTTGGATAAATATCGGGTTAACCTATTTGCGGTCGCAGGCTGCTGAAAACAGTGTTTCCAGAATCAGGGATGACTCCCAGTATGATTATGATACAGGCATAGGACAGATATGGCAGGATCACAGTATTTACTATTCTGAGCGAATGACGGAGACCACCTTGCTGGAAGTTGAACATCCATGGTTTTTTCTTCCGGATGATATGGATGTGACCGATGGGCGTGAGTGGTTTGTATTCAATCCACCAGTTACTGATTGGGCCATCAGTCGTAATAAGACCTCTCTTTATGAGCCGGATAGAAGGCTTTTTTCGCAGGAATATGCCGATTCCTCTCCCGATGCTGATGGTGTGTGGCAGAAGGCAGCGGACTTCGGAGCTCTGGAGCGTCGTTGGCGTGATATTGAAGAGAACGGCTGGCAGTATAAGGTCAATCAGAAGATTCCCTTTCGAATCTGGGATGAAACAGAAGGGTTTTTCAAAGGCGGTTATTTTGAGGATCAGGTGAAACGTCGGTATGTTCAGGATACTTACCTTTATGACTCTACCGGTGTCGATGGAGGCTATGCCACCTACACGTGGAATCCATGGGAAGACCTGAGCGATAACTTTGAACTTGGTTATCCGGATAAATCCCAGCCATGGGTGCAGGGCTGGATGGCTGAACCGGCAGGTTTTGATATTGATTATTCCGGTGATCAGAACATTAAAGCATGGTATTGGATGGCGGATGTGCCGGTTTGTAAGTACCTCTCTTTCCAAGGGGGGCTGCGCGTGGAGAAAACCGAGATTTCTGCCAGAATGAAACCTTCAGATGGAACCTATGGTTCCGGCTTTGCCATTTATACACTCGAAGAACGTGACGACGGTTCCATGAATATCAGTTCATTACAGATTGATGATGAAGAACAATTGGAGGAATATACACCGAATCTGGATCGTAATGACAGGCTTCCGGCTCTGGGAACAACGATAACGCCGATAGATAAATTAAATCTGAGATTAAACTGGTCCGAAACAGTCGCGCGACCTACTTTTAAGGAGTTGATGCCTGTGGCGTATAAAGAAAGTGCCACATCTGATACCTATTTTGGTAACCCGAGTCTGAAAATGTCTGAAATAGAAAACTACGATGTGCGGCTTGAGTATATGCCCTCTGCCGGTCAGCTTATATCTGTCAGTTATTTTTACAAAGATCTGAAAGACCCCATTGATGTCAGAGCTTTTAACTACAATGAGGGCGATATGTTTATAACTCCGGTAAACTACCCGGAAGGTGAAATCAGCGGGTGGGAATTTGAAGTTCGTCAGGATATGGGGGCCTGGTGGAAATATGCAAAAGGGCTCACTCTTGGTTTTAATTTGACATTAATGGACTCGGAAGTGACACGTCCTGCTGATGAGTACGAAACGTTAAAGGAATTCGGAGCTGATAAAACACGTCGTATGGCAGGTCAGCCCGACTACATCTTAGGCACTTACGCGATGTACGATATAGAGGATTGGGGAACATCTTTCGGGTTGTTTTTCAATCGTCGTGGAGATGCGCTTGCTTCGGGTGACTCATATCATGGGGAGTATGACGTTTATGTCCCCTGTATTTACGAAGAAGCTCTCGAACAGCTGGATTTCACATTTTCCCAGAAATTTTTAGACCGCTGGGCAGTTAGTTTCAAAGTCAAAAATCTGTTAGATCCCCAGGTTAAACGTATGTATCGCACGGAAGATGGCAAGGAAGCCCTGCGCAGCAGTTACCGCAAAGGCCGTGAATACAGCATTTCGCTCTCATGTGAATGGTGATGCGGCTTTGCCGCATGTGGAATGTAGAACGTGGAAAGTGGAATGCGTTTACTTCGGCCAACAAGCAGGGGCCTCGGTTGCAGAAGTTAATTGAAGTCGATAGATGTCGGCAGAAGTCGCAAATAATTTTTTGAATACGAAAGGTACAAAAATGAAAATGATGAAACTGGTATGTTTGATTTCTCTGGTGGCTGCTGTCGCAATGGCGCAGGACTTTCAGGTTTTTGATGACCAAAGTGACAAACTTGAGAAGTGGATTGAGACCCGCAAGCTTATCTCTGAAGAGCGCGAAGCATGGCGCGTGGGCAAAGAGATGCTCGAATCTCGTATCGACCTGGTGGAAGGAGAAAGCAAGGAGCTCACGCAGCATACGCAGAAGATTAAGAACAGTGTTTACAGCGCTGATAAGGAACTGCTTGATCTTAAGAAAGAACGTGAGATGCTCAAGGAGTCAACCGTGGGTCTTACCCTGGTTATCCATGAGCTGGAGGTGCGTGTGATCAATCTGATGGCGCGTTCACCCAATGCCATTCAGGAACATGTGAAATCTCTGCTGCAGCGCATCCCTAAGGAACGTGAATCAAAACTCAGCCTCTCTGAACGCTTTCAGAATGTGATCGGTGTGCTCAATGAGGTTAACAAGTTTGCCCGTGATATCACGGTGATCAGTGAAGTCAAGCAACTTGAAGACGGCAAGACGGCCGAGGTTACCGCAATGTATCTGGGGCTCGGTGCCGGGTACTATTATAACGACAAAGGTAATATCGCCGGTTACGGATATCCCGGAGAGAAGAGCTGGCTCTGGGAAGAGGATAAAACCCTGGTTCAGCCGGTTTCCGATGCTGTTTCCATTTTCCGTAACGAAAAACCCGCCGCGTATGTTTCCCTGCCGGTTGAAGTGCATGAGCAAACGCCTGAGCAGTGATAGCCGTGCCACGAGAGCTGTGCCGCGAGCGACACTCCTGAGCTGGTTAGGTCAGCAGAGGTGCTTGCGCCTCGAATCTGAAAAGGATGAAAAGGATGAAAAATATGAAAAAACTTAAACTCTTACTTGTACTTGCATGGACCGCCGCTGCGGCCTTTGCCCAGGGTACCGGCGCTATAAGCAATGAGGTATTTGCGTCGATGAACTCAAAACTGGATGCAAAGCTGACTGCAAGCCTGAAAGAACTCTCCGACCTGCGTGAGAACATCGCCAGGGAAAAGATCCCCCTGAGTGAAAAGTTGAACAAGGCGGAGTCCACCCTGAGTGATGCCCGCATTGAGTATGATAAGGTGCGGCGCGATCTGGATAACCGTACCCTGACCGTCAGCACCATAAAAAAAGAGATCAAACAGCGTGAGCAGGAGAAGGATTACCTGACAACCCTTCTCAGTGAGTATGTTCGCAATTTTGAAACACGCCTGCATATCTGCGAACTGGAGCGCTACAGGCAGATGACAGAGAATGCCCGTTTGGCACCTGAGTCTGCCGATCTGAATCCTGACGGTGTGTTCGCTTTCCAGTTCAACCTGCTCGAGGAGAGTCTGACCCGTCTGGAAGAGCTGGCCGGCGGCACATATTTTGAAGGCCGTGCGGCCGGAGAAGACGGACTCGTAAAACCCGGCAATTATGTTTATCTCGGTCCTGTTGCTCTCTTTGCTTCTGAGGACGGAAATCTCGCCGGTATTGCCGATCAGCGTCTCGGTTCACTGGAGCCTGCTGTTGAACTCTTTGACAATCCGGAGATGGCTGTTATGGCCGCTGATGTGGTTAACAACAAGGGAGGCACAATGCCTTTCGACTCATCACTCGGTAATGCCCGTAAGATTGAAGAAACACAGGAAACCCTCGAAGAGCATATTGCCAAAGGTGGAGCGGTTATGTATCCACTGCTGGGGTCAGCGGGTCTTGCCGCTCTGATCGGCCTGATCAAATGGATCTGCCTCTCTTTTGTCATTATGCCCCGCCGCAGCAAGCTGCGTGCTTTCAGTCAGGCTGTGCAGACAAAAGATTATGATAAAGCCAAAGAACTGGCCAGAAAACTGCCCGGCCCGGCAGGACGTATGCTGCGCGCTGGTGCCGTCCGCCTGGGACAGTCCAAGGAGGTGATTGAAGAGGCCATGTTTGAAATTGTGATGGATGCCCGCTTTAAGATGAGCCGCATGTTGCCGTTTATTGCTGTAACAGCCTCGTGTGCTCCGCTTCTCGGTCTGCTGGGTACGGTAACCGGTATCATCAATACATTTAAGCTGATCACGGTATTCGGTTCCGGCGATGTCAAGATGCTCTCCTCCGGCATCTCCGAAGCTCTGATTACCACCGAATTCGGTCTGATTGTGGCGATTCCTTCCATCCTGATGTATGCCTTTCTCTCGCGTAAGGTCAAGAGCACCGTTGATAAACTGGAGAAGATTGCCATCCAGATGCTCAATGATGTGATGAGCGTAGGGGCGAATAATCATTCGCCCGAACCCGAACCGGAAGAAAATGCCGCATAGGGGCGGTTATTTGTGGAAAGTGGAATGTGAAAAGTTGAATTCAGCGCAATTCGGCAAGAGGACGACAGAAATAAAAATTACAGCGACTAACCTTTAACCCTTGAACTTTTTATTATGAACATTGACACAATACTGGAAATCTTTCAGGAAGCCAGAAAGATCTGGGTTTCCGGCGGCTGGGCCATGATTGCCCTGGCTGTGAACGGGCTGATCCTGTTCGGACTGGGTTCAATGATATTTCTGCGGCAGCTCGGACGTGGCACCGTTGGTAATGCGCAACGTGCCTGGGAACGCTGGCGCAAAAAGCCGCAGAGACGTGCGGTCTCGGCCCGTATCATCAACCGGGCTCTTGCTTTGAAGAGTGTCAAGGGCGTTCAGGGTTATTTTGATCAGTACCGCAATGAGGAGTTAAGTCCCTTTGAACGCGACCTTGAAGTGATGAAGGTTGCGGTTGGAACCGCACCGCTGCTGGGACTTCTCGGAACAGTGACCGGTATGCTGGCCACTTTCTTCGGACTGGCTAACGGCGGTGGAGGCGATAAAACGATGAATATGATCGCAGGTGGTATTTCCGAAGCACTGATCACCACTGAAACCGGACTTGTGCTGGCCCTCGCAGGGATGATCTTCCAGTTCATTCTTTCACGCCAGCATGAGCACTTTGAAACATTCATCGCCCACATAGAGAATCTCTGCCTGCAGGAGGTTGGGGCGAATGCTTCAAAGAAGAAGGATGAGAATTCAGCAAAACTGCAGGGCGCGGGCCGTGA
Organism: Kiritimatiellia bacterium; assembly: GCA_046482825.1. Classification (GTDB taxonomy): domain Bacteria; phylum Verrucomicrobiota; class Kiritimatiellia; order RFP12; family UBA1067; genus M55B167. The sequence goes on from JAWOEI010000035.1 coordinate 21,656, forward strand.
CCGCGCCTCCGAGGTCAAAGACCTCGGCTACAGCAGTCGATAGAAGTCGGCAGGTGTTGATGGGAGTCGATATATTCTACGAGGATAGTTATGAGCAGATTCAGAAGTTTTAATGACAGTGGAACGCAGGATGCGGCTATTGATGTTTCACCGTTGATGGATTGCGTTTTTATTCTGTTGATCTTTTTTATTGTAACTACGACCTTTGTGGAGGAAACCGGGGTCGAGGTGGATAAGCCGCTGGCAGCTTCAGCTGAACGATTAGCAAAGAACTCGGTTCTTATTGCAGTGACTTCCGGTGGGTCTGTGGTTTACGGCGGGCGCGAAGTCGGTGTCGGCGGCGTACGTGCCCTGGTAACGCGTCTGCTAGCCAAAGAAAGGCTGCCGGTGATCATCCAGATCGATCGCAATACCCCCTCCGGATTACTGGTTCGTGTTCTCGGTGAGGTTAAACTGGCCGGGGCGGAAAAGGTTTCCATCGCCACACAAAGAGAACAGCCGTAGGGGCCTTTATTTTGTGGAATGTGGAACGTAGGATGTTGGATGCGTAGGGGCTAATAATCATTCGCCCTCCGAAAGGATAACCATGAGCAGATTCAGAAGTTTTAAAGATAATGACGGCGATAGTGCATCTATTGATGTTTCGCCGTTGATGGACTGTGTATTCATTCTGCTGATCTTTTTTATTGTGACAACAACCTTTGTTGATGAATCCGGCGTCGAAGTTGACAAGCCTCAGGCCGCCGCTTCCATGAACAAGGATAGTTCATCAATTATGCTGATCCTTTCAGAAAAAGGGAAGGTGTTTTATAGCAACCGTGAGATCGGTCTCGGTGGTGTACGTAACCTGGTTTCCAACCAGCTTGCCAAAGAGATGCAGCCGGTGATTATCCAGGCCGCTGAAAGTGTGCCGGCGGGAATCCTGGTCCGCGTGGTTGATAAAGCCCGGCTGGCTGGTGCAGAGAAGGTTTCAGTGGGGGCAAAGTAGGGGCGAGATTATTCGACCGGAACGAACTGTAGGGCGAGGGCCGTGACTTCGCCGCTTTAAACGAAAGAAATTTGTAGATGTCAGGTATTATAAAAGCATTTATAGCTCTGTTGCGAATGATTATCGTATCAGCTTCAGCTGTTGCCATCACACTGATGCTCTTTATGCTGCTGCCTGTTCTTCAGCATATCTCCAAGCCACCGAGAGTGGATACAGATTTACGGACGGTTGATGTGGTCAATATTCCTCCGCCACCACCACTTGAGATGGAGGAACCGGAAGAAGAGGAGGAGCCCGAAGAGGAACCACCCGAGCTTGAGGAGCAGTCTGCGCCGTTGGATCTGTCACAGCTTGAATTGGCATTGAATCCCGGTTTCGGTGATGGCGGCGGTGACTTTGCCGTAAAGCTGGGCGGAGAAGATAAAGTGCGCGAAGAGGCGGAAGCAATCTTCAATCTTGACGATCTCGATCAGGCTCCCCGCGTGACTCGGCAGAGTGCACCGGAGTATCCTGCGTCACTCAAGAGAAAGAAACTCTCCGGCACAGTGTACGTAATTTTTATTGTCAGCAAGCAGGGACGTGTTGAACAGGCCAAGGTTCAGAAATCGACAAATCCCGCCTTTGATGCACCGGCCCTCAAGGCTGTCAAAAGATGGCGTTTTGAACCCGGCCGCAAAAACGGAAAACCTGTACAGTTCCGGATGCGAGTGCCGATTACATTTGCAGCCACATGATTGTGGAACGCTGGATGTGGCATGTCCGAGGTCTTGGATCTCGGCTGCAGTAGCCAGCAGGTGTCGAATGATTTCGATAGAAGTCGCTAAGAATTTTAAGAAGAGGAAAAACAAATGAAATCAAGCATTATTGTAATAGTAAACCTGCTAACCGCATTGGGTGCGGTCGCTGCGATTGATCACAACCCGAAAATCTGGCAGGAGCCCGCATTTCAGAAGGCCTTTATGGGATCCTATGGTATGCGTGCCGAAATCGAACCCTCCATCAGCGCTGTAGAGCGTGAAGATATGGAGGAGATTATGCAGCTGATGGCAGATGAGGAAAAACCGGAGAAAAGCGTTGCCAAGGCAAAAAAGATGCTCAACAAAAATCTGACTGAGGCCTCCAGTGCGATTTTCGATTTCACAGTGGCGAATATGGCATTTCAGGATGACAACCAGGAAGAGGCGTTAAAACACTATAAGAATGCAGTCGGGAAATTCCCCTCTTTTCAGCGTGCCTGGAAGAATATGGGGCTGATATATGTGCAGAATGGTAACTACTCCGCGGCGATCAGAGCTCTGACAAGGGCCATTGAACTGGGTTCCATAGACGGTTACTCTTTCGGTCTGCTGGCTTATTCATATTTCTCCACTGAAAATTACCTCTCATCTGAGAGCGCCTACCGTCAGGCTATGCTTTTTCAGCCTAAGAGCATGGACTGGAAACTCGGTCTTCTGCGTTGTCTCTATAAACAGCGTAAATATGCTGAGGTCTCTGCCATGTGCGAAGAGCTGATTACTGGAAATCCTGAGAAAATCGATTATTGGTTGATGCGTGCCAATGCATTCCTGGGCATGAATAAACCCATGAAAGCCGCAGAGATCTATGAGTTGCTGGCGTTGGAGGATAAGGCTTCCGCCCAGGTTCTGACCATGCTGGGCGACATTTATATTAACGAGCAGAAGTATGAAATGGCTGCCGGAGCCTATATCGCTGCGGTTGAAAAGAGTGAACAGGTTGATCCCTCCAGGGTTGTTCGTAACTGTGAGGTGCTGCTGGCGCGTGGTGCCTATGCAGAAACAAAGAAACTTATGCAGGCCTTAAATGATGTGGCGGCGGACCGGCTGGACGATGAGGTTAAAAAACGTATTCTGAAAATGGAGGCACGCATTGCCGCCAATGAAGGCATGACTGAGGATCAGCACGCGGAAATTCTCAAACGTATTATCAAGCTTGATCCACTGGATGGCGAGGCGCTGATTCTGCTGGGGCAGTATTACGGCAGGAACGACAAGGTGGAAGATGCGGTCTTCTGCTTTGAGCGTGCCGTCGGAATTGAAAAGTTTGAGGCAGATGCCTGTCTGCGCCACGGTCAGCTTCTGGTAAAAAACGGTCGCTATGATGAGTCACTTGTCATGCTGAAGCGTTCTGTGGAAATTAAGCCCCGTGATGATGTGCAGCGCTATATTGAACAGGTGGAACGCGTGGCCCGCCGTAAAGCACTTTACAGAAATTAAACATTACGCACACAACTTTCAAATATAAATAGGGTTTAATAAAAATGAATTTTGACCGGATAAGGAGTTTATCTTTTTTTTAAGAGATTCTTTTCCATGGGCTCCTAACGCGCTGGGTGGCGGGTTGCCGGTCGTCTTTGAGGACGGTCTGCATTTGCAGGCCGCCCTCTTTTTTTATGTGACTTGATAAGATTTCGTTAAATACAATTTGCGGACCGAATGGGCGCATCTGCGATTATGTTGTGCGCAACATAATCGCAGATGCGCTCGGACCGAATCGGTTTTTCATTTTTTTGTAGCCGTAAGAAGTTATTCATTATATATTAAATGAATCTGATAGATGGTTTTTACGGAGTTTTGATGTGAATAAATATACTACAGCTTTATTTGTGTTATGTTTCTGCGTGTCTTCACTTTCTGCAGGTGATTCACTCAGGATTATGCAGTTGGAAAAGCGCATTGCCGCACTTGAGCAGCGGCTCGCCGCACTGGAGGGTAAAACCGCACCGGTGGTTGAACAGCTTAACGCACAGGAGATGAAAGATGATCAGCGGAAGAAGGCCCGTCACCGTATGCGCAAGGATCTTGAAGTGTATTCACGCGAAAAGCTACGCGAAATAGAAAGTCTTTACCAGGTTGCCAATAAGAACTGGAAGAGCGATAAACCCAAGGCTAAAGCCAGTCTGGAGAAGATGCTGGAAAAATATGAACGGGCTAACCGTACTGGCTGCGCTTTGATGTATCTCGGTCAGATGACGCAGGGAGAAGAACGCGAGAAATATCTTAAAAAGGCAATTGAGGGTTACAGCGACTGCTATTATGGTGACGGTGTTTAAGTCGGCGCTTATGCCCGATACTACCTGGCCTATCATTATCTGCGCACCGACAATAAGAAAAAGGCTGAGGCTCTCTGTGTTGAACTACGTGAAAACTATCCGAATGCGGTTACACATAGAGGTCAACCATTAAGCGGGGGGCTGGATAAACTGGAAAAGGAGTTGCGGTAAAACTTTTTGCAGCCGCTGCTTTCCGGCAAACCAGCGACACGCTGAAAAAACACATCACTCCCGTGGATGTTTTCTTTTATGTGTTCGAAGGAACAGGTATCATGGAAATCAGCGATGAAAAGCAGAAGGTCGGACCGGATACATTGATTGAAAGCCCCGCCAACATTCCGCACTGCTGGTATACTAAGGATCGGACCTCCTGCGCGTGCCGGTGGTGAAGGTTCCCTGTCCCCGGGAACAGACGCGGATTTCATAAAAAAAATTAAAAAAGGAGAAAAAGTATGAGCAGCATGTTTTGTTATCAATGTGAACAGACCGCCGGGGGAACCGGATGTACGGCCCACGGCGTGTGCGGGAAAGATCCCGAAACCGCCGCACTTCAGGATCTGCTGATCCACATGGCCGAAGGTGTCAGTCAGTATGCGCATCGTGCCCGCCAGCTCGGACAGGACTGCCGTGCGGCAGACCTCTTCACTGTCGAGGCGCTCTTTACCACCGTAACGAATGTGGATTTTGATCCGCAGCGTCTGGCGGAGATCATACGGAACGGTGCCGTTGTTTGCAGTGATGTTCGTAATATTTATGAAGAAGCCTGTCGTCGGAACAGCACGCAGCCGGAAGCTTTGGCCGCCGACGCAGCCATTGAACCCGCTGCGGAGCTGAATGAGATGATACGGCAAGGTGAGTCCGTGACTATTGAAAAACGGATCAATTCGCTGGGCAATGATGTCGCCGGTCTGCAGGAACTCATCACCTACGGGCTTAAGGGCATGGCTGCGTATGTCGATCACGCACAGATTCTGAATCAGGAGGACGATAGCGTTTACGCTTTCATTCATGAAGCGATGGATTTTCTGGCCGGCAATCCGTCGGATGTGGACGCCCTTGTTGCCATGGCCTTGAAAGTCGGCGAAGTGAATCTGCGGGCAATGGAACTGCTTGATGCCGCCAATACCGGAACATACGGACATCCCGAGCCGACGCAGGTGCGCGTGACTCCGGTGGCGGGAAAGTGTATCCTCGTTTCAGGACACGATCTGAAGGATCTCAAGATGCTGCTGGATCAGACGGAAGGCAAAGGGGTTAATGTTTATACGCACGGCGAAATGCTTCCCTGCCTGGCATATCCTGAACTGAAGAAATACAGACATCTGGTCGGTAACTACGGCGGAGCCTGGCAGGATCAGCGCAGGGAATTCGATGAATTCCCCGGTGCAATCCTGATGACCACTAACTGCATCCAGAAACCCAGAGATAGCTATAAAGCACGCATCTTCACCACAGGACTGGTGGCCTGGCCGGATGTCGATCATATCGGCGCCGCGTCTGACGGAAGCAAGGATTTTACTCCGGTGATTGACGCCGCACTCGCTGCGCCGGGCTTTGCTGAAGATGCGGAGGAAAAAACCATCACCATCGGTTTTGCACGCAACGCTGTGCTGGGTGTTGCGGATAAGGTTGTGGAGGCGGTCAAGGCCGGACAAATCCGGCATTTCTTCCTGATCGGCGGATGCGATGGTGCGAAATCCGGCCGGAATTATTACACGGAACTGGCTCAGCAGGTGCCGCAGGACTGTGTGATTCTTACGCTTGCATGTGGCAAATACCGTTTTAACAAACTTGAGTTCGGCGATATCGGCGGCATTCCACGTCTGCTCGACTGCGGACAGTGCAACGATGCCTACAGCGCGATTCAGATTGCCGTTGCTCTGGCTGATGCGTTCGATTGCGGAGTCAATGATCTGCCGCTGAGTCTGGTGCTGAGCTGGTACGAACAGAAAGCCGTATGCATTCTGCTGACCCTTCTGCATCTGGGCATCAAGGATATGCGGCTCGGACCGACACTCCCGGCTTTTGTGGGGCCCAATGTATTGAATGTGCTGGTTGAAAATTTCAACCTTATGCCGATAAGTACACCGGAAGAGGATCTGAAAGTCATGCTGGCTGAATAAATTGAGTAGCCACGGCATTTCTGATGATAGATGATTCCGCCGAAGGCTCCGGAGTGCGGGGACCCCGTCACCGCTTTAAAAAGGCCGACCCTGCTGTGCCAAGGCGTATTTCCGTTTGCAGGGCAGGTTCAGGTTTTCCGTGAATATTGATGAATTGAACAGACAGATTAAAGCCTGCCGTAAATGCCGGCTGGCGGAAACCCGGCTCAATGTTCTCTGCGGTGAAGGCAGCCTGCAGGGCAGGATCATGCTGATTGCCCAGGCGCCGGGCGAAACAGAAGACCGTGAGGGGCGGATGTTTGTCGGTCCTTCGGGCAAGGTGCTTGATGATCTGCTGAGTGCTGCCCGGGTGGACAGAAGCAGTCTCTATATAACCAATCTCGTAAAATGTATACTTCCGAAATACAGGAAGCCGAAGCAGGATGAAATCGAGGCGTGCTCCGAATGGCTGGACAGGGAGATTCAGTTGGTAAATCCGGATGTGCTTGTGCCGCTGGGGTATTATGCAGCCAGGCATGTCTTCAAAAAATATGCTCTGCCTTTTTCCTCGAAAAAAGAGTTCGGATTGGTGGCGGGTCGAATGGTTCTGACTGAAGAGATTAAAATACTCCCTCTTTCACACCCGGCGGTGGTTCTTCATCAGCCGCATCTCAAAGAGAGTCTGACCGGAAATTATGCGGTGCTGAATACGCTCCTGAAGGAGTGCCGCTGGTTTCCTGTGTGCCCCATGAAACGATATACCGAACAGGGGCTGCTGGACAGAAGCTGGACTCAAATGTTCTGCCGCGGTGACTGGAAAAGCTGCATCCGCTATCAGATGGATGCGAAAGGTGAGCCGCATACGGATTGGATGCTTCCTGACGGGAGTATCAGCAACAGCCTCAAGAACGGTTTGGTACATCAAGCCTCCTATGTTCCGCATGGATATGATGCAGTTTAGTTTCAGATGCTTGTTTGATAAATGGCGTCAAGATTTAACAGCTTTGACGTTACGTTTTACCTTCGTGAATTATTGCATTAATCCTCTGGTTTTTATGTAAATATAATAATTATTGTTTAATCGGGGTTAAATATCATACCATAAAAAAAATTACGAGTTGTTAGGATAAAGATATGAGCGATGATATTTTCGATTTTCTTGATGATGAAAATGCGCAGGAGAAAAATCCCTATGCGGATATGGATCTGACGGCACTTGAAAATACTGTACAGAGCTGTCAGAAATGCGCACTTGGGCAGAGTCGCAATAATCCTGTTTTTGGTGAGGGTTCTCCGATTGCGGATCTGATGTTTATCGGTGAAGGACCAGGTTATCACGAAGATCAGCAGGGACGCCCTTTTGTAGGCCGGGCGGGGGACCTGTTAACAAAGATGATCAATGCCATGCAGTTCACTCGCAAAGATGTGTATATAGGCAATATTCTCAAGTGCCGTCCGCCGAAGAACCGTAATCCAAATCCTGATGAAGCGGAGGCCTGCCTGCCGTATCTCTATCGTCAGATCGAGTTGATTGATCCCGAAGTCATCATACTGCTGGGTTCGGTGCCGTTAAAATATCTTCACAATAAAACCGGAATAACACGACTGCGCGGGAAATGGCTGGAACTGCAGGGACGTAAGGTCATGCCGACTTTTCATCCCGCTTATCTCCTGCGTAATCCCGCCGCAAAACGCGATGCCTGGAATGATCTGCAGATGGTGATGAAGGTGTTCGGCAGGAAGCCCGGAAAGTAAGGATTTTCCCCCGCGACCAACGTAGATATTTTATTAATTTCCGGCGGATGCTGTCACATAACACTGCAGATGAGGATTGAGCGATTAACGAGTATCCCCGATCTGTCCAACGTCGATCCGGAGACAGCATTGATACGTGTGATAGGTTCTTTGAGTAAGAATCCGTATCAAGTCTTTAAATTCAGGGTGAATACAAATAATACGGTCGAAACCGCATATAAAATTATTTCTGCATCTGATCTGGATAATTTCGCAGATTATGATTTCTGCCTGGAGTATCCATGGATAGGCAATTTGTCTCTCGTGGATAACGGTACGGGAGGGAAGGACCTTGTCTTTACTCCCACTCCATCGGAAAAGATTGCTTTTATGAATGCCACTGACGGGTATGGTGAGAGTGCTTTTTTCAACACGCATTGGACCGATAATCAGGTTCCCTCCGCTGGTAAGACGTATGCGGTTAGAGGTTATTACAGTATGCGAACACCGCCATCAGGGGATCATACTTTTGCCGGTGATAAACTGATCTTTGATGACACCATTCTGTCGATGAAGGGAAGCGGCATACCGACAGTGACGAACATGATTGTGATGAATAATGCTGGCATGTCGATTGCAGACTCATCCGGAGCCAGAATTGCAGGTAACATATATATGCATCCGCTTCTGGATAGCGGTTCATCTTATTCATTGGGTCTTAGCGGGTACAGTATTCTTCGTGAATTCACTTTGTACGCCTCTCTGTATGGCTATGGTGATCTGAAATTGTATAACTGCGGTGATCCCTCCTCCGGTTTTGCTGAGTACACTGTCCTTGCAAACAATACGGATTTCTTCGGACGGGTGCTTGTTTACGGAGTTTCCAACTTTTCTGTACGTGTTACAAGCGAAGCGAATCTGGGCGGTCCGCCTCCAGCTTTCCGTGAGGATCAGTTGCAGTTCAATGGCGGTGGTATCAGTGTGGTAAATGATGTTGTTTTTGATGATGTTAACCGTGGTATCATGTTGCTGTCGGACGGAGGTGTTGCCGAGACGAGAAATGAAGACGGAGCTTTCCTGCCCGGTACTCCTGAGGAAGACAGACGGTATGAGGGCGGAGCTGTGTTCAGGGTTGAAAACAGCTCGACTCTGACAATCGACTGTCCCATTACCGGTAGAGGACATTTGCTTAAAGATGGTGTCGGAACTGTTGTCCTGGGCGGGAACAACAGTTATACCGGAATAACAACCATTGCCGCTGGTTCGTTGTGCCCTGCTTCACCCGACGCCTTTGGTTCAGGGCCCGTTGAAGTAAAGGACAGCGGGCGGCTGCTGCGCGGATATTCCGATCCAGCGATGCCCAACGGAGTTGAGCTTGGAGGGCCGATCAGCTTTGTTAATGGCGGGGCTGTGCTTGTTGAGCTGGCGGAGGGTGAAACAGTGGACGGTAATTTCTCCGTGCCTCTTTTCCTTCTTCCTGAAGGAGAAAGCATAGATCCGGCGACAGTGCCGGTTGAGCATTCTTTGGATGACTACATTGTTTCTGCCACGACATCTTCGGTCGGCTCACGTCAGCTTGTTTCTGCGGAATTTTCCTATCAGGGCTTGTTGATTATTCTGCAATAAGGTCCTGATTTGCGGTTGAAAAGCAGTCAAAAACAAGTAAGTGTATGTATTCCGGCAGAATGAATTTGGATGCTGTAAACAGGATTCAAATTCATTCTGGTTTCTGGACAGCGCAGATTACAGAATCCCGTTTTGCCTGCCTGTGCGTATGCATGCAGACAGACGGTTGGGAAGCGGTTTAAGGCGCTGTGAAATCAGCTTTTTGTTTTTTGTGCTGCGTACTACAAAGCCCGTATCGTGGTTATGATGTGAGTATCAGCTCTCTGAAGCGGTTAAAAAGATAGTGGGAATCATGCGGCCCGGGAGCTGCTTCAGGATGATACTGCACCGAGAATGCTGGTTCAGTCCTGTGGGCCATGCCTTCAACTGTATTGTCGTTGAGATTGATGTGTGTCACTTCGACTGCGACTCTGTCGAGTGAATTCATATCCACCATGAAGTTATGATTTTGTGATGTGATTTCAATCTTTCCCGTCGCCAGCTCTTTGACCGGATGATTGCAGCCGTGATGGCCGAATTTCAGACGCCGGGTTTTTCCGCCCAGCGCCAGGCCGAGAAGCTGGTGCCCCAGGCATATGCCCATCAGAGGCACTTTGCCGACCAGCTTTTTAATGTTGCCGATTGCGTAGAGAAGTGCCGCCGGATCAGCCGGACCGTTGGCCAGAAAAACTCCCGCTGGTTTCATAGCCAGAACCTCTTCAGCAGATGTTTTTGACGGAACAACGGTAATTTTCATTCCTTCCTGGCGTAATCGGCGCAGAATGTTGAATTTGATGCCGAAGTCATAAGCTATAACAGGAAGCTCCGCCGGTGGTAAGGGGTTTTCCGTCAGTCCCCAGGATGCGGACATGGTTCCGTCAGGATCAAATTCGTAAATCTTGTCCGTCGAAACCCGGGATGCGTAGTCCTGTCCGTCAAGACCTTCCCATTCCAGAGCGCGTCTGATACCTGCTTCATGGCTGATGTCGCCCGTTGTGCAGATATATCCACGCAATGTGCCGCAGTTACGCAGTTTTATGGTCAGTGCGCGGGTGTCGATTCCTGCCAGTGCGGGAATTCCGGATCTGATCAGAGCTTGTTTAAGACTCTCTTCAGACCGCCAGCTGCTGGGTTCGTTGTAGTGATGAACAATCAGGCCTTCCGGACGCAATTTGATGGATTCGGCATCAGGGGCGTTGAAGCCGGTGTTGCCTGTTTCCGGTGCCGTAAGTGTCACAATCTGTCCGGCGTATGAAGGGTCGGTCATAATTTCTTCGTAGCCGGGAGTGCCGGTGTTGAAAACAACTTCGCCCGGTTTATCGATTTCAGCACCGAATGACCATCCCGGATATACCGTTCCGTCCGCCAGTGCCAGAAAAGCCTTCTTTTCCCGTTTTTCTTTCCAGTTGTACATGTTTTTAATACCAGTTTGTCAGTTAATCAGTACGTTGTCGCTTCTGTTGGCATTCTCTGTTTTACGTGTGAATTCCTGCAGTGAAAGGACAGCAAAACTTTTCAGTTTTTTCAGACGTTTCAGGCCGTTGAGTGTGGCCTGCAGTCCGCGGACCGTCGTTGTTATCGGAATGCCGCGGCGTATTGCCTCTGTGCGGATGCTGACTTCATCTCTGGCAGGTCTGGCACCCGAGGGCACATTGACAATCCACTGAATATCATTTTCGATGATCAGATCCAGGGCATTGGGGCGGCCGTCGGCAATCCGGAACAAAGCCATGGCTTTGATGCCGTTTTCGCGTAGGATGGAGGCGGTGCCGAGCGTGGCATAAATTCTGTAGCCCATATTCTGCAGTTCACGGGCCGGTTCGATTACAGCTTCTTTTTCATTGTCTGATACGCTCAGAAAGACGGCGCCTTCAAGTGGAAGCGGTGTGCCCGCACCGAGCTGACTTTTGATATAGGCCATTCCCGGATCAGTGTCTAATCCCAGTACTTCGCCGGTGGAGTGCATTTCAGGGGTGAGCATTGCATCGCATCCGGGAAAACGGTTGAACGGGAGTACGGCCTCTTTGTAGGCATAATGAGGAACTGTGACCTCTTTTGTGAATTCGAGTTCCCGGAGTGTTTTGCCTGCCATCACCAGGGATGCCAGACGTGCCAGGGGCACACCGATGGCTTTGCTTACATAGGGTATTGTCCGTGAAGCCCGCGGATTGACCTCTATGATGTAAACTTCGTCATTCTGTACGGCATACTGCACATTCATAAGGCCTATCACATTCAGTTCTCTGGCCAGCGCATGGGTATATTTGCGTATTTCTCCGATGACTTTATCTGAAAGAGTGCGTGGAGGTATGCTACATGCGCTGTCACCGGAGTGAACTCCGGCTTTTTCAACATGTTCCATGATGGCTCCGAGAACCTGGATTTCTCCGTCGGAAATGCAGTCCACGTCAACTTCAACAGCACCCTCTAAAAATTTATCTATGAGCATTGGACGTTCTCCGGAGGCTTCCAGAGCTTCATGCGCGAAATCATAGAAGGATTCCTCGTCATGTACTATCGCCATGGCCCGGCCGCCCAGAACAAAAGAGGGACGTACCAGAACCGGGAACCCTATTTTACGAGCAATTTCCAGGGCGTCTTCATAGTTGGTGGCTGTGGCATTATCAGGCTGGCGCACACCTATTTTTTTGGCCAGCTGCTTGAAAAATTCTCTCTCCTCCGCTTTTTCGATGTTTTCAGGTGAGGTGCCTATTACATTGACTCCGTTGGCAGTCAGAGCTGTTGCTAGGTTGAGCGGCGTCTGTCCGCCGAACTGCACGATTACTCCGTCGCATTTCTCCCGCTTGTATATGGCCAGAACATCTTCCAGGGTGACCGGTTCAAAGTAGAGCTTGTCTGATGTGTCGTAGTCGGTGGAAACGGTTTCCGGATTGGAGTTGACCATAATGGTTTCAAAACCCGCTTCGCGTAAAGCGTAACAGGCATGAACACAGCAATAGTCAAACTCTATGCCCTGTCCTATCCGGTTGGGGCCGCCACCGAGTATCATAATCTTTTTCCGCGGCTTCGGGGATTCATCCAGATCGGCTATGTCCCCGGCGGCTGACCATGTGGAGTAGAAGTAGGGGGTGTATGCCTTGAATTCAGCTGCGCAGGTGTCAACCAGTCCGTACACCGGGATGATATTCATCTTTTCACGCAGGGCCCGCACATCATCTTCATCGGCGTTCAGCAGACCGGCAATCTGGTGATCGGAAAAGCCGAACTCTTTGATCTGCTGCAAAAGGGCGATGTCATTCTCAAGTGCTTTCAGTGTTCCCGCCTTGCGGATTTCATCTTCAAAGGCCGTCAGTTCATGCAGCTGGGCAAGGAACCAGCGGTCGATTGCAGTGAGAGCATAGAGCCTGTCAACACTCCAGCCCCGTACAAAGGCTTCGCAAATGTAGAATATGCGCGGCGGGCCGGGATATTCAAGCTCCCGAATCAGCTCCTCATCTGAACATGAACCGATCTTATTTCCGCAGCCGTCAAAACCGTGACTGCCGATTTCAAGAGATCTCAGCGCTTTCTGTATGGATTGCTGAAATGTTCTTCCTATGGCCATGGTTTCGCCGACGGATTTCATCTGGGTGGTCAGACGTGGATCTGAGCCGGGAAACTTTTCAAAAGCGAAGCGCGGTATTTTAGTGACCACATAATCCAGTGCCGGTTCAAAACAGGCAGGGGTTTCACGGGTGATATCATTGCGCAGTTCATCCAGAGTGTAACCCACCGCAAGTTTCGCGGCAATGCGCGCAATCGGGAAACCGGTTGCCTTGGAGGCCAGCGCCGAGGAGCGGCTTACGCGAGGGTTCATTTCTATGACAACCAGACGGCCGTTCTCCGGATTGATGGCAAACTGGACGTTGGAACCTCCGGTTTCAACACCGATTACACGCATAACCTCAAGCGAAGCGTCGCGGAGACGCTGGTATTCACGGTCTGTAAGTGTCATTGCCGGAGCAACTGTAATACTGTCACCGGTATGCACTCCCATTGGATCAAAGTTTTCTATGCAGCAGATGATGGAGGCGTTGTCATTTTTGTCACGCATCACTTCCATCTCAAACTCTTTCCAACCCAAAACTGATTCCTCTATAAGAATTTCGCTGACAGGACTCAGATCTATTCCGTTGGAGCAGATTGCTTCAAATTCATCACTGCTGTAGGCAATGCCTCCTCCGCTGCCGCCCAGTGTGAAAGCCGGACGGATGATAACCGGAAATGTTCCTATCTGCTGCTGTACATCCCATGCCTCACGCAGATTACGGGCAGTTCCGCTGAGCGGTACGTCGAGATTGATCTCTTTCATCGCGTCTTTGAAAAGCTGCCTGTCCTCCGCCTTGCGTATTACTTCTGCGTCAGCCCCTATCATGTCAACCTGATACCGCTCGAGAATGCCTGCGTCAGCCAGATCTACAGCTAGATTCAGCGCTGTTTGTCCGCCCAGTGTCGGCAGAAGTGCGTCTGGACGTTCGCGCCTGATGATTTCATGAAGTATTTCCACGGAAAGAGGTTCTATGTAGGTGCGGTCCGCGAATTCCGGGTCTGTCATGATGGTGGCCGGATTACTGTTGACCAGAACGACCTCATAGCCCTCTTCACGCAGCGCTTTGCAGGCCTGGGCTCCTGAATAGTCGAATTCACACGCCTGCCCGATAACTATCGGCCCGGCTCCTGTAATCATGATTTTAGAAATGTCTGTTCTTTTAGGCATGTACTGCTACTCCGTAGGGGCTGAGTTTCCGAAATGCAAATGATGTCCGCAAAATCAGTGCCATATGATACATGATCAGGGTAGAGCAGGCTATAAAATTGTTCATATTTACGTTATTACATGGTCCGGAGAAACATCTGCGCATGAAGTGATTTGGAATCAGAGCTTTGTAATGAGAGCGCAGACAGAGATCCGACAAAATTGCAGCAAAAAATATGACAAAAACGGAATAACTTACAAAAATGTAGTGTGTGTGGCGTCCATTTTATGTGTTGGTTTTGTAACTGTCTGCAACAAAAGACCTTATGTTTTTTGGCATGTCGATTGCTGAATAATCTTTGTATGATGATTAAAACCAGGCAGAGTGCGGATGAGATAAGTTCGGAAAAGCCGCATGATCAATGTGGCGTTTTTGCTGTTTACGGTATTGAACCGGCGGCAATTGCCATATATAACGGGCTTTTCGCTTTGCAGCACCGGGGACAGGAGAGTGCCGGCATGGTTGTCAGCGATGGCAGCGAAATGCGTTTCTGCAAGGGGATGGGATTGGTCAGCGATGTTTTCAGTGGGGATTTTGCGGAATACCTTCCCGGGCATACAGGTGTGGGACACGTACGTTATTCCACCACCGGTGATTCGAGCAATGTGAATGTGCAGCCTTTTCTGGCAAACTGCCGTGACGGAGTATGGGTCACCGCCCATAACGGCAATTTAGTGAATGCCGAGTATCTGAGAGACCGCTACCGGAAAAACGGTGCCATTTTCCAGACCTCTACCGACAGTGAAATCTTGCTGCATCAGCTCGCTGCCCCTGCCTTTTTCGGGAGAAAAGACCGTGTGCGTCAGGCACTGACTGAACTGAGAGGGTCTTTTGCCATTGTCATAGGAAGAAAAAACTGTATTTATGCCGCGCGGGATCCGTGGGGCATTAAGCCGCTCTCACTCGGCAGGTTGGGAAAAGGATATGTAATCAGCAGTGAAACCTGTGCCATGCTGCAGATAGGTGCCGAGTTTGTACGTGATGTGGCTCCCGGTGAGCTGATCAGAATTGATGACAACGGCATACAGAGTATGCGTTTTGCCGATGTGCCCCCGCCTAAGGGTAAGTACGGACAGTGCGTTTTTGAACACATCTACTTCGCCCGTCCGGACAGCATCCTTTTCGGACAGAGCGTTTACAAAGTCCGCTCGGAAATCGGACGTCAGCTTGCCCGTGAGCATCCTGTGGATGCTGATATTGTCATACCTATCCCGGACAGCGGCGTTCTGGCCGCCATGGGTTACGCTCATGAAAGCGGCATCCCTTTCGAAATGGGGTTTATCCGGAATCATTACGTCGGGCGGACCTTTATCATGCCAACTCAGGGAGCACGCGCGAATTCGGCTGATCTGAAACTTTCCATTGTTCCTGAAGTGGTTGCCGGTAAAAGAGTAGTTCTGGTGGATGATTCAATTATAAGAGGCAATACAATATGCAAAAGGGTTTCGATTCTGCGTAATGTATGCGGTGCCGCAGAAGTGCATGTGCGTATAGCATGTCCGCCTACGCGATACCCATGTTACTTCGGTATTGATTTTCCTGATCCCCGTGAACTTGTGGCATCGGGCCGCTCTGTGGAACAGGTTAAGGAATTAATCGGCGCGGATTCCTGCGGCTATTTAAGCATTAAAGGATTAAGTTCTGTATTGAAAAATCCACAACACTTCTGCATGGGGTGCTTTGACGGCCGATATGTCTGTGAGACCCATCAGGCCTCAAACAGAAGCTCATTGGGTAAATCCCTGAGCGGCGGAAATATCAGGAACCGTTACAGAAGAAAAATGCAGCCGTGAAAAAAGGAGTATGCGTAAAAAAACTATCGGTATTTTTGATTATGCAGGAAAACAAATGAGTAAAAACAGAAATAGATATTATCCCCGTAAAAAAGGAATGTATGATCCCGCATTGGAGAGAGATTCCTGCGGTGTCGGTATGGTCTGCCATCTGAACGGTGAAAAATCACACCGTATCGTTGTGAAGGCTCTTGAACTCCTGGCCAACCTCGAGCATCGCGGAGCCACTGGCTATGATCCCGATACCGGTGATGGTGCCGGTATCATGATACAGATACCACATGATTTTTTCAGGTCAGTTGTTGAGAATATCCCTGAACCCGGAGAATACGGCGTCGGTTCTGTGTTTCTTCCACAGAATACGGACGCGCGTGAGTTCTGTGAAGAAGTGCTCGGGCAGTGCCTGCGGCAACAGGGCCTTGAGCTTATCACATGGCGCGATGTTCCCGTTGACCCGGATGCCATAGGAGAGCTGGGACGCAGCACAATGCCGTTTATCCGGCAGATATTTGCAGGACGGGGTGCCGTGCCTGCGGATGCCCTGAACAGAAAACTGTTTATCGCCCGGAAATTTGCTGAAAATATTATACTGAAGAGCAACCTGTCTGATGAAGACAAGGATCAGTTCTATCTTTCGAGTCTCTCCTCAAGGTTGATCGTTTACAAAGGTCTGATGCGTTCCTTCCGCGTTGCCCGATTCTATCCTGAACTGAATGATCCTCTGGTCAGATCCGGCCTTGCAATCGTTCATCAGCGCTACAGCACCAACACATTCCCGGCATGGCCTCTGGCGCAGCCTTTCCGCTTTATCAGCCATAACGGTGAAATCAATACTGTCCGCGGTAACATGAACTGGATGAAGGCTCGTCAGGGTTTGTTTGAGTCGGAACTTCTTGGAAACCACCTGCAGGGACTGTTTCCCATCCTCACCGAAGGCGCCAGTGATTCCGCAGTTATCGATAATGCCATCGAGTTACTCTATCATTCCGGACGTTCTCTGCCTCATGCCGTGTTGATGCTTATCCCGGAAGCCTGGCATCATCATCAGGAGATGCCTGCTGCCAACCGTGCTTTTTATGAATATCACGCCTGTATAATGGAACCGTGGGACGGCCCTGCATCTATTCCTTTCACTGACGGCAAAGTCATCGGTGCGGTGCTTGACCGCAACGGACTGCGCCCTTCAAGATATACCCTCACCAGAGACGGACTGGTGATCATGGGTTCAGAATCCGGTGTTCTGGAAATTGAGCCCGACAATATTGAACTCCGCGGCCGTCTGCAACCCGGACGTATGTTTCTTGTTGACACGGAAAAGGGACGTATTATCGATGATGAGGAGATTAAGGCCGGGCTCGCCGCCACGCAACCTTACAGGCAATGGCTGGACAGAAATTTGCTGTGCCTTGATGAGCTGGAAGAACCGGAAGGCGAATCCATGCGGATCGATCTTTCCGTTCAGAAATTGACCGCGCTTCAGCGGCTCTTCGGGTATGGGCAGGAGGATATTAAAACTGTGCTCGGGCCTATGGCATCAGATGCCGCGGATCCTGTAGTATCCATGGGGAATGATACACCTCTGGCTGTTCTTTCGCAGCGCTCACGACTGTTCTACGACTATTTCCATCAGCTCTTCGCACAGGTAACAAACCCGCCTCTTGATGCCATGCGGGAAGAGCTTGTCACCTCGCTTTCCTCCTATATCGGAAGACAGGGTAATCTGCTTGAGGAAAATCCCGGACACTGCCGTGTGCTGCGTGTCAAACAGCCCCTTATTACCGAGAACGAATTGAAAAAAATTATCTCTACGGAAAATGATGTTATCAGAAGCATCAGACTGGACGCCACATTTGACACCAGAGATAAAACAGACAATGTTCTGGAAAAAACACTGGAAAAACTTTGTTCCGATGCTGAGAAAGCTGTTCTTAACGGGTGTACGTTTCTGATCCTGTCTGACCGTAACCACAACCGTGATAAAGCCCCTCTCCCTGCATTGCTGGCAGTGTCTGCCGTTCATCAGCATCTTATATGTAGACAACTGCGGACTCAGACTGCCCTTGTTCTGGATGCAGGCGATCCGCGGGAAGTGCATCATTTCGCCTGCCTGCTGGGTTTCGGCGCTGATGTTATATGCCCCTATCTGGCGTATGCGACCCTGCGCAACATGGCTGGAAGCAGATTCTGCCCCGATGTTCCGGAAGACAAAGTTTGTGCGCGCTATATCAAGGCGGTGAATAAAGGCCTGCTGAAGGTGATGTCCCGTATGGGTATATCCGCATTGCAGAGCTACAGGGGAGCCCGGATATTTGAAATAGTCGGGTTGAATACTGCTGTGATAGATCATTACTTCACCGGCACGGTCTCACGCATTGAAGGCGTCGGTCTGCAAAAACTCGCGGAAGATTCTCTGCAGCATCACAAAGCTGTTTATTCCGATGCCCGTTCCGGTATGCCCGGAATTTCCGACGGAGGATTCTACCAGTGGCGGCGTGACGGTGAAAAACACCTTTATAATCCCGCTACGATAGCCCTGCTACAAGAGGCTGTACGGAAGGGGGATTATCAGCTTTACAAAAAATATGCGGAGCTGGTCAGCGGCGAACAGTCGGACCTCTGCACTTTACGCGGCCTCTTTAAATTGAAAAAAGCGGCTCAGCCTGTGCCTGTAAACGAGGTCGAATCATGGGAATCAATCGTCAGACGTTTTAAAACCGGAGCTATGTCTTACGGTTCAATCAGCGGTGTTGCTCATGAAACCCTCGCGATCGCCATGAACCGCATCGGCGGCTGCAGCAACAGCGGTGAGGGAGGCGAGAATGCTGAGCGTTTTACTCCTGATAAGAACGGTGATTGGCGTATGAGTAAAATCAAACAGGTAGCCTCCGGACGTTTCGGTGTTACCAGTCACTATCTGACCAATGCCCGGGAACTGCAGATTAAAATGGCCCAGGGTGCTAAGCCTGGTGAGGGAGGACAACTGCCGGGCGAGAAGGTTTATCCCTGGATTGCCGAAACACGTATGTCAACGCCCTATGTGCCTCTGATTTCACCGCCTCCTCATCATGATATCTACTCAATTGAGGATCTGGCTCAGCTTATACATGACCTCAAGAACGCCAACCCCGATGCACGTGTCAGCGTTAAACTTGTGTCTGAAGCCGGTGTTGGTACAGTGGCCGCAGGTGTGGCGAAAGCCAAGGCGGATCTGATTTTGATAAGCGGGTATGACGGTGGTACAGGAGCAGCTCCGGTGACTTCGGTCAGGCATGCCGGACTTCCCTGGGAACTCGGACTGGCTGAAACGCAGCAGACTCTTATGAGGAATAAACTGCGCAGCCGCGTACGCCTTGAGTGCGACGGCAAGCTGATGAGCGGGCGTGATGTCGCGATCGCCTGTCTGCTGGGAGCCGAAGAGTTCGGGTTTGCCACCGCTCCTCTAGTGGCTCTGGGATGTGTCATGATGCGTGTATGCCATTTGAACACCTGTCCGCAGGGAATTGCCACCCAGGATCCGCGCTTGACACGGAAATTTGCTGGCAGGCCTGAGTATGTAGTGAATTTCATGAAGTTTATCGCTGAGGATCTCCGTGAATTGATGGCTGAAACTGGGTTTCGGTCTATTGATGAAATGGTCGGACGTGTTGATATGATTGAGGTTTCCGATGCGCTCTCTCACCATAAAACCGGAGGACTGGATTTCTCAGCCATTCTTGAACAGGTGGATGAAACTTTGGATGACCGCCGCTGCACCGGATCACAGGATCACGGCATCAGCAATACCCTTGACCGCACTCTCATAAAAGAGGCTGTACCAGCTCTTGAACGCGGTGAAAAGGTGGAGCTTGATATAAGTATCCGCAATACCCAGCGTACTGTGGGAACAATGCTCAGCCACAGGATATCCAGCCGTTTCGGTGCTGAAGGGCTGCCGGATGATACCATCAGTATTGTCTGCCACGGAACCTGCGGTCAGAGTTTCGCGGCATTCGGAGCCAGAGGGCTGACTATGGAAGTGTTCGGCGATGCCAATGACTATTTCGGCAAGGGCCTCTCCGGCGCCAGACTGATTCTCCGCCCGGAACCTGATGCATCATATGCCGCGGAAAAAAACATCATTCTGGGTAATGTGGCATTTTACGGAGCAACCGGAGGCGAAGCATATATCCGCGGACGCGCCGGAGAAAGATTCTGCGTGCGTAACAGCGGTGTCAGGGCTGTTGTCGAAGGTGTCGGTGACCACGGATGCGAATATATGACCGGCGGCCGTGTGGTTGTTATAGGCGAAACCGGGCGCAACTTTGCCGCCGGTATGAGCGGCGGCATTGCCTACGTTCTGGATGAAAGCGGTGTGTTTGCCGGAAAACGCTGTAATCAAGAGCTGGTTGATCTTGAAGGCTTTGAGAACCCGGAAGAGGAGGCGGAAATTTCAGCTATGCTCAGAAGGCATTCTGAATATACCTTGTAGTGGCAAAAGAAAAGGCCAAGCAAAGCGATGCCAAAGCAAAGATAAAAGTACTGGAAGAACGGATAAATTCCTTGAAATAAATTTCGGGGCAGCGCACTGCTCTGCCGCTTCATCGGATTTTCCGGTGCAAATTATCCCGGCGAAAGGGGATAATTTCTTTTAATTCTTGTTAAAAGAGCCGTTAAAAACTGTTATCTCATCTTCAGGATAAAACTTTTCCATATTTTTGAAACTTATTA